>MWCX01000093.1 GCA_002070265.1 Bacteroidetes bacterium ADurb.Bin174 | reverse complement strand
GAAAGTTCATTGGAATTACGTGTAAATAATGTGTCAGGGCAATGTATCTTTCATGGTTATGTTGAACCCAATGTACAGAAAATATTGCGACTGCCTAAGGATTTGTATTTGTTACATGTTGTTGATTTGTCGGGCGAGTTGGAAGTAAGTAAATTACTCATTCTATAAATTCCGGTTTGCCGCCAGGAATATATATGGCTGCATTACAGACAAATACACAGAGTAAAGTGTTGAAAATAATATTAAACAATTGATGCTAAACATTGAAAATAAAGTTATAATCATATGAATATGCATTTATTAAGAAGCTTTGTTATTGTTGTTATTGGATTTTTACCCTTATCGCTTATTGCTCAAAATCCATATGAAAATATTCAGGTAAAATCTTCATATTCCGGATCCTGGACTACCCGGCAAGCCAAATTGGTAAGTCTTATCCCCGGATTTGAAAGCAAAACGGATGGTTCGGATGATTTTACCCGTTACGGAACTTATAAGTACCTGAGAACAGATTCTACAGGCTATTTTTATGTTAAAAAGATAGATGGGCGTTGGTGGATGATTGATCCGGAAGGGTACGCGGGAATTAATATGGCAGTAACCAGTTTCAGTTCTTCCAATATTCAAGGTGATTATGATATTACACGCCGTTTAGGGTACAACGGTACCGGTAATTTCCTGGCCAGCGAGAGTCAGACAAAATCAGGATACAATTTGCAAAATTATGCTAACTTTTCTTTTACCCGCAGACTGAATTTTTTTCTGACCTATAAAAATGTTCGTAAAAATTATTACACCACACCGGATGCCGTACAAGGCAGTTTGAATCATGTTGTTGTTCTCGATCCGCAGTTTGCGGTTTATTGTGATAATCTGGCAAATACCAATGTAACTCCTTTTGCCGAAGAGCGCGATTTGTTGGGATGGTTTACCGATAATGAAATTAATTTTAATCAGGATCAACTGCGTAATTTAGTAAAAGATTTGCCGGCAGGCGATCCAAGCAGAGAAGCAGCCTTGGCCTGGGCTGCTGAAAAAGGACTCAGTGAATCGGATTGTATTAATTATACGGCCAAGGTAACCGAAGCGATTAAAAAGGAGTTTGCAGCTTATCTGGCAGACCATTATTTTAAAACGGTATCGGCAGCCATTCGTAAATATGACCAGAACCATCTGATACTCGGCAGTCGCTTGCACGGACGTCCGAGAGCTATAGAAGGTGTGGTTGCGGCATCACATCAATATATGGATGTAACTTCAGTTAATTTTTACGATCGCTGGTCACCGAATGAGCAAATTGCCGCTTCTTCCTGGACTGCTGATAAACCTTGCTTGGTTGGAGAATTCTATATCAAAGACATTAATGTTCAGAATAAATCGCAATCGGGAGCAGGATGGTATGTAAATTCGCAGGCAAACAGGGGTAAATTCTATCAGAACAGTTGTTTGGAGTTATTACAAAATAAAAACTATATCGGATGGCATTATTTCCGGTTTAAAGACGATGATGATGGTTCTAATAAGGGGATTGTAAGTAATGCTTTAATAGAATATACTGAAATGACACAATATATGGAGGAGTTGAATAAGCAAGTGTACAGCATCATTGATTTCCTAGATGGAGTGAATCGTCGTCCCGACTTCCCGACAACAAGAACTTACACTATAAATAGCCATGCAGACACCTGGGTGATTCCGGGAGCTTCCAATACTCAGAATTTCGGCAACGATGCTGAATTAGAAATCCGATATCATGTTATCGAAGCCAATCGTCGGGAAGCTTTTCTGAAATTTGATTTATCAGACCTGAAGTCGAAATTGCCGTATTTAAAACATGCTGAATTGATTGTAACCTGCACTCAATCCGATGATGCTGATCGTGCTATTTTTGCATCGGGGATCAGTGATGTTTCCTGGGAAGAATTTACATTGACAGGTGAACTTCGGCAAAACAATACAGATTGGAAGGCCGGATACAACCGCCTTTCGTTTTTAAAAGGTAAAACACTTGCAGGGCAATTAGTTTTTGATGTGACACCCTGGCTGTTTGATAATCCGAATGAATCCATCACTTCATTTAAAATTCATGATCTCAATAGTACTAATACAGCTATTAAAATTGCATCCCGGGAGTTTGAGAATGAAACTTCCAGACCTGTATTAAAGCTGACATTTTGGGATGATTCTACGGGTATTATCTCCTCAGACAATTCTTCCGGCGGGGCAATTTTAACACCCAACCCGGTCAGAGACAAACTCACTATTCATGGAGATGATTTTATGAAGGCGGAAATCTATACCCTGAACGGACAATTTCTGCTTTCATCTACTGCGAATCATATCAATGTATCCGACATATCTTCAGGAATTTATGTTGTCCGTGTGTTTCAATCATCAGGGAAATCATCATTTTACAAATTGAATATTATCGGTTGAGTAAGTTGTTTGTTTGCTTTTGTCTTTCAAATTATCAGAGTAATCAGTTCTTTTAAGTGATATCAAGCATGAAAAGGCCATTCTATTTATTGTGTTGTTTAGTTTTTTTATTCTCTGTTCATCTATACTCATCTCCCCGAATTACTTTTTCAATCAATGAGCATTGGAAATTCATTCGTCAGGATATTCCCGGAGGCATACAAAATATTAATGAAAATTATAATTGGGAAATAATTGATTTGCCCCATACCTGGAACATTGATGATGTGATGGATGATGAGCCCGGATATTACCAGGGTTTTGGTTGGTATAAGAAACAAATAAACATACCGGAATCATATAAAAACAAGCAAATCACAATTTTTTTTGAAGGCATTAATCAGGAGGCTGAACTGTTTGTTAATGGAGACAAAGTGGGTAGTCATGTGGGTGGATACACAAGATTTAGCTTCGATATTACAAAATTTCTGCAATTTGGAGCTACCAACCAATTAGTTGTAAGAGTCACCAATCGTTATAACCCTGATATTCCGCCCTTGTCTGCCGACTTTACTTTCTTCGGAGGGATTTATCGAGATGTGTATCTCATTGCCACTGAAAAGCAGCATTTTTCTACTACGCATTATGCATCATCCGGTGTTTACATAAATACACCATTGGTATCTGAAAAACAAGCTACTGTTGAAATTAAATCATTCTTGAGTAATCAGTCGGATGCTGCAAGTAATATACGGATAGAGCATTCAGTTATCAATCCCGACAAACAGGTCATAGAGCAGGTGTCCAAAAAAATAAAACTCAAAAAACAAGTTGAAAATATACCTGTTGAATTGTCATTCAATATAAATTCACCGGAATTATGGTCACCGGAATCTCCGGCATTATATACAGTACGAACTCGTATTTATGAAGGGAAAACCGGAGCATTATTGGATGAAGTGATACAACCCTTAGGGTTTAGATGGTTTGAATTTACGACAGAGAAAGGTTTTTGTCTGAACGGAAAACCTTATAAGTTAATAGGCACAAACAGACACCAGTGTTTTGATAAGATGGGCAATGCGCTGCCTGATGAAATCCATGTGCGGGACGTAAAATTGTTGAAGGATATGGGTGGAAATTTCCTGCGTGTATCTCATTATCCGCAAGATCCGGTAGTGATGGAAATGTGTGACAAATTAGGCATTATCACCTCTGTAGAAATTCCTATTGTGAATACTATTACCGAGAATAGTGAGTTTGCACACAATTGCCTGCATATGGCGAAAGAAATGGTTATGCAGGATTATAACCGGCCATCAGTTATGATTTGGGCATATATGAATGAGGTGCTTTTACGACTACCTTATACCGACACCGAAGAAGAAAAATCAAATCATTATTTGAAATCTATTCAAACATTGGCACAACAAATAGAAGATCAAATTAGAGCCGATGACCCCTACAGATATACGCTAATTCCTTTCCACGGAAATTTTAAATTGTACCATGAATCAGGTTTAACTCAGACACCTAAAATAGTTGGCTGGAATTTATATCAAGGTTGGTATGGTGGCACTTTCGATGGTTTTGATAAATTTTTGGATCAGGCGCATGCTGTTTTGCCGACGACGCCTTTTATCATAACAGAGTATGGTGCTGATGTAGATCCCCGATTGCATTCTTTTGAACCGCAACGTTTTGACTATACGCAAGAATGGGCAAATCTTTACCACGAGCATTATTATAAAGCAATTATGGAGCGTGATTTTGTAGTAGGAGCTGCCATTTGGAATCTTAATGATTTTCATTCGGAAATTAGAGGTAATGCTGTTCCTCATATTAATAATAAGGGTATTGTTTCTACTAAACGTGAAGTGAAAGACACTTATTTGCATTATCAAGCATTGTTGAAGAATACACCAGTGATCAATATAGGAGGTAGAAACTGGAATATTCGTTCAGGTATTGCTGATGAAGACTACACAACCAGACAAATGGTAAAGGTGTATACCAATCTTCCTGAAGTAGAGCTTTTTGTAAATGGAAAATCCTTAGGTGTTCAGCAAACAGAAAATGCTATTGCTATTTTCGATGTGCCATTTCAAAACGGGGAAAATGTACTGAAGGCAGTCGGTCACACTGATTCCGGTAAAATATATGACCTGTTAAAAATTGATTTCAGGATGATAGCATCTTCCTTACGGCATACTAACATACCATTTGAATCAATCAATATCATGCTTGGTAGTAAGCGTTATTTTGAAGAAAAGGACAAGTCTGTTATATGGATACCTGAACAAGAATATTCACCCGGATCCTGGGGGTATATTGGTGGGGAGAGTTACTCTAAAAAAACGAGACACGGCAAACTCCCGGCTTCTGATTTTAATATTTTAAATACTGATATAGACCCGGTATTCCAAACAATGAGACAAGGATTGGAAAGTTTTAAATTGGATGTGCCGGATGGAGAATACACGGTGAACCTCTATTTTTCTGAATTGAAAACCTCTGAAGTTCAAACTATAGCTTATAATTTGGGTAATGATGCTTTGACTGAAGATGTTAATGAAAGGGTTTTTAATGTGGATATTAATGGAGTACGTGTTATCAATCGGCTGAACCTGTCAGATGAATATGGTCCTTTGTATCCGGTAGTCAAGAAATTCATCATTCGTGCTAACGATAATTCCGGTATCAGTATAGATTTCACGGCTGAAAAAGATGAAACCATGTTAAATGCAATCAGGGTGTATAGGAATTATTGATATTAAGCCGTGATTTGTTCTTAAAATTTATTATTTTTACAACCATCGTCTCTTCCACATATCATGTGGACTTTACCGACAAAAAACATAATTAATAACTAATACAATGTTTTATGAAAAATAAAAGATTCAATCTTATAATAGCAACTTGTGTTTTACTTTTTACATTGCCGGTAAGTGTAACTGCTCAAACTTCAATGGATAAGATAGTAGATGATGCCTTGGCTTTTTCGCTTCAACAGTCGATGGGTATGTATGAAACATTAAAGAAACAACCCAATCTATTACCACGTAGCGTTGAAAATGGCAAGTTCATGACTTGTAAACCCTCCAACTGGGTCAGTGGGTTTTTCCCGGGTATGCTGTGGTATCTTTACGAAAACAGTAACGATACATCCGTGCTAAGGGCAGCAGAAGATATGACAAGTAGGATAGAAGATCAACAGTATGACACCACAAATCATGATGTGGGTTTCAAAATCAATTGTAGTTTTGGAAATGGTTATCGCTTAACGGGTAAAGAAGCGTACAGGCAGGTCATTATCAATGGTGCAAAATCTTTGTCAACACGCTTTAACCCTGTTGTCGGATGCACCCGATCATGGGATCGCAAACAATGGTCTTTTCCTGTTATCATCGACAATATGATGAATTTAGAATTACTCACCGTAGCATCGTCTTATATGGGTGAAAATACTTATTATAATATGGCTAAATCCCATGCGGATAAAACCATAGAGAATCATTTCAGAGCTGATGGGAGTTCATATCATGTGATTAATTATGATAATGAAACAGGAAAAGTATTGGGTAAAATTACTCATCAAGGCCTGAATGATAATTCATCCTGGGCTCGCGGTCAGGCCTGGGGGTTATATGGTTTTACAATGATGTACCGACAAACAGGGAAACAGGCGTATTTAGATCAAGCAATAAAAATTGCTCAATTTATCATGTATCATCCCCGTCTTCCTAAAGATAAAATTCCTTATTGGGATTTTGATGCTCCGGACATTCCTAAAGCTAAACGGGATGCTTCAGCAGGGGCGATTATAGCTTCTGCTGTTATAGAGTTGAGTACCATGGTGCAAGGAAAACTTGCACAAGAATTTTTAAAATTGGGTGAGCAACAAATACGATCTTTAGCTTCTACGGCATACAGGGCAAAAAAAATAGGCGACAATCACCATTTTATTTTACAGCATGCGGTCGGTTACATGCCAAAATACGAGGTGGATGCTCCCTTGAGTTATGCTGATTATTATTTTGTAGAAGCACTTGTCAGATATAAAAAATTGAAAGCAAAACAAGTTGTTGTAGATCCCATTACTTTGTATTCTGAAAACGAAGATAGAGCATGTTGGTTAAGTGCTTTAGATAGGATTGCCAAGCCTGTTTTAATTAATATGAGCAAAGGAAAACTGCGAAAAAACATGCCGGTAGAATCTAATGCTGTTGACATAGGGAAAAGAAGAGAGGTGACTCATTTAGAAGCTTTAGGGCGTCTTGTAACGGGCATTTCTCCCTGGTTGGAGTTGGGACCTGATCAAACAATAGAAGGACGTATGAGGGCTAAATATATTGAGTTGACACTTCAGTCAATTCAACACGGAGTTGATCCTTCCTCGCCTGATTATTTGAATTTTAATCAAGGACGTCAACCTTTGGTAGATGCTGCTTTTTTGGCACATGGTCTGTTGCGTGCGCGTACTCAGTTGTGGGAAAGATTGGATGAAACCACACAACAGCGGATTATTGAAGAGCTAAAATCTACCCGTAATATTAAGCCGGGCGAAAACAATTGGCTGTTTTTTTCTGCAATGGTGGAAACTGCGTTAAAAGAATTTACAGGAACCTGGGAATTTGAGCGCGTACAATATGCTTTGGAAAAACATCAACAATGGTACAAAGGAGACGGTTGGTACGGCGATGGTCCGGAGTTGCATTTAGATTATTACAATAGTTTTGTTATTCAGCCCATGATGGTCGAAATTCTCACTGTTATGAAAAAACATGGAGTGGAAGGTGCTGAATTTTATGATGTAGAAATTCCCCGTTATCAACGTTATGCTGCTTTACAAGAGCGTTTGATTTCACCGGAGGGAACTTATCCGCCCATTGGGCGTTCGCTTGCTTATCGTTTCGGTGCGTTCTATGCGCTTTCGGATGTTGCTTATCGCAAACTATTACCTGATGCTGTTGAACCAGCACAAGTAAGATCTGCTCTTACTTCCGTTATTCATAGACAAATCAATGCGCCCGGTACATTTGATGACCATGGATGGCTCCGGGTTGGTTTTGCCGGTCATCAACCTGCCATAGGAGAAACTTATATTTCAACCGGTAGCCTGTACCTTTGTTCAGCGGTTTTTATTGCACTCGGTTTACCGGAATCTGATTCCTTTTGGAGCAATCCTCCTGTCGATTGGACATCCAAAAAAGCTTGGAATGGCATTGATTTGCCGGTTGATAAAGCACTGAAAAATTAGAGATTTATCATCAAAATTTATATTAATTCATTTCTTTCTTTTTTAGTATTATGCTCGTTAATGTATAAACTTTTTTAAGTAATGTGTTGAGCGTTTTCTACCTGATTTCATGTTTTGAAGAAAATTTATCGTATCTGGCACGAATTACCATTTTCACAATCCATTTTAATTTGTTATTTTTGCAGCCAATTTTTATATGAAGAAATACTTGTCCATATTGTTGGCTGTAACACTGCTGGTTTCTTGCAGCGAATATCAGAATGTGTTGAAAAGTAATGACCCTGAATTGAAATACAATAAGGCGGTTGAGTATTTCGAGAAAAATGATTTCATGCGTGCCACTACCTTGTTTGATGAGGTGTCAAGGTATTATCGGGGTACCGAGCGGTCTGAGTTGGTTTTAAATTATCTTGCCCGTTCATACATGGGACAAAAAGATTATTTTACCGCAAGCGAATATTATAAAACTTATGTAAAAACATATCCCAAGGGGAAGTTTATAATTGAAGCCAGATATATGATTGGCTATTGTTATTATTTAGATTCGCCGGATGCGCGATTGGATCAGACTACCACTCATAATGCCATCAAAGCTTTTCAGGAGTTTTTAGATTTGCATCCCGAAAGTGAAAGGGTACCGCAGGCGAACAAATTACTGGATGAGTTGACGAATAAGTTAGCATATAAAGAATTGCTTACTGCTAAATTGTATTATAATTTGGGAAATTATTTAGGGAATAACTATTTGTCGGCCGTTATTGTTGCGCAAAATGCTTTGCTGAATTATCCCTCCAATGCGTATAGGGAAGAATTTTCCTTTATTATTTTGCAATCTAAATATCAACAGGCAGTACAAAGCTTTGAAGATAAGAAGATGGAACGTTTCAGAGACACTATTGACGAATATTACAATTATACCAACGAGTTTCCCGAAGGGAAATATCGTAAAGATGCCGATAAAATATTGGCAGATTCAAAACGAACAGTAAAAGATTAAATATATGGATTTTAGAAAATTAAATGCTTCGACAAATACCATCTCACGCGATATAAATGTTATGAGCGAAGAGGTTGGTAATGTGTATGAAATGGTAACGATTATTGCTAAAAGAGCCAATCAAATCAATGTTGAAATCAAATCAGAGATTGAGAAAAAATTGCAAGATTTTGGTGGATCATCTGACAATATTGAAGAGGTTTTTGAAAATCGTGAACAGATAGAGATTTCACGTTATTTTGAAAAACTCCCCAAGCCGACGCTGTTTGCTACACAGGAATTTATAGAAGATAAAATCTATTACAGAAACCCTTTGAAAGATAAGTTGAGTTAAAGCATTACGCATACTTTGATAAATGTTAATGCTAAAAGACTATAAGTCACACAGTTTACTTGCATGAAAGTACAGTGTGACTTTTGTTGTTTTTATCTGCCAAAAGAAAACACTGCGCAATGAGAAGTCTCAATCAATTTTTACATATCTGTGAAAAGATTGAAAATTATCATTAATTTTGTGAGTTGTGTTTGTATCATTTTAAATTCTTAATCAGATGCCATTTATATTAAATGAAAAAAAAATAATCGTAGGGGTAACCGGTGGAATAGCTGCTTATAAAACTGCACAAATTGTACGTTTGCTAGTGAAACAAGGAGCAGAAGTCAAAGTCATCATGACTCCCTCGGCTCAACAATTTGTAACACCCCTTACCCTGGCTACACTCTCAAAAAATCCCGTTGTGACAGATTTTTTTGATGCCACGAATGGACAATGGAACAGTCATGTGGACTTAGGCTTGTGGGCTGATGCCTTCCTCATTGCTCCGACTACAGCCAACACACTGGGAAAATTGGCTACAGGCACGGCTGATAATTTGCTTATTGCAACTTATCTTGCTGCCAAATGTCCCGTTTTTATTGCTCCGGCAATGGACTTACATATGTACACACATCCGACCACCAAACAGAATTTGGAAACACTTAAAGCACACGGCAACTTGATCATTGATCCGGTGGCGGGAGAATTGGCAAGTGGCTTGGAAGGAAGGGGTAGGATGGAGGAACCGGAAAATATAGTCCGTTTCATACAGGATTATTTTGTTCCCAAAGATATGTTAGGTAAAAAAATCCTGATAACTGCCGGACCTACCTATGAGAAAATTGATCCTGTTCGCTATATCGGCAATTATTCATCGGGTAAGATGGGCTTTGCCTTGGCAGAAACCTGTGCGAGAAAAGGTGCGGAGGTGATATTGGTGTGTGGTCCCGTATACCTTAAAACTCCCTATAAAAATATTGAGAGAATCAATGTGGATACTGCAGCCGACATGCATAAGGTTGTGATGAGCCGTTTTGAGCATGTGGACGGTGCCATCATGTGTGCCGCCGTATCCGATTTTACTCCTGTTGTAAGAGCTGAGCAGAAAATAAAACGCGGGAAAGAAAATATTTTCCTTGAATTAACACCCTCCATAGACATAGCTGCGGAAGTAGGAAAAGTAAAAAAACCGGAACAGTTTCTTGTCGGCTTTGCATTAGAAACTAATCATGAAGAGGAAAATGCAATCTCTAAAATGGAGAGGAAAAATTTTGATTTCATTGTGCTGAATTCTTTAAGAGATCCTTACTCCGGCTTTGGCGTAGATACTAATAGAGTTACTATTTTACATCGCTCCGGCATGAAAAAAGAATACGAACTGAAAGATAAAGTGGATGTTGCAGATGATATCGTACAGGAAATCAATACTTTGTTGTTCTAATACGTCCTTTTAGCGATTTGTCATTAAAACTTATGTATAGAACCGGTTTGAAATATTGTCTTTTATTAATTGCTAATCTGGTTTTCACTTTTTCACTGGTTGCCCAGGAACTGAATTGTAATCTGACCATCAATTCGGATATGATTCAGGGTTCTAACAAATCCATTTTCAATACACTTGAGAGATCAGCTTCTGAATTTGTGAATAACAGAAGGTGGACGGATTTGTCTTTTGCTCCTCATGAAAGAATTGAGTGTACGATGAATATTATCATTTCTAAGGTGGAAGATGATCTTTTTACCGGAGAGATTCAGGTGCAGATAAGAAGACCTGTTTTCAATTCTTCATACAATACGGTATTGTTCAATTTCAGGGATGATGATTTTGTTTTTAATTATACGGAATTTGAAGTCCTTGAGTTCAATGAAAATACAATCACATCCAACCTCACAGCCATTTTGTCATATTATGCTTATCTCATTATCGGTTACGATATGGATTCATATTCCCGCTTGGGAGGAACACCTTATTTCCAAGCTGCCGAACGTATCGTGAATATGGCTCAATCCATGGATTTGCCTGGATGGAGAGCCTTTGAGAGCAATAAAAATCGTTATGCTTTGATTAACAATCTGACGGATGAAGCTTTTAAAAAATTCAGAAATTATATGTATGAATACCATAGGCTCGGATTGGATGAAATGAGTATCAATATGGCAAATGCACGTGCGAAAATCAATGCCGGACTGTCGGTTTTAAGAGAAACAAACCGCTCCAGACCATCAGCCATTGCCATATCCAGCTTTTTAGAAACCAAAACGGATGAGTTGATAAATATCTTTAAACGGGCTACCGACCAGGAAAAAAGAAATGCTGTAGAAATCTTGTCGGATTTGAACCCTACCCAAACCGAAAAATTTGAAACTATCTTGAGACCGGCTTGAGTCTCACATCTTCTATGCTAAAATCAATTGACATAACCAACTATGCACTGATATCTTCTCTGAATATTGATTTTCAGAATGGGTTGACTGTGATGACCGGAGAAACGGGCGCCGGAAAATCCATTATTTTAGGTGCCTTGTCATTGATTTTAGGTCAAAGAGCCGATAATAAATCAATCAGAATGCAGGAAGACAAATGCATAGTTGAGGCGGTTTTCGACATTTCAACTTACAAGCATTTGTATGATTTTTTTGAGTCCAATGAGTTGGATTATGATCAGTCAAATTGCGTCGTCCGTCGCGAACTGACTTCCAATGGAAAATCCCGGGCTTTCATCAACGATACTCCGGTGTCTTTGAATGTGTTGCGTGACCTTAGTTCTCAACTGATTGACATCCATTCCCAACATGAAAATCTATTGTTGTCCAATGCATCTTATCAAATGGAAGTATTGGATACGGTGGCTCAGAATGCAAAAATTTTTCAGGCGTATAGGGATAGCTACTCCACATGGAAATCCAATGAAAAGGCATTGGAAAAACTTCGCAAAGAGGCTGAAAAGTCTGCTTCCGAATTAGATTTCATCCGGTTTCAGTACAATCAATTAGAAGAAGCCAAATTGCAAGCCGATGAATTGCAGACCTTGGAAATGGAATTCGAGACATTGAGCAATGTTGAAACCATCAAAACGGCATTGAGCCGGATCTCCATGATTTTTGACGAAGACCGAGGCACTTTAACTCAGTTAAGAGAGGCAGAAGACACTTTATCCAAAATTGACAAATATATTCCTGAGGGTAAAGAGAAAACAGAAAGAATTCATGCTGCCTACGTGGATATCAAGGATTTGAAAATGGAATTGGAATCGTTACAGGAAAATTTTGAGTTCAATCCGGAAAAACTCGACCGGATATCATTGCGCTTGAATGACTTGTATGCTTTAATGCAAAAATTTAAAGTCCAAACCGTAGAAGAATTAATTGCCAAACGCGAAGAATATGCTGCGGAATTACATCATATAGAGTCTTTTGATGAAGATATCAGTAATTTGGAAAAGAAATTAGCCGAAGCCTACGAAGACGTGCAACTAAAAGCTCAAATGTTGACGGACAGTCGCAAATCACAACTTGAATTTGTTCAAGATCATATGATTGAACAATTGTCAGAATTGGGTATGCCCAATATTCAATTTGAAGTTAGTTTAACGCAATTGCCTCAATATTCCGAGCATGGCAAAGATGCAGTAGATTTTCTTTTTTCGGCAAATAAAAACCGCCCCATGCAGCCTGTATCGCAGATCGCTTCCGGTGGGGAAATTTCGAGATTGATGTTGACTGTCAAGTCGCTGATAGCCAATAAATCAGATTTACCTACCATCATTTTTGACGAAATAGATTCCGGCGTCTCCGGTGAAATAGCACACCGCATGGGGGAGATCATGTTGCAGATGAGTCGTTCTATGCAAGTTATTACCATTACTCATTTACCCCAAATAGCTGCCAAAGGCGATGCCCATTTCAGGGTGTATAAAGAAGATACCAAACTGCAAACAGAAACCTATATTGCTAAACTTTCTGATTCGGAGCGTATCGAAGAGATAGCCTCCATGCTCAGCGGTAAAGAACGCGGCGCAGCAGCTATTGAAAATGCTAAGGAATTATTGGGCTGGGGTGCAAATTGACCTTGACCGATGAACCGGAAAAAATGCGACTAAAATGTAAAAATTTTTATCAATAGTGTTGCACGTGTAAAAATTATAATTACCTTTGCGCTCAATAAACAACAACAAAATGATAAGTCATTCTTATTTTAATTACTTCTTTTATTTCTTTTTTGGTTTTTCAGCCAAAAGGGGTAGGGTTATATATACCTAATTGAAGTAATTATTAATATATTCAAAATGGAGAAAATCCCGCCCCTGATTAAGAGGCGGGATTTTTTATTTTTTCATTTTATAGACCAAAATAAGTAAAATATGAATCAGCAAAATATAAAAGTAGCCATTCAGGGTTGGCCCGGTGCCAACCACGATATTGCAGCTCGTACGTATTTCCGTGATAAAGAGGTAGAATTGGAACCTTGCATTACCTTTTATGAATTATTTAAAAAAGTGGCTGATAGTCCGGATATGTTGGGAATGGTCGCCATAGAAAACACTTTGGTGGGTAGTATTCTTGCCAACTACACCTTATTAAAAGATTCGGGTCTTTCGGTTTTGGGTGAGCAAAGGCTCAGGATCAGACACCAGCTTATGGCACTTCCCGGACAGCAAATAGAGGATATTCAAGAAGTGCATTCTCATCCAATGGCTTTGGCACAGTGTGAGGATTTTTTAAGAACTTATCCTCATATTAAACTTATAGAATCTGAAGATACAGCATTAAGTGCCAAACTGATAGGAGAAAAAAAGACAAAGGGAATAGCGGCAATAGCCTCCTCGCATGCAGCCAAAATCTATGGTTTGGAAGTGCTGGCAAAGGATATAGAGACCAACACGCATAATTTCACCCGCTTTTTGGTAATAGGAAGAAGAAATAAGGAAGAAGCCGCCAGATTGCTGTCGGAAGCTCGCTTAAATAAATCTTCACTGATGTTCTCACTTCCGCACGAGGAAGGCAGTCTAAGCAAAGTTTTGACTATTCTTACTTTTTATAATATCAATCTGACTAAAATACAGTCGCTTCCCATAATTGGTCGGGAGTGGGAATATTTGTTTTATATAGATGTAATATTTAAAAATTATCAACGCTATCACCAATCTTTGGATGCTATTCGTCCACTTACGGGAAATCTGTTGGAGCTGGGTGAATATGAAGCTGCTGATACAGTTTACGTTACAAATGGAGGAACTCCGATAGCAAAAGTTCAATCAGAAATTTAAAATTTATAAACCGTTTAGTATATGATCAAGCCGGCAGACAGAGTAAATAGTGTACAAGAGTATTACTTTTCCGTAAAATTAAAGCAGATAGAGCAGATGCGTTCAGAAGGGAAGGATGTAATAAACCTGGGTATAGGAAGTCCCGACAGAATGCCTGGACCTGAGGTGATTTCAACCCTTAGCCGTGTGTCCGCTAAAGAAGATGTTCATGGTTATCAGAGTTATTTGGGGATACCTGCGTTGCGTCAGGCTTTTGCCTTATGGTATCAACGCAGCTACGGTGTTGAACTGGACCCTGCTTCCGAGATAATTACATTGATGGGTTCGAAGGAAGGTATCATGCATGTTTCCATGGCTTTTTTAAATCCCGGAGATGAAGTCCTGATCCCCAATCCGGGTTATCCCACCTATAAGGCAGTGACCAACCTGGTTGGAGCAAAGGCCAGAACTTACACGCTCAATGAATCAAATGGATGGCAGCCCGACTTGTCAGTTATCGAAAAAGAGGATCTTTCGAAGGTGAAGCTTATGTGGATAAACTATCCTCATATGCCGACCGGTGCAGCGGCTGATATGGATGTTATGAAGCAAATCATTGCTTTCGGTAAGAAACACAATATTGTAATATGCAACGACAACCCCTATAGCTTTGTACTAAATCCTAAACCAAGCAGTCTTTTATCTGTCGAAGGAGCCAAGGATATTGCCATTGAATTGAACTCGTTGAGTAAATCGCATAATATGGCTGGATGGCGTATAGGCATGGCGGCATCAAACAGTAAGTTTATAAGTTACATCCTTAGGGTCAAGAGTAATATGGATTCCGGTATGTATCGTCCCCTGCAAGAAGCAGCCGTTAAAGCGCTTGAGGCCGGTGCCGACTGGTATAAAGCGTTAAATACGGAATATGCAGAACGCAGGCATTTGGTGTTTGATCTTATGGATGCATTAGGGTGTAGCTATAACAAAAAACAGGTAGGTTTGTTTGTTTGGGGACGCATACCATCTGAGTATTCGGATGGACAAGAACTAAGTGATTTGCTTCTAGAAAAAGCAAATGTGTTTATAACCCCCGGTTTTATTTTTGGTGATAGTGGAGAACAATATATACGTGTATCTTTGTGCAGCACTAAAAAAATACTTGCGGAATCGCTGAATAGAGTTAATAGAATAGTTAATAAAACAATAAGTAATTAAGATATGTCACATTTGAAAATTGATCCGATTAATTTACCCGGTCTTGATTTGAAGCGACCCATCATAATAGCCGGTCCATGTAGTATCGAGACTGAAGAGCAGACTTTGTCAACAGCACGTCTCTTGTCGAAAATGGGTATTAAATTGTTTAGAGCAGGGGTATGGAAACCTCGAACTCATCCAGGTGATTTTGAAGGTGTTGGTTCAGTAGGTTTCCCTTGGCTTAAAAAAGTTAAGGAAGAAACCGGAATGTATGTAGGAGTGGAGGTTGCCAGTGCTTATCATGTATATGAGGCTATCAAACACGGAGTGGATATGATGTGGATCGGTGCTCGTACTTCTGCCAATCCTTTTGCCGTTCAGGAAGTTGCAAATGCACTTAAGGGCGTGAATATTCCGGTGTTTGTGAAAAATCCTATAAACCCTGACTTAGAATTGTGGATAGGTGCCATTGAGAGAATTAACAATGCCGGTATTACACAAATTGCCGCCATTCACAGAGGCTTTAGTACTTACGACAAAACAGAATTTCGCAATCATCCGCAATGGCAGATCCCAATTGAGTTGCGACGCCGTTTCCCCGAGCTTCCCATGATAACTGATCCGAGCCATATAGGGGGTAATCGTTCACTAATTGCTACAATTAGTCAGGAGGCGATGGACTTGAATTTTGACGGATTGATCATAGAAGCTCATTGTAATCCTGATGAAGCGTGGAGCGATGCACAACAGCAAATAACTCCCGAGGAGCTGAAAAAGGTCATTGATGGGTTGATATTGCGCCGTCCAAAAATCGGAGATACACCGCGTGGTACCTTGGATGAGCTTAGAAAACAAATAGATAAGCTGGATAATGACTTACTGGACACCCTCAAAGAACGTATGAAAATTTCCGAAGCCATAGGAGTGTATAAGTTTGAAAACAATATCACAATTTTGCAGGCTCGCCGCTATGATGAAATAATGAAAGATCGCAGGGAGAGAGCGCTAAACAGAGGCTTGGACGCTGATTTCATTATAAAAATTTTTGAGGCGATACATGAAGAATCTATCAATCGCCAAAGTGCCATTATGAACAAAAAAATTAAAGATAAGGAGGAAAAATAATGAAAATTTGTATACTCGGTGTGGGTAAGATGGGCACCTGGCTTGCCGATGCTTTGTGTTTTCAGCATGAGGTGGCCGTCTTTGACTCTAATAAGGAACGTCTTAGGTATGTGTTTAATACTCAAAGGTTGACAGATTATGAAGAAATTAGAACGTTCGCTCCTGAATTGCTTATAAATTGTGTTACTTTAAAATACACCATCCAAACTTTCAAAGATGTACTGCCTTATCTCCCTGAAAACTGCATTATAAGTGATATTGCATCAGTGAAAACAGGTTTTTATGAGTTTTACAAAAGCATGGGCCGCCGCTTTGTATCTACCCATCCAATGTTTGGACCTACTTTCGCAAACTTAAGAAATCTGAGCGAGCACCATGCCATTATCATCAGTGAATCGGATCATTTAGGGAAGGCTTTTTTCAAGGATTTCTACGGTACTTTAAAGCTCAATTTACACCAATACACTTTCGAAGGACATGATGAAACCATCGCATATTCACTGTCCATCCCATTTTCATCTACATTGGTATTTGCTGCTTGTATGAAAAAGCAGGATGCGCCCGGTACTACCTTCAAAAAACATATGGACATTGCGAAAGGATTATTTTCGGAAGATGATTATCTGCTTACGGAAATCCTCTTTAACCCATATACAGTAGGGCAGGTAGAGAAGATTCGTAAGGAATTAAAGGATTTGATGACATTAATTAATAACCGTGATGCTCAAGGTATGATTGATTTCATCAACAGGGTTAGAAAAAATGTGGAGTAGTAAGTGTTTCATTCTTTAAATGGACGAGCAACAGGCTGAACAACTTTTAACTCTGCAATCCTTTTTGTCCTTTCCGTTACTTTGAACCTGTCATCTATGCGGAGTTCCACTATCCAAACAATATCTCCCTTAGATGTAACAACTTGAATATCTTCTTTTTGAAAGCGATTGATTTTTTGGTCAATCAAAAAGTCGCTCAACTTTTTTTTGCCTTTCATCCCTAAGGGATAAAAAGAATCGCCGGGCTCCCATGGTCTGATACTCAGCGGCATGGACAGTTTGTCCGCATCTAAATGTACCGTTTGATTGTCTGTGGAAAAGATAAAATCATCAGTTCGATCGAAAATGCTGAGTTTTAATTTGCTCTTAATGGCAGCATCTTCAAGAATAACAGGCTGTACAAGCAGACAGTCCCGGTCTTTCAACAAACAGTGACTGTCGGAATAGAATACTTTTCCCGATTCTCCATCTATGGCGCGGACAATTTGATTGATCTGATCCGAATTAAAACCGTAGTCTTTCAATATCTCAAACAAAATCGTAGTTTGATTTTCGTATCTGTTTAATTTCTGAATATCAATCCGTAATGCAGTATCCGAATAAATGCTTATATCAGCTTTGATCCTCTGAATTTCTTGTTGATAGATATTGTAGGCTTCTCCTAAGTTTGTGATGGTTTCTGCTGCAGTCTTACGAAAAGAAGGATTGATCTCTTCCAGTACCGGCAGTATGATGTGGCGGATTTTATTGCGCACATAAGCTGTGGTTTGATTCGTAGAATCATCCACATACTCAAGTTTGTGGGCTTGGGTATAAGCTGTAATTTCTGCATGCGTACAGCTTAAAAGGGGGCGGACTATTCTTTCGTTCTTCACAGGAATACCGGTCAAACCCTTTAATCCCGTTCCGCGGGTTAAATTCAGCAATACAGTTTCAATATTGTCATCCAGATGATGTCCGGTTGTAATCGCTTGTGCTTTATAGTTTTTTCTGATGGTCTCGAACCAATCATACCTCAAATCACGGGCAGCCATTTCAATGGAGATATTGTTGTCGGCTGCATATTGAAAAGTATCAAAATCAACGGTTAAAAAAGTTATGTCAAGTTGCTTACACAGTTGACGGACAAATTCCTGGTCTCTGTTTGATTCATCTCCCCGCAAATGAAAATTGCAATGCGCTGCTATACATTGATAACCCAACTTCATCAACACATGCAGCAATACTACAGAATCCTTTCCGCCGCTAACACCCACAACGACCGGTCCGTTTGCCGAATCAAGCAAATCGTTTTCCGTAATAAATTTTTGTACTTTGTACAACATTTTTTTATTGTTTCTTGCTAATTAGAAGACCCTGTGACCCCAGAACTCGGAACTCGGAACTCGGAACACGGAACCCGCTACCCCGGAACTCGGACCCCGCACCCCGCTACCTCGAAACCCGTACCTCGCTCACATCCCCCTTCAAATACGCCTCTACCTCCAGATGAGTTGCCCACAAAATTAGTGGTTTATAAGATGATGTCCAATCTTCTATGAATTTTATCAGTCGTTTTTTTAGTGAATCCTCAATGCCGTTCAGCGGTTCATCCAATAATAAGATATGACAGGGAAGCATCAACGCCCTGGCCAAATTGACCCTTTGTTGTTCACCACCACTCAACTCGTCCGGCAATTTTCCTTTGTGTTCGTCCAACTCCATTTGATGTATCAAGGTGTTGATTTTTTGTAAATCATCTTGGGTAATATTGGGAAAAGAGGGTAGGGAAAAAGCTATGTTTTGCTCCATGGTGAACCACGGAACCAATCGGATATCCTGATAAGAAAAAGAAATTACGGGCTGTTCAGGATTGAAAATCATCTGTCCGCTGTCTGCTTTCAGTATCCCTGCAATCAAATTCATCAAGCTTGTTTTTCCCGATCCGGAAGCTGTTTGTATCAGATTGACGGTCTGATTTGAAAGCTGCATGGATAAGTTTTGGATGACCTGTTTGGAGTTAAACTTCTTGTTTAATGATATAAGTGTAAGTTCTTTTATATCAGCGCTTATTGTGTTTGTCTTTTTGCTTTGTGATACTTCGCTGAGTTTGAATTTTACAGGTTTTGCTGCTATTAATTTAAGTACATAATCGAAGATAAAACTGATCAGCACAGCTATGACTGTCCAGGCCAATAATTCTTTCATATCGATAAAAGCTTGTGCTTTTTTCATTCCGGTTCCTATGCCGTGTACAGGACCGGATAAGACTTCCCCGATGATAACCGAACGCCAACCGAAGCCCATGGCAGTAGCCATACCCGAAAAGGCATAAGCATGGGCTGAAGGTAGATAAAGATAAAGTAATCTTTGCAAGTTGTTTTTCTTGATTACTTTAGCCATTTCCACCAATTTTCGGTCTGTCTGTTCCAATCCTGATAAAAAGTTTTGATACAAGATAGGAAACATCGTGAAGAAGGAAATGAATATGGGCAGTCCCGGAGGAGATAGCCATAAAAGTGCTATCAACACAATGGAAATCACGGGAATAGAGCGCATGATAACTATCCAGGGATGTATAAAGACCTTGATGAATTGGCTATTGAGGGCGATGGCAGATAGACTTATCGCCAGTACAAAGGCAAGGATAAACCCGATCAATCCCCTGTATAGCGTGTTACACAAAGCTATATAAAAGGCTTTAGTACCAAGCATTTCTGCCAATGTTGCCAACAAATCGGTAACAGACGGGAATAAATCAGGATAATTCACCAACATTGCCAGTCCCTGCCACAGAATAATGAGTAGGGTTATGCTGTAAAATGTAGCTGTAGGTTTTAATCTTTTTATGGGGTTGCTCTGATTCATTTTTATGGTTGCGCAATGGTTTCAAAAATGAAATCGTCATCAGGCATTTTTCCGCCTATACTTTTAGGGTCAAAGGTATAAAATATACTTAAATATTGTTGGATTTCTTCTTTGATTGTTTGAGCATATTCAAATTGAATATTACATAAGGGGATGGATTGAACGGCCAAGTCTGAAGAAGGATAAAAACCGTGCTTTACCAACAATTCACCTGCTGATTCCGGATGTTGATAAGTAAATGCACAGCTTGAAGCATAAGCTTGACATACTTCATGGATGATGTCTTTGTAATGCTCTGTTATCTTGTTGTTTACAAGAAAACTTGTTTGTGCGAATATGGGCTTTTGTTCTTTCAGGATTGTCCGTTCGATGTCAAGATTTGCGATGATTTGTATGTCGGATTGTTGATTTTTTAACATGCTAACCAAAGGCTCTGAAATCACGGCAATATTGATTTTGTGTTGTAATAATGCGTTTGCCAACTCCATGTTTGAGTTGTAAGAATAATCGAGATGTACACCTTCTATAAGATGTGTTTTCAAAAAGTGTTGCATTAAAACATCTGCCGTAGCACCTTGTCCGAATATATAAATTTTCTGTCCTGAAATTTGTTTCAACTTATCAATTTTCGGGTTGTTCGAAATCAAATACAAGCTGCCCCAAATCGGAATAGCTAAAAGTTTATAATCGATACCTTTGTTGTATAAATTAGCAGCCATTACCGTGGGTAACACGGCAAAGTCGAGCTTATTTTGTATCATCAAAGCTTGAATTTGCAAAGGCTCATTTTTGATGACAAACTCCACTTGCTTTCCTTGAATAACGGGAGGGTTCTCAATCATTTGAATAAAGCTTACAGCAGTGGGTCCGTCCAATATTCCTATGCTGATTGTGTTGTTTTGTTCAGGCCGACAAGAAAAGAAAGTTAAGACGATAAATAAATAACTCAGGATACGTGTATAAAAATTCATATATTATTTAGAATGAACAGCACAAAGGTACTTTTTAAAGATAAATCTTCAAATAATTTCACCAATTTACACATTTTATATATTTTTGTCAACGATAATTTAAAACCGAATTTCTCCCAAATAATTTTGAATGGAACACATTCTACTCCTCATTATTCTACTGATTTTACTGATTGAATTCGGTTTAGGTCGTTGGCTCAGTTATCTCAACATCAAACATTCTAAGTTAAAATTGCCGGCTGTATTAGCAGATATTTACGATACGGAAAAATATGCCAGGCAGCAGGATTATTTCAGGACGAACGCTCGCTTTGGTATGTTGACTGCATCTTTTAGTTTCGTCGTTATTGTCGCAATATACGCATGTGGAGGTTTCGGATGGTTTGACGGTATTGTGCAGAACTGGACAGAGCATGGCATTCTTCAATCCTTATTGTTTTTCGGTGTTCTTTTCATAGTTAGTGATATCATCACCATTCCTTTTCAGTGGTATGCTATCTTTGTCATCGAAGAAAAATTCGGATTCAACAAGCAGACTCCTTCTTTATTTATCACGGACAAACTCAAATCATGGGGTTTGAGCATTGTGCTTGGCGGACTGATTTTGACGGCAATTATTTGGATATATAACTTGACACCCGAATATTTTTGGTTGTTGGCTTTTGGGGTTGTAACGGCTTTCAGTTTGTTTATGAGTATGTTCTATTCCGAACTGATTGTACCTCTGTTTAACAAACAAACTCCGCTTGAGGAAGGTGAGTTGCGTACAGCCATTGAAGCGTTTGCAAATAAATCCGGATTTAAGTTGAAGAATATTTACATGATTGATGGCTCTAAGCGCTCGACCAAAGCCAATGCATATTTTACAGGCCTTGGTCCGAAGAAAAGAATAGTACTTTACGACACCTTGACTGAACAAATGAATACAGATGAGATAGTAGCCGTATTGGCACACGAAATTGGTCATTACAAACATAAACATGTGCTCAAAGGGATGCTATATTCCATTCCTTCTTCTTTGTTGTTGTTTTTTCTATTGGGTTGGATGTTGGGTAGCGATGTGTTGGCGCAGGCACTGGGTGGAACAAAAGCAGTTTTCCATCTGAATGCCATTGCATTTTTTACTTTATACACCCCCATTTCTCTCTTATTAGGTATTTTGGGAAATGTCTTGTCACGCAAGCATGAATATGAAGCTGATGCTTTTGCTCAGCAATACGGATATGGCGAACAGCTAATCAGCGGCTTGAAGAAACTGTCTTCACAATCTCTTAGCAATTTAATGCCTCATCCTTTGTATGTGTTCTTTAATTATTCTCATCCTACGTTGTATCAGCGTATTATAAAAATGCAGACAAAATGAGATTGGGAATTATGGGCGCTATGCCGGAAGAAATGGAATTGCTAATTGCCGTTATTCAGGATAAAGAAATCATTGAACATGGCAGCAGGGTGTTTTACAAAGGTATGCTGTATGACCAGGAGGTGGTAGCCGTGTTTTCCCGATGGGGAAAAGTAGCTGCAGCAACAACTGCAGTAAGTTTGATAACTGAATTTCAGGTTGACAGAATAGTGTTTACCGGTGTTGCCGGAGGCATAGCTCCTGATGTAAATGTAGGAGATGTTGTCATTGCACAACGCTTGTTTCAGCACGATATGGATGCTCGTCCACTGATGCGTCGCTTTGAAATTCCATTGACCGGCAAAACATCTTTCGAAATTCATCATCAGGATCAAGAGATGATGACGGAAGCTGTACATAAATTTTTAAAAGAAGATAAGGTATTTAGGAATAAGTTGTTAGAGAATAATATAGCCAATCCTAAATTGATAGTAGGCGATATCGCAAGTGGGGATTTGTTTATTGCTACGACTGAGATGAAAAATGCGCTCTTGCGTAATTTGCCTTCAGTGGTCTGTGCTGAAATGGAGGGTGCTGCCGTGTCACAGGTTTGCGATGATTTTGGTATTCCTTTGACTGTGGTACGTGTCATTTCGGATACCGCTGATGAAGAAGGCAGGAATACCGTTATGGGATTTGTCAATAAGCATGCAGGAGCTTATAGCTTGGCGATTTTGAGGGAGTATATTAAATTATTGAACTCAGGAACATAATGAACTTTTCAAACTATATCATATACATTTAATTTTATTTTAAAAAACATGGAAAAAAACTTGATTTATTTAGTGCTTCTTGCTTCTATTGTAGCATTAGGCTTTGCGTATTATTTCTTTCGACAGATGATGAAGGAAAGTGAAGGAACGGATGTCATGAAGAAAATTGCTTTGCATGTGCGCAAAGGAGCCATGGCTTATCTGAAACAGCAATACAAGGTGGTTATCATCGTGTTTATTGTGTTGGCATTGATTTTTGCTGTGATGGCTTATTTTGACTTGCAAAACAATTGGGTGCCTTTTGCTTTCTTAACCGGCGGATTTTTCTCGGGTTTGGCGGGTTTCTTTGGTATGAAAACAGCAACTTATGCTTCTGCACGTACTGCCAATGCAGCTAAAAATTCTCTCAACAGTGGTTTAAAAGTGGCTTTCCGTTCGGGAGCAGTTATGGGACTGACCGTTGTAGGTTTGGTATTGTTGGATATTGCAGTTTGGTATCTGATTTTAGATCACTTTGTGGAAGATGCAGATGCTACCCATAAAATGATTTATATCACCACTACCATGCTTACTTTCGGTATGGGTGCATCTACACAGGCTTTGTTTGCTCGTGTGGGTGGCGGTATTTATACAAAAGCTGCCGACGTGGGTGCTGACTTAGTGGGTAAGGTTGAAGCAGGTATCCCCGAAGATGACCCGCGCAATCCGGCTACCATTGCCGACAATGTGGGCGATAACGTAGGTGATGTGGCAGGTATGGGTGCTGACTTGTACGAATCTTATGCAGGTTCTATCTTGGCAACTGCTGCCTTGGGTGCTTCTGCGTTTATGATGACAAGTCCCACGATGCAATTGAAAGCTGTTTTAGCTCCAATGTTGATTGCTGCAGCAGGAGTTGTTTTGTCCATTATCGGTATTTTTATGGTAAGAACCAAAGAAGGTGCACAAATGAAACAATTGTTAGGGGCGCTGGGACGTGGTGTGAATACCAGTTCCTTCTTGATTGCCATCGCAACTTTTGTGATTCTGTATTTTTTACAAATTGACAATTGGATTGGAATATCATTTTCAGTGATTGTCGGCTTGTTTGCCGGTATCATCATTGGGCAATCGACTGAATACTATACTTCTCAAAGTTATAAACCTACCAAAAAAGTGGCTGAAAGTTCGAAAACCGGTCCGGCAACAGTGATCATTTCGGGCTTGGGCTTGGGTATGATTTCAACGGCTATTCCTGTGGTAACCATTGGTTTTGCAATTGTTTTGGCTTATCTTTCTGCCATTCAGTTTGACATGGCAAACCTTCTCTCAGCTCAAAATTTAGGTTTGGGTCTATATGGAATCGGTATTGCTGCTGTTGGTATGCTTTCGACCTTAGGTATTACCTTGGCTACGGATGCTTACGGACCGATTGCCGACAATGCCGGCGGGAATGCTGAAATGAGTGGTTTGGACCCGGAAGTACGCAAGCGTACAGATGCTTTGGATGCTTTGGGTAACACTACTGCTGCTACCGGTAAAGGCTTTGCTATTGGCTCTGCTGCCTTAACAGCTTTAGCATTATTAGCATCCTATATTGAAGAGATTAAAATTGCTTTGGTGCGTATCGCTAATGCAGCTTCTGATGGCTTGGTGGCAGTTGGAAGTAAGATGATGGATGCAGAAGCTATTAAACTTGCTTCTTTTGGTGACTTTATGGACTTCTACAATGTGAATCTGATGAATCCCATTGTGTTGGTTGGTGTATTTGCAGGTGCTGTAATGGCATTCTTGTTCTGTGGTCTGACCATGAATGCGGTTGGTCGCGCTGCTCAAAGCATGGTTGAAGAGGTGCGTCGCCAATTCCGTGAAATAAAAGGTATCATGCAAGGTAAAGCTGAACCCGATTACGCACGTTGTGTGGAAATTTCTACCAAAGGTGCACAAAGGGAAATGTTACTTCCTTCCTTATTAGCCATCATCGTTCCGATTGTAATTGGTGTTATATTCGGTGTAGCCGGTGTGATGGGCTTGTTAATCGGTGGATTAAGCTCCGGATTTGTACTGGCAATCTTTATGGCAAACTCCGGTGGTGCTTGGGATAATGCCAAAAAATATATAGAAGAAGGTAACTTCGGCGGAAAAGGTTCTGAAAATCACAAAGCTACCGTTGTAGGTGACACTGTGGGTGATCCGTTTAAAGATACTTCCGGTCCGTCTTTGAATATCTTGATCAAATTGATGAGCATGGTATCCATCGTAATGGCCGGTTTGACTGTCGCCTGGAGTTTATTTTAAATTTGGGTGTAGATACGCTTTTTTTAATAGGTATTACCAAGTCGACAAGTATCATAGAAATGGCTTGATGGGATTAAATTTTAATTGGAATAATCCTTTATATCTTCAATAAAAAAGCGTATCTTCGCACTTTGTTTTCAGTACTCCGGTTTGTCGCTTTACTTTGTGTAAAGAGGAAAGTCCGGGCAACACAGAGCACCATACTTCCTAACGGGAAGCTATCTGCGAGGGTAGGGTAATGTAACAGAAAATAACCGCTTCAGCTTGCTGAAGCAAGGGTGAAAAGGTAAGGTAAGAGCTTACCGGTACTTATGGCAACATAGGTAGCCGTACATCCTATGGGTTGCAAGATCATGTACACCGGCGTAATCAGGGCTGCTCGTCCGATGTCGGGGGGTAGATTGCACGAGGCAGTTGGTGACAACTGTCCCAGATAAATGACAAACACCTTGCTTGCAAGGTACAGAACCCGGCTTACAGGAGTGCTGATTTTAAAAAAAACATGTCTAAACTCATCATCTTTTCAGCGCCTTCCGGCTCCGGTAAAAGTACAATTGTCAATCATCTTTTACAGGCAGGTTTTGATATCGAGTTCTCGATATCAGCCACAAGCCGTACCCCACGCGGTAAAGAAAAAGATGGAGTGGAATACTATTTTCTTACTCCGGAAGAATTTCGGAAGAAGATAGCTGCTGATGAATTTATTGAGTATGAGGAAGTATATAAAGATACGTATTACGGCACCTTGGCAAGTGAGATTGAACGCATCAGCAAAAAAGGAAAACACATTGTTTTCGATGTGGATGTGATAGGAGGATTGAACATCAAAAAGAAGTATGGAGATAGGGCATTATTGATATTTATTGCGCCTCCAAGCATAGACGAATTACGTAACCGGCTGATTAAGAGAGGTACTGACTCAGCTGAAATGATCAATTTGCGCATTGAAAAGGCTACTTACGAACTGTCGTTCGCACCCCATTTTGATGTGACAATTATCAATGATGATTTGGAAAAAACTAAAAAAGAGGTGGAATCGGTTTTGAGAAAATATCTTCAAAAGTAGCTAAAGCAGGCTGATAGAAGGTTTATCTTTAATTTGATCAATGCATATCCTGACAAAATCCCATTTGTCATAATCGTCGCGCATCGCTTCTCCATTCCAAAACACAAAATCTATATCAATGGGTATCAACCCTTGCGCTTTGCCCTCTGGGGTACGTCCCAATTCCATTTCTATTTGTTTGAAAAACCTGACGGAATCTGCGTAATATTCATCGGATAAAATTTTAATCGCTTGATTTAAAAAGTGATTTTTGTATTTTTTTGTTCGGGGGAGGGTGATCAATACTTTGCTCTTATCAATGACTTCGTACTTCTCATTGATTCTTTCTATAGCTTTCTCAAGATTCTCTTCAGGATTCTGATTGCTTCCGAGTATGATAATTCCTTCATTCATAAGTTTGTGTTAAAAGAGGCCTGCCTCAAAACAAATATTCAACTAAAATACAGTAAGGTGTATTAGAAGTGTCCAAATACAAGGCAGTGAAATTGAGGGCAGTAGGGGCAGACTTGCGTGTCTGCCCTCAGTAATTGACTCCGTGCTTCGACAAGTTCAGCAACCATCGAAAGTAACGCAGCAGTTGGGCGCTTATGAGACATCGTCTCAGTAAATCTTACCTGATTATTTAACACTTTAGCTACAAATGTAAACAATTATTTTTGAATTTGTAGTATATTTGGGGCAAATATTTAAGACTATACGTTAAGGAAGTTTGAATGTTATACCTTATATTTGCACTTCGAAAATGAAAGGTAATATTTTACATAAAGTATTGGCAGTATTTTTTTCTGTCCTGTTTTTACTTGCCGGCACAGGTTTTAATCTGATAAATTATTGCTGTGAAGACTGTAAAAAGGTTGGAATAGAAGTAGTTGCTGCAACCTCTTGCAAAAGTGTACACAAGCAGTTTTGCCACGATGAGTTTGTTACATATGAACATAGTGAAGAAGATAAGAGTTGCTCATGCGGATTGGGTAAAGAGTGTGATTTGGAGCGAATTATGGTTGATGTGCCTTCTATTAAAGTCTTCGATTACGATTTCTTAAACTATAAACTGCTGACGGCAGAAAACGATTATACTTTTGCAACCTTGTTTTTATTGGCAGATTTCTCGCCAAAAGTAGACATTTTACATCCCTTTCCGGATATTCCTATTCCTCGAGAAGGTCGCCGGATTCTTTCCCAAATTTCCATACTGATAATTTGATTTTAGTTAATCGAATAAGCTGATTTTCAGGCATTTTTATGCTTGATTTGTGTGTTTCTATTAACTAATTATCAAAAACGATCGTATGAAAAAACAAATCATATTTTTATTTTTTATGGCATTTTCTGCCACGCTTTTTTCGCAAGTTCACGGATATGTAAAAGATAACTCAGGACAGATAATCCCGGGTGTACATATTCGGTGGTTAGGTACTGATGCCGGAACTGTAACTGATTTAGAAGGGCATTTCCATATTCCTCTTTCCCAAGTCACAAACATGTTAATTTTTAGTAGTGTGGGTTATGTTGCTGATACTGTGGATATTTCAAAACATAATTTAAATGAACATTTGGATATTGTACTTGACGATTATATTGAATTAACTGAACTGACCGTAACGCAACGCAGGCACGGTAAAATAGTCAATCGTCTTTCCATAAACAGCATGGAAACACTTAATGCTAACGAGTTACGAAAAGCTTCTTGCTGCAATCTTTCGGAAAGTTTTGAAACCAATCCGTCTGTGGATGTTTCTTACAGTGATGCAGCTACCGGTGCTAAGCAGATAAAATTGTTGGGGCTTTCCACAGGCTATGTACAAATGCTGACTGAAAATATCCCCAATATTCGAGGACTTTCTTCCGCTTATGGAATGAGCTGTATTCCGGGTCCCTGGATGGAGAGCATTCAGATTTCTAAAGGAACGGCATCTGTAAAAACAAGCTATGAAGCCATTGCAGGGCAAATTAATGTGGAATATAAAAAGCCGGAGTTGAGCGACCGTGTTTCTTTGAATTTGTTTACCAATTCGCAAGGAAGGCTTGAATCGAATGCTGATGCGGCGATAATGCTTAATGATTCATTGGCTACGGGTGTAATGTTGCACGCTTCCGATGAGTTTCGTGACCTTGACCACAACCAAGATGGTTATATGGACCTTCCGAGGATTCGCCAGTACAATGTTGCCAACCGTTGGTATTATAAAAACCGCAATTACACTTTGCAGGCATTTGTACGTGGGCTTTCAGAGTATCGAAAAGGTGGTCAGACAAAAGGCGATTATCATGTTGGGATTGACACGGAACGTTATGAGTTTTTCGTAAAAAACGGTTTTATGTTTGGTGGTGAATTGGAGTGTGATGATGACCATGCTCACGACCATTCTTCTCACGCCGAAGAAGAACATCATCACCACAATCAGTCAAGCCTTAATTTTATTTTGAGTGGCAGCCTTCATAATCAGGACGCAAAGTATGGCAATAAAAGATACGACGGAAATCAGAATAATATTTATGCCAATTTGATTTATGACACAGAGCTTGGAGAAGCACACAGGCTGTCTGTGGGAGCGAATTTTAATATGGATATGTATGATGAAATACTTGAAACAGCTTCTATAACACCTTATAAAAGAACTGAATACGTACCGGGCACATTTGCTGAATATACGGTGAATTATAAAGATTTAACCGCTATGGCGGGTGTGCGCGCCGACTATAATTCTGTTTTCGGGATGTTTGTTTCGCCCCGATTTCACGTTCGTTACAATGTAGCCGATTTAGTTCACTTGAGAGTAGCTGCCGGAAAGGGATATAGAACACCTAATGTGTTGGCTGAGAATAATTTCCTGTTAGCCAGCAATCGTAAAATAAACATTGCCGACAACTTGAAACAGGAAGAAGCGTGGAATTATGGAGCTACGGCTCACATTTTCATCCCGATTTGGAATGGGAGAGAGCTTGGACTGATGTTGGAATGGTTTTATACTCATTTTAGCAATCAGACTGTTGCTGATATGGATACTGACCCGCATGCCGTTTTTTTCGATAACTTGAAAGGTAAATCCTATTCGAGCAGTTTCCAGATTGAAACTGATTTGGAAATAGTAAAAGGACTGATTGCCACATTGGCTCACAGAACAAATGATGTGAAAACCACCATCGGTGGAGAACTACGAGAAAAACCGCTGACCAACCGGAGCAAAAGTTTGATAACATTGTCCTATCAAACACCGCAAAACAAATGGCAGTTTGATTACACAACTCAGTTCAACGGTGGCGGTCGCCTGCCTGACCCTGATGCCGTAAATCCTTTATGGGAAAGAGAGTTTAAACCATTCATGATTATGAATGCTCAGGTAACCAAAAACTTCAAAACCTGGTCGGTATATGCCGGAGCAGAAAATATAACCGATTTTGTACAGCAGCAGCCGATTATTGATGTGCAAAATCCTTTCGGGGATAATTTTGATGCATCAATGGTATGGGGACCCATGCACGGACGTACATTTTACGTAGGATTACGTTGGGTGTTGGGGAAGAAATGATAGTTGCTTGATAAAATAAACTAATAAACTTGATTTGGGCTAAATTTAAATTTTTCCGAAATTTTCAATTAAAACTGAAATTAAAGCAGTACTTTTGTAATGTGTCTTGGATACTTATGAGACACCGTCATTAAAACTATGCGCATAAAAATATTGACTATATGCTTCGTTTTTGCTGCCCTGTCGGCTGTGGGTACACTGACCGGCTCGACTACTTTTTACAAGATTGATATTAAGAAAGATATTGGTAGCACCACCTGGATTTACACCCAAAAAGGATTTGAAGAAGCAGCAGAAAAACAGGCGGATGTCATTTTAATCCATATGAATACTTATGGAGGAGAGGTTTTGTATGCAGATTCTATACGGACCAAAATATTAAATGCTGATTTACCGGTGTATGTGTTTATTGATAATAACGCAGCTTCTGCCGGTGCTTTGATCGCTATTGCTTGTGATAAAATTTTTATGCGTCCCGGTTCTACCATAGGAGCGGCAACCGTTGTCAGTCAGATGGGGGAGGCCATGCCGGACAAATACCAGTCGTACATGCGTGCTACAATGCGCGCTACGGCAGAAGCACACGGCAAGGATACCATAGTGCACGGCAGGGATACGACCTATCAGTGGAAACGTGACCCGAAGATTGCAGAGGCAATGGTTGACCAGGGAACGGTTATACCCAATTTGGTGGATTCCGGTAAAACTTTGACGTTTACTGCCATAGAAGCTGAGCAATACGGTTATTGTGACGGTATTGCCAAAGATATTGATGAAGTAATCAGTGAGTATTTGAAAGTCACTGACTATGAAATCATCAGCTTTCGACCTTCTGTAATGGATAATATCAAAGGCTTTTTAATGAGTTCCATATTTCAAGGCATTTTGATCATGTTAATCATCGGAGGAATTTATTTTGAATTACAAACTCCGGGAGTAGGTTTTCCTTCTATTGTTGCCGTTACGGCAGCATTGCTGTATTTCGCACCTTTGTATATAGAAGGCTTGGCTGCCAACTGGGAAATCCTGGTTTTTGTCATCGGGTTGATTTTATTAGTCGTAGAGATATTTGCCTTTCCGGGATTTGGCATAACCGGAATTTTGGGGATTATCTTCATCGTTGCCGGTTTGACTTTAAGTCTGCTGAACAATGTTAACTTCGATTTTAAACCCGTAAAAACCGGTGAACTTGGCAAGGCGCTTTTCACCGTCATAGGCGGTATTAGCTTAGGTTTTGCTTTGGTGCTTTTTCTGAGCAACAGAATCGGCAAAAAAGGCATTCTGCACAATATTGCATTGAATACGAATCTTGAAAACGAACAGGGTTACATAGGCGTTCCCATGGAAAGTAAGAGTTTGGTGGGGCAACAAGCTGTTGCCGGAACGGATTTGCGACCATCTGGTAAAATTATAGTAGATGGAATGTCCTACGATGCAGTTTCTGAGGGAGGCGTGTTTATAGCAAAAGACTCAACTGTCCAAATTGTAAAATACGAGCTTGGACAAGTTTATGTTTCAAAAATTTGATAGTCCTGCTTTAAAACTTAAATTTATCAAAAAAGCCTTTTTTCTCTTCTGCCTCTTCTTCCTCTTCGGCTTCTGTATCGGCAGATTTGGTTTCTTCTTTTTCAGCAGAAGGTTGTAGTTCAGCAACTTCTGAATCTTTCGAATCTTCCGTAACTTTTGGCTCTTCTTTTTTCGGGGATGAACTTGTTTCCGTATTTTCTTGTAGGTTTTCTATAAAGCCAATGACGTCATTTAAACCTTCAAGAAATTTATCAAAGTCTTCTTTGTAAAGAAATATCTTATGTTTTTCGTATCTGACTTGCATATCCTGATCGGTTCCATAAACTTTCTTTTTGCTTTCGGTTATTGACAAAAACAAATCATCGTTTCTACTTTTCTTTACATCTAAATAATAGATTCTTTTTCCGGCTTTAATAGATTTAGAATAAACTATTCCGTCGTCTCTTTTCTCCAATGCAATTTTTCTTTTCTCTTCTTCCATAACGAATACTTTCTAAATAAGTTATTATCAAGGTATTAATATGAAAATTAATTTTTTAGACCTTTAGAGGTCAAATTTCTAATATTTTTTTGGATTTAACAAGTAAATGTCCATCTTTTTATTTAAAAATCAGTATCTTTGTCCGAAATTTGAAAACGTTCACATTGTTTTATGATAAACAGGATTTTACTGCGAATCAAGATTATTCAGATCTTATATGCATTTTATAAGGGCGAAGAAAAGACAGCCCTTACGGTTGAAAAGGAATTGTTTCATAGCATTGAAAAGACTTATGATCTTTATTTTCACCTGCTAAATCTCGCTGTTTTAATAACCGATTATGCTGATTCTCGCATTGAATACGGAAAAAACAAACTCCGTCCCACCCCTGAAGAACTCAACCCTAATACGCGATTCATTGATAATAAATTTGTTGCTCAGCTCAGAACCAATAAGCAGTTTACGGATTATTTAACCCAACGTAAATTGTCTTGGGCAGATTATCCGGAAGTTATCAAAGAGTTGTATGAAGAAATACTTGCGTGTGATTTTTTTCAAGAGTATATGAGCTCTGAAAAATGTGATTATCAGTCTGACAAAGACCTGTGGCGCAAGGTGTATAGAAAGGTGATTTTACTGAATGAAAGCCTTGATAATTCGATTGAAGACCAAAATATTTTTTGGATAGATGATGTTGAAATCGTGGTGAGCTTTATTGTCAAGACAATCAAACGTTTTAGTTTGCAAGCCGATGATAAACAGGAGTTTTTGCCCATGTTTAAGGATGATGAAGATATTGATTTTGCAAAGAAGTTATTGCACGGAGTGCTTCAAAACGGCAGTACTTATCGTGAACTAATTGACCAAAATACGCAAAACTGGGAATTGGACAGAATCGCTTTTATGGATATCCTCATCATGGAAGTCGCTATATCCGAACTGGTTGATTTTCCAACCATACCCGTAAATGTTACGCTGAATGAGTATATTGAAATTGCCAAGTCCTACAGTACCGATAAAAGCGGCACATTTATCAATGGTGTATTGGATAACATTGTCCGCAAACTGAAAGAAGAAAACAAGCTGATTAAAGCGGTAGTGATTACAAAATAAAAAAAGACTATATTTGCATCTGTAAATTAAAATAATATCAATATAAAACTAATGTGATTTAAATTGTCTAAAAAACCCGAAAGGGCATGATTCTTTTTATCATCAAAGGTTTTACATTTCACAATTAAAAACTATAATAAATAACGTAATGAATGTATTAAGTGTATTATTGCAAGCTCAGGAACCGCCTAAAGGAGCTGGATGGCAAACGATTTTGATGATGGTCTTAATCTTTGCTGTGTTTTATTTCTTTATGATTCGTCCACAGCAAAAACGTCAGAAAGAAATCAGGAAACAAAGAGAGAGCATGAAACCCGGTGATAAAGTGGTTACTTCCGGTGGAATTTATGGTAAAATCCGTGACATCAAAGATGATGGAACAGTGACCATAGAAATTGCTGAAAATGTGCGCATCAAAGTAGACAAATCTTCTGTGTTCCTTTCTGTACAGGATGTACAGCAGCAAAAATAAACCAATCAGGTTAATATCCGCTAATGGCTGATGATTATAGCCGAAAACTGATTAGAATTCTTCTGAAAGTCAGGTCGTTTTTTACTTCTAAAAATATGCTGACTTTCAGCGTTTTCTTATTGTTGTCAGCCGCTTTTTGGTTTATCAACGCACTGAATAAAGAAAGGGAGTTTTTCATAACAGTGCCTCTTGAGTACACCGGTTTCCCTAAAAATATACTTTTTCAGGAAGAGTTGCCTTCAGAACTCAGCATAAAAGTAAGGGAATTGGGAATGCGTTACTGGACGTATGCACGAAAGAAATCCACACCGGTTTGTATCTCCTTTCAACCCGGATACCTCAGAGACGGTAACTTCAATCTTTCCGGTTTACAATTGTTGACAATGGTATCTAATAGGCTCATGCCTTCCACAGATGTCTTGACAATTTATCCGGAGATGATTCAAATTGCTTATCAAAAAATGCATGTAAAAAAAATACCGGTTTATGCCAATGGAAAACTTGAATTGGAGGGACAGTATATGTTGTGCAGTGATATTCAAATCACACCTGATTCTGTTGAAGTTTATGGAGTACCGGCGACTTTAGACACCATAACCGAACTGTTCACTGAAAGTTTTGTTATAAAGAACCATCAAGACACATTGAATGAAGTGATAAGTTTAAAGCCTATTCCTGATGTCCGATTTTCTGTGGATCAAGTTGTAGTAAGTGCATTGATAGACATGTTTACGGAAAAGACTGCAACACTGCCTGTTCGGCTCATCAACAATCCGGATCACATATCCCTTATTTCGTTTCCTACAACGGTTAAAGCGGTTTTTAATATCGGCATAAAGTATTTTAATGAATTTTATCCTGATGATATTCAGGTTGTTATGGATTATAATGATCTCTATCAAACCAACAACAAAAGAAGTAAATTGAAAATTATAAATAGTAAACCTTATATATCAAATATCAGAATTCAGCCTGAAGATGTTGAGATATTGCTTGTAGAAAAATGATGTAGGAAATACAAATGGTTGATTTAAAAGCATTGTTTGCCCGGGTTTTTTCAGTGATTATTTTTTAATTTGAATAAGATGTTACAAAGAATACAAACTATATATTTATTGTTGACTGTTATATTAATCTCTTTGATGTTCTTTTTACCAATTGCAGGCTTGCAAAACGTACAAGATGGGATAATTTACGAATTGAACTACAAGGGATTGTTTGAACTGAATGTATCTGGAAATACTTTTGTAGCCAATGTCTGGATGCTTACGGCACTCATGGTTATGATACCGTCACTTGCATTGATAACTATCTTTCTGTTTAAGAAAAGGTTTTTGCAAATACGTTTGATAATTTTCAATATTGTTTTGATGGCCGGTTATTACGGCATGTTGTTTATTTATTTGTGGCAATACGGAAAGTCATTGTCTGCCAAATTATTTGTGGAGATTCCTTCAGCTTTTCCCTTGGTTTGTATTATTTTAAATATTCTAGCTATTAGGGCTATAGCTAGAGATGAAGCTTTAATTCGATCCTTGAACAGATTGAGATAATTTGTTATACCTGTCGCCGATGCAATGCACTGCTTTATCGATCTGAAGATAAATTCGAATCCCATTGTGGCTGACACTCTTTATATAAAAATTTTTCAAAATGACTTTACAACAACTTGAATACATCATTGCTTTGGATAAAACGCGCCACTTTGTTCGCGCCGCTGAAATGTGTGGAATAACACAACCTACTTTGAGTGCCATGATACAAAAGTTGGAAGAAGAATTGGATTGCAGAATTTTCGATCGCTCCGTGCAACCTTTGGTGCCCACTAAGGCAGGCCTACAAATTTTAAAACAAGCGCAAATTGTACTTTACCATGCCAACCAGTTGAAAGAAAATGTCAAATCACTGAAAAGTGCTTATACCGGTAATTTGAATATGGCGATCATCCCTACGGTGGCACCGTATTTATTACCTAAACTCTTGGCAGCCATCAAAGTTGATTATCCCGACATCCTGCTTAAAGTATCTGAATTACATACAAATGAGATTATTCAAAAATTTCATCAAGCTGAAATTGATATGGCAATTCTTTCAACGCCTTTGAATAATTTGGACATCTTAGAAGTACCGCTTTATTATGAAAAGTTTGTGGCTTATGTTTCACCTGATGAACCTGTGTATCAAGAAAGTACAATTTCCAGTCAGGATATGCCCTTAGATAATCTTTGGGTCTTGGAGGAAGGACATTGTTTACGGAATCAGGTTTTTAATTTTTGCAATCATCAGGTGCATCAATCGTCTATATATGAAGCCGGAAGTATTGATACCTTGGTGAAAATTGTAGATGTAAATGGTGGATATACCATCATTCCCGAATTGCATGTTGATTTGTTGTCGGAAAAGCAGAAGGCAAACTTGAGAGATTTGGTTGAACCGGAAGCTATTCGCGAAATATCCTTGGTTGTCAGGTATGATTATGTACGGGAAGGTATGATGAATGCAGTTGCGGAAAGTGTTAAGAAAGTAATTCCGGCACATATGTTAGATGCCAGGTTAAAGAAATTTGCCATAAAACTTTGATTCTCCGAGATTTTTTAGACATATACAGTCAACACCCGCAAATTGGTGTCTGGGCAGATTGGGTGGAGTCGGGCAAACAAAACCTGCAGGTTTCCGGTTTGAACGGCTCTGCTTTGTCCTTATGTGTAGCTACTCTTTATAAAAATTTAAATGCTTTGCCTTTTCTGCTGATTGCTGAAGATGCGGATGAGGCTGCCTATCTGTATAATGACATCAAAAATTGCCTCAGTGAACAAGAAGTCTATTTTTTTCCTTCTTCTTATAAGAAATCTTTAAAGCTTTCAAAATTAGATGCTTCCAATGAAATTTTACGTACTGAGATTCTCAATAAATTAGCCAATCACACAGCGCCCATCATCATAGTAACACATCCCGAAGCTCTATTTCAAAAAGTGATTTCTGTGCATGGGATGAAAACCCGCATGCTGAAATTGGTCAAAGGAGAATCGGTCAGTATAGATTTTTTATCTGAAATGTTGTTTGAGTACGGCTTTCAACAGGCTGATTTTGTGTATGAACCCGGACAATTTTCTATCAGAGGCGGCATAGTGGATATTTTTTCTTTTGCCTATGAATTACCTTATCGCTTTGACTTTTTTGGTGACACCATCGACTCGATACGTATTTTTGATATTGAAACACAGCTTTCTAAGGAAATAATTGAACAGGTGGAAATTATTCCGGACTTAAATAAAGATAGCTCCGTTCCTCAAATTTCTTTTTTTGATTTTATACAACCGACAACCCTTGTCGTTTTTTCTGATGCCGCTTATATCAAGGATAAAATCAATCAATTGTATGATGAAACTTTGACAAAAGTCAATGAAGAAGGAAATATTAGCGTTCCCGATTTGCATACTTCCCGTATTACAGGTGATATATTCATCGAGCAAATTCAGCAGTTCCGCACGGTAGAAATTGGAGAAAGAACTTACTTTAAGCCTGATACAAAGATAAGTTTCAGCATTTCTCCACAACCTATCTTTCATAAAAATTTTGATTTGATTGCCGCCAACCTTCAAAAAGGAATGGCTGATAACTATCGCTTGTTCATCATGAGCGACAGCGTGAAGCAAACAGACAGAATAGCTTCGATTTTTAAGGACAGGGGTGATAATATTGAGTTTCAACCTGTGCAATATACTTTACATCAGGGATTTGTCGATCACGACATGAAGTATTATTGTTATACCGACCACCAGATTTTTGAGCGTTTTCATAAATACCGTTTGCGGACTGATAAAACGCGGCAAGGAAAAGTGGTGATGACCCTGAAAGAGCTGAATCAGTTTCAGATAGGTGATTATATGGTGCATGTGGATCATGGAATCGGTACTTTTGGCGGATTGGTCAAGACCAATGTAAATGGTAAAATGCAAGAAATGGTAAAATTATTTTACCGCGATGATGATATCATCTTTGTGAGCATTCATGCCTTGCATCGTATTTCCAAGTACAAGGGAAAAGAAGGAGAAGCCCCAAAAATTAACAAGTTAGGTTCGGGAGCCTGGGAAAGATTGAAGGAACGGACTAAATCCAAAGTTAAAGATATAGCCCGTGAATTGATAACGTTATACGCAAAACGTAAATCCGAGCAAGGTTTTCGATTTACTCCCGATAGTTATTTGCAACATGAGTTAGAGGCTTCGTTCATTTATGAAGATACCCCCGATCAGGTGAAAGCAACGGCAGATATTAAAAATGACATGGAATCAAGCGTGCCCATGGATCGCCTGGTGTGCGGAGACGTGGGTTTCGGAAAAACGGAGGTAGCCGTGCGGGCGGCATTCAAAGCGGCCACAGACGGTAAACAAACGGCAGTGCTTGTACCCACTACCATCTTGGCATTACAGCATTTCAAAACTTTTTCCGACAGGTTGGAAAATTTTCCGGTGACAATTGAATATTTGAGTCGCGCCAGAACGGCAAATCAGACCAAAGAGGTGTTAGAGCGTTTGGCAAATGGGGAGATTGATATCATTGTTGGAACCCACAAATTGATTGGTAAATCGGTGAAGTTTAAAGATTTGGGCTTGTTGATTATTGATGAGGAACAGCGTTTCGGCGTTTCGGCAAAGGAAAAGCTGAAGGAATTAAAAGTGAATGTTGACACCATCACCATGACTGCCACGCCCATTCCTCGTACATTACAATTTTCTCTGATGGGCGCACGCGATTTATCCGTCATCAATACGCCTCCCCCTAATCGCTATCCGGTTCAGACGGAATTACACGAGTTTGATGAAGATGTAATTCGAGAAGCCATTCAATTTGAAATGGATAGAAACGGACAAGTGTTTTTCGTAAACAACCGCATTCAAAATATTTATCAGATTGAAAACCTGGTCAAAAGGCTGGTTCCCGGAGTGAGAGTGGCAGTTGGACACGGACAAATGTTGCCCCAAAAATTGGAAGAGGTTATCTTGGATTTTATTGAATACGAGTATGATGTGTTGATTGCCACCACCATCATCGAGTCCGGTATAGATATTCCAAATGTCAATACCATCATCATCAATTCAGCACACAGATTTGGTTTGAGTGATTTGCATCAATTAAGAGGAAGGGTAGGGCGCAGTAATCGTAAAGCTTATTGTTATTTGCTCACTCCTGAAATCAGTTTGCTTACACCCGATGCTCGCAGACGCTTATCAGCCATCGAAACTTTTTCTGAATTGGGTAGCGGCTTCAATATTGCGATGCAAGATTTGGATATTCGCGGTGCAGGTAATCTGTTGGGTGCTGAACAAAGCGGGTTTATTGCCGATTTGGGCTATGAAACCTATCATCGCATTCTGAATGAAGCCGTGCATGAATTGAAGGATGAAGAATTTGCAGATCTATATGCTGAAGAAATTGAACGTGAAAATTCATCCCATCATTATGTTACGGATTGCCAAATCGATACGGATCTAGAATTGCTTTTTCCCTCCGATTATATTGAAAATATATCGGAACGTATGTCGCTTTACAGAGAATTGGATACCATTGATAATGAAGCTGATCTGCAAGCTTTTGAAAAGCGAATGGAGGATAGATTCGGAGAAATACCGCAGGAGAGTAAAGATTTGTTTCAGGTGGTGCGCATACGTCGTCTTGCCATGCAATATGGGATTGAGAAATTAGTTTTGAAAAATGAAAAAATGATTGCGTTCTTAGTTTCCAACATAAATTCTCCTTATTATCAATCGAATAAGTTCGGAAAAATACTCAACTTTATAACCGTACATCCACGACAGTGTCAATTGCGGGAACAAAACAACCGCCGTTCAGTGGTAGTAAGTTTTGTGAAAACCATCAATCAGGCTTTGCACGTTCTGACTGAAATTGATAATTCCGGTTCTGTTTAAATTTCGTTTCAAAATCCAAAACTGAATCCCATCGTCAAGGTAGTATTGTTACCCTGTAAAAATGCCGGTGTAAACCTGTCCAAAGCCTCCTGAGCAGTCATCCTGATTTCACCATAAGCCACTTCAGAGGAAGCATCATGACCTCGAATGTCGGAATTTTCCAATTTAATAATGGCATAAGAATTTCTGAAAACTTCGTAAGTAATATGCAATCCGAAAGTTTGGTTACTCCATATGATATCACCCAAAGAAGGATTACTGATGATGCCAATGATGGTTCCGTACAAACCATTCTGATCTTCGCCGCGCCTTCTGTATTCGTACTCATTGCCATGCTGTGCGTTGTTGTAAAATAATTTAAAATCTAATCCACGTATGGGCTTGTAATTGATGGCGGCATAGATATCTTGAGAGTTATCTCCTAAAAAATGACCTAAAATATAGCTGTTGGAAGTGTATGTCAAGTTTGGAATGGAATGTTTGTAGTTGATGATGTTGCTTCGTGTATATTCAGCAACAAGCGATATATTCTTCAGCGGAAAGTTAGTGATATGTGCTCCTGCTTTATAAGAGATGGGATTTTTATCCGGACTGTCGGGACGAAATCTTCGCAATTGCATTTCGTCTACAAATGCAGTTGCAAAAAGATGTGTATGAGGGATATTTCTGGAGCTGATATTAAAAAACAACTGAGAGTTTTGGTTTTCTACGCCCAATCCTTTTGTTAGCGTGTGATCAATGGATTTATAAAAAGCTATCGGAATAAAATAAACCGGTTGTACCGTTCTTTCTGCATATACAATGGCATTCCCTATGGATAATTTTAAATTTTTAAGGGGAGTGAAAGTGAGTAAATTAGCTGCCATATACTTGTTGCCAGGGCGATAATGGATGGTAGTCTCATTTTCAAGGTAATGATAGGTTGAATCCAATACATTGGATACAAGCCATCCGTGGAAATAATTGAGTTCAAACCAAGGAGCAGGTTTTACTTGTAAATAAATCATGGGAATGGAAGGCGTTCTTCCCGATAAGATGTTGGATCCATGATAATTATCACCCCAAACAATATTATCTTTTATCAATCCGATAGAAAAATACCGATTGGCATATTTGATTCCACCTCTCGAATCGCTGAAATCAGCTCCAAACGTATATTCGTAGCCAGGTTCGTCATTTAGGTAGGTAGGACCTGAAAGCGGACCGGCTCCCGTTTGTGAGATGTCGCGTAAACTTCCGTAGATGGAAATGTTTCTCCCAATCATCCCCTGAAATTCGGCACCATACCACCTTTTTGTGATGTTGCCATTGTCATTGTATTGAAGGTGCATTCCTAAGATAGGGATGATGCGTGCCTTGAAATAATCATCTTTGTAATTGATTACCGGAGGAATTAAGGAAGTAAAAAAATGTTTGTTTTTGAATAAATAAATCTTGCTTTCAGGCATTTGATCCAGCTCTAAAGCATATTCATTGAGAAAATACTGCAATTCTTTCAATTGTCGCTTGGTCAGTTTTCTATTAGTTGCCTGGTCAACGTAATTTTTTCGGACTTCCTCCAATTTATTGGCAATCAATAATTGAGAATAAGGCTTAACGGCTGAATTCAGTTCAATAAATCCATCATTTGCCAATTCGTCTAAAAAATCATAAATGCGGGTATAAGAGATATGATTGGAAATGTCTTGCGCTGTTCCCATCAGATTAATGAAGATGCAGACAAAAAAAGATAATAGATATTTTTTCATTGGATACCAAGATTTTAGTATAGTTTTTAATCAAGCACTTTTGGCTCTGCGAATGATAATATTATGCATTATTTTAAAAAAATACTTCAGGTCGGTAATAAAAGTACCGTATTTTTTGCAATTACGCAGATATCGCATTTCTGAACCCTGAATTTGTTCCAAGGTCTCAGGTAAATCAGCATAAAACGGGGGTAATAATCCCGGTTTGTAGCGTATTCTTGCTTGTTGTAGTTCAGGGGTATATAAACTATAATACAGTTGACTGAGTGGTCTTACTCCGACTATTTTCATTTCTCCGCGCAAGATATTTATAAACATCGGTAATTCATCAATCCAATACTTGCGCATAAATTTTCCGACTGTATTAACACGTATATCCTTGTTGATTTTCCCTCCTTTTTGGAGCATATAAGTTTTAAAAACATAAGCTTGCAAATATTCGGCATAAGGAAACATTGTTCGAAACTTATATACGTTGAACAATTCGCCGTTTTTGCCGACACGTTTTAAGGTCAGAAGTGCCCCATATTTTCTTCTCTCCAAGATGGTGTCTAAGTTTTTTATCTTTTTCGCCACTACATAGGTGATCCCATCATATTTTTTTACATCAACTATATCATAGCCGCAATATACCAATCTACCCAAGACTTCTGTTTTTGATAATACCCTGTCTTTACCTTATTGTGATGTCGTAGTAAACTTTATCCAATGAAAATATTTTAGGAATTACCCTTTTGGTCAAATAGTCGAAGAAATAAACTATATGATTGATTCCCCGAGGATACTTGTCGTAGATCCTTTTTTTGCGTGTACTTCTTTGTTCAAAGCAACAAGTAAAAGTTCCTTCCATTGGAAGTTTTTGATTCACTATCGAAAACAGCTTGTTGATACCCCTGACGTTATTCAGTTTGTTGAATGCTACAACGCTGACGTATCTGTCTTTAGGTTTGGACTTGATGTCGTAATAATTTGCTGAAAATGTAATCAGGTTATTTTTAATGCTAAAATCAATGTGTCGGGCAATGAAATTAAAGGCTTTCTCACTGCTGTATTCTTTGATAGAATCGACCAATATCTGAAAACTTGCATCATCTAACTTTTCGATTGCAATTTTTGTTTCTTCCGGCTCATACTTTTCGATTTCGATAAAGTCTTTATACTCAGTAGCACTCTTAATAGAATAGTGAATGATATAAAAGATGGATCCGAAAGAAAAGAGCAGAGTCGAAAAGCTGATACTCATTTTGAGCGAAGAGATTGAAACCAAAGGAGTAAAACTCAGCACAACAATAAGAGTCTGCACAATCAAAACATTCCACAAAAACTTTAAAATGTTGGTTTGATAGTTTGCAGAAATCTTACCGATATAACGTTTGAAAAAAAATGAAGCTAGCAGCCAGCCAACAGCATAGTACGGTACAAAATTGAAATATTGCTGAAAAAAAACAGAAACAGAAACAGGAGAAACTGCTACAACAATAAGAAATGACAGAGCAATCAACAGTATATCAGTGATGATAGCTGCCAAGGAGGAAAAGTTGTATAGCAATTGACTTGATTTTTTTACCATTAGGTAATGCCGCTTGGTTTAAAACAGATGCAATGCCACAAAAGTAGTAAAATTTTGTTTATGGTGCTGTCTTAAATTAATATTCAACTTCACTTTTTACTCGTTACTCGTATCCTTATCCATTTTTTGACTTGTATAAACAATGTATTTATTAAATGCAGGAATGTGTGAAAAATATAAAAAAAATCGCTATATTTGGCGGATTTTATAAATGAAAAATAATTAAGCAATATTGTGAACCATATGCCCTTGATATATAGGATGATTTTACCGTGTTTGACACTAATTCTGCTATTCAATAATTACATTACGGCTCAGGAGCAGCCCTTGGCAAGAGAAATCAATGTTCAAAGACGAGATAGTGTGTTTAAATATACCTATTACTATGATGAAAATCACAATAAAAATATTGAAAACAAGTCTGTTGCCGACGACAGAGCTACTTTTTATCCCATTGAACGGACAGAATGGATTTATGAAGCCGGTCAATGCGTATTACAACGTGAATTGAAAAGAGAAGATAATAATTGGAAAACTACATCCTTGATTCAAACGATTTATTCCGGTAATCAAAAAAATGAAGAGATTCACACCGTGTTTATCAATAATATCGAAACTATACAACAAATAACCTCATATATTCACCAAGGTGAAAAATTAGTGACTGTCATCAAATACGATAGTGTTAAAAATGATGACAATGTGACGAAGAAGATATTGTTTAATTACAATAATGAAGATCAATTGAGCAATCAAATCATTTTAAGTCGTTCATCATCAATGCTTGATACGGTACTGATCATTGATTATAAGTATAATGACAACAATCAGCAGGATTCTGTTATATTTTATAAAAGAAGCGATAATGAACGTATTCGAAATATGTTAACTGTAAATCGGTACGATCAAATTACAGGTAATCAGGTGGAACAAGTATCTAAAAAATGGAATGAAAAAAATGAAAAATGGGAAAATCTGACCAAATTAATATATTTGTATGATAGCAGTCAAAATTTGATTCGTGAATTGTATTACCACCATGACGGTTTGTTTTGGAAGCCTAATACACAATATGAATATATTTATGATGCGGACGGCTTGTTGGAGCAAAAAATAATGTATCAACCCATTTATAATCAATGGAGAAAGATATTCACCATAGAATATAGCGATAAGTCTAACAATCAACCCAATTTAATAGAATCCAAATATAATTTCTGGGGTGGAGAAACCGACAGTTATGCTAATACTTGCATTCCTTACTATTTCAACGGCGAAATCGCATTGATGGATGCAGATCAAATAGAAATCAAATACATCATCACAGATACCTCGGTAATAACGCATATTAATTCTGAAATGGGTTGGCTAAAAATATATCCCAATCCGTCTGACGGTTTGTTTTACATCAGTCCGCAAGATTATTGTGTTGACAGTTGGAGAGTATACGATATAAACGGTATGCTTATCAAGAGCAATGTGAATCAATATTTTACCGGCATTGTTGATTTAACAAACTTACCCGATGGTATGTATATGATTATGGTTGCAACCGATGACAATCAACGATTGAAACAAAAAATAATTATCAATAGAAACCATTAAAAATGACGGTTTCTCATAAATGTCCACCCACTGCATTATTTTCGATATTCGGGCTCAGTCACCGGGGCAGACACGCAGATTTGCCCCTATTGCCTTCAATATCAGTGTCTTGCATTTGGACGCTTCTAAGAAACCTTGCTGTTTTTCAGTTTAATATTTGTTTTGAGACAGCTCCCCTTTTAGTATAATGAGTCAATTGAAAATCTAATAAAAGTATGAGAGTAATAAATTTAATTTTGATCCTATCAATGATTGCAACTTCTTACGCTGATAATCCCTTGTTAAGTAAGTACCAAACTCCTTATGAAACAATTCCTTTTCATTTAATTCAAAACGAACATTATCTTCCGGCTTTTAAAGAGGCCATGAAGATTCATTTGGCTGAAATTGACGCTATTGTAAGTAATCAAGAAGTTCCGGGTTTTGAAAATACCATTGTGGCTTTGGAACGTTCCGGAAGTTTGTTGACACGCGTTTCTTCACCATTTTATAATATGTTGAGTGCTGAAACCAACGATAAGTTGCAGCAAATTGCCGAACAAGTTTCACCTCTGATGTCGGAACACAGTAATGCCATTCGTTTGAATGAAAAGCTATTTGCAAAAGTGAAAGCAGTTTATGATCAAAAAGATCAACTTCAATTGAATACTGAGGAAACCCGTTTACTACAGGATACTTATGACAGCTTCGCTGACAATGGCGCCAACCTTTCGGATGGCGATAAGGCTGTTTATCGTGAGTTGTCCAAAGAATTGAGCCTGCTTACTTTGCAATTTGGACAAAATGTGTTGAAAGAAACCAACAACTGGAGTAAATTGATTACCGATAAAAATTTATTGTCCGGACTTCCCCAGGATGTGCTTGATATGTTGGCTATGAATGCCAAGGATGCCGGTCAGGAGGGTTGGTTGTTGAATCTGAAAGTCACTACTTATGTTCCATTGATGAAATATGCCGAAAATCGTGACTTGCGCCATGAACTCTATATGGCTTACAGTACCCGTGCGATGAACGGCAACGAATCAGATAACCGTGAAATCATCAAGAAAATTGTCAATATACGCTTGAAAATTTCCAATTTATTAGGTTATTCATCTTATGCCGACAAAGTTTTGGTGCATCGTATGGCTGAAAATAAAGACAATGTTTATAAATTGCTGGATGATTTATTGGTAGCTTATAAACCTTATGCCGTGGAAGAGGTGAAAGCCGTGCAAGCCTACGCTAACAGTCTGGGAGCTGATTTTCAGGTGCAACCCTGGGATTGGTCGTTTTATGCTGAAAAACTCAAAGAAGAAAAATATGCTTTGAACGATGAATTGCTCAAGCCCTATTTTGAATTGGAAAACGTTAAAAAAGGCGTATTTGGCCTGGCCACACAGTTGTATGGTTTGCAATTCGTTAAAAATGAAGACATCCCTGTCTATCATTCCGAAGTAGAAGCTTTTGAGGTAAAAGATAAAGATAGTCGATTTGTTTCTGTACTTTATACGGATTTCCATCCGCGTGACGGCAAACGTCCCGGCGCCTGGATGAGCCAATTTAAGGGTCAATGGAGAGATGCTGACGGCAAAGATAGCCGCCCGCATATCACCATTGTAATGAATTTTACGCGGCCTACCGAGACCAAGCCGGCTTTGTTGACTTATGACGAAGTAACGACATTTTTACATGAATTCGGACATGCTATTCACGGTATGATTACCGAATGTACTTACGAATCGCTGTCCGGAACAAGCGTATATCGCGATTTTGTCGAATTGCCCTCTCAAATCATGGAAAATTGGGCTTCTGAAAAAGAATTCCTAAATCAGTTTGCCGTACATTATGAAACGGGTGAGCAAATTCCTGCCGAGTTGATTGAGAAAATTAAGGCTGCCGAGAATTATAACATGGCTTATGCTTGTGTGCGTCAGTTGAGTTTTGGCTATTTGGACATGGCATTTCACAGTTTGGAACAGCCTTTTGAAGATGATGTTATTGCTGCAGAAAAGGCTGCCATGGCAAGTACACAAGTTCTTCCTTCTATTCCCGAAACCGGCATGAGTCCGTCTTTTAATCATATATTCTCAGGAGGTTATGCGGCCGGCTACTACAGTTACAAATGGGCTGAAGTCCTGGATGCAGACGCTTTCTCTGTGTTTAAAGAAAAAGGCATCTTTAATCAGGAAGTTGCAGCATCTTTCGCCGAAAATATCCTCAAACGAGGTGGAACAGAGCATCCCATGATACTCTACAAACGCTTTAGAGGACAGGAACCAACGATTGATGCGCTGTTGAAGAGAAACGGGGTAAGAATGAAGAACTAAAAACTAAGAACGAAGAACGGATGAGAACAAAGATTAAAGAACAAAGACAAAAAACGATGAACGAATCAGACCACGTGACCCCAGACCCCGGAACACGCTAACTTCCCTAACTTCTTTAACTTCTTTAACTTCCATAACTTCTTCGTTGATATTTATCATGTACATCACTATAATTAAACCCAAAAACCGTTTATTTGAGGTCGATTTCAAGGAACTCTGGCAGTACCGTGATTTGTTTTCGATGTTTATCAAGCGGGATATTGTAACGCAGTATAAGCAGACCATTCTCGGACCGGCTTGGTATTTCGTGCAGCCTATATTGACTACTATTATGTACATGGTGGTATTTGGCGGTATTGCGAAAATCAGTACGGACGGATTACCACAGCCCTTATTCTACCTGTCGGGTATTGTGTTGTGGCAATATTTTTCCGATTGTTTGAATAAAACATCTTCTACTTTTACTGCCAATCAGCATATTTTCGGGAAAGTCTATTTCCCGAGATTGATTGTACCTTTATCCACTGTGACTTCCAATTTGGTGCGCATGGGCATACAGTTTATACTCTTTTTAGCTGTATATATTTATTACGTCATCATTGGTGTAGCTGTGCAACCCAATGTTTATGCATGCTTATTCCCAGTGTTAATCGTTATGTTGGCAGGGTTGTCCTTAGGTTTTGGAATCATCATTTCTTCCATGACCACCAAATACCGTGATTTGACCATCCTGTTTACTTTTATTGTTCAATTGTGGATGTATGCCACGCCGGTTATTTATCCACTCAGTACCATCACTAACGAAAAACTCAGATTAGCCATGTTGCTCAACCCCCTCACTTCCATCTTCGAAGCCTTCAAATATGGTATGCTCGGAGTGGGTGAGTTCTCATGGGGAAGTTTGGCCTATAGTTTTGTATTTACAGTGGTGCTGTTGGGAATTGGGGTGGTAGTGTTTAATAAAGTGCAGCGGAGTTTTATGGATACGGTGTAGGATGATGTTGAATGTTTAATTGAGACAAAAGACTAAGAACGAATTACTAAGAACGAAGAACGAATGAGAACAAAGAACAAAGATTAAAGAACAAAGACAATTGGTGGTTAGTGATTGGTGTTCAGTGTTTAGGATGGTTTAGGAAGAAATAAATGTATGAAGTTAGAGCATTTGAGTTGGGATAGTAATTTTTTTGACATTAAAGTAGGTAGAATTACTTTAAATTGTTCGGAAAATGATATACAGGCACTTTTAGAAGATGCCAAAAATCGAAACTATCAACTTGTATATGTTTTTACAAATAAGGAAACAGAATTGACATCTGATGTTCTTAATTGGTGGAGCGGAAAATTAGTTGATAGAAAAATTATATACAAAAAAGATATTAGTTCCAATATAAAAGAGGAAAGCCTTATTCTTTCCTATTCAAGAGCTGAAATAAATGATGAATTACTTCATCTGGCTTATTTGAGTGGTCAGTTTTCGCGTTTCCGATTGGATAAGAAGTTTCCAGAAGGAAGTTTTGAAAGAATGTATAAAGAATGGTTGAAAAAGTCGGTTAGTGGAGAGTTGGCAGATAAGGTTTTTGTAGCAAAAGAAGCTGGTAAGATTGTTGGTTTTGTTACATTGAAAATAAATAAAAACAACGGAGGCAATATAGGATTAATAGCAGTAGATAAAAACGTGCAAGGAAAAGGATTGGGGACACAGTTAATTAATGCATGCGAAAACTATTTAAATAATAATTTTATAAAAATTCTTAGAGTTCCCGCTCAATTAGAAAACTTTCAGGCATGCAGATTTTATGAAAAATATGGTTTCAAAGAAGATAATATCACCAATATTTATCATTTTTGGATATAGAGGAGATATGATTTTAAAATAAGTGATATTGTGAGAATTGACAACGAGAAATAAGTATGATGCAAATTCCTTTCAACAAACCTTACTTGACAGGTAAGGAAACTGATTATATCAAACAAGCTGTAGAAACCGGAAAAATTTCTGGTAATGGGCTTTTTACACAGCGATGTCAAAAGTGGCTTGAGGAGAAATACGGTTTTGGGAAATGTTTATTGACAACATCTTGCACCGATGCTCTTGAAATGGCGGCAATTCTGTGTGATGTACAGCCGGACGATGAAGTGATTGTACCGAGTTACACTTTTGTAAGTACGGCTTTGGCTTTTGTTCGTCAGGGCGCAAAGATTGTTTTTGCAGACAGCTATGACAACAATCCGAATATAGATGCCGATAAAATAGAAAGCCTTATCACGCCAAAAACGAAAGTAATCGTGCCCGTTCATTATGCCGGAGTGGCGTGTGATATGGAAAAGATAATGACGTTAGCGAAAAAATATGACTTGATGGTGGTGGAAGATGCTGCACAAGGGGTGGACAGCTTTTACAGAGGCAAGGAACAAGAGGCAAAAGGTAAGTATTTGGGTAGTATTGGTCATTTCGGCTGTTTTTCATTTCATGAAACCAAGAATATTATTTCCGGCGAAGGCGGAATGCTGGCTGTGAATGATGAGCGATTTTTCCGCCGTGCAGAGATTATTTGGGAAAAAGGAACAAACCGAGCTGAGTTTTTTCGTGGTGAAGTGAATAAATACGGCTGGGTAGATACGGGAAGTTCGTTTTTACCCTCGGAAGTTATCGCGGCTTTTCTGTGGGCACAGCTTGAAAATATTGATGGTATTCAAGCTAAACGGAAAGTGCTTTGGAATACTTATCATGAAGGATTAAAGCCGTTGGCAGACAAAGGTTATTTTACATTACCGCATATATCGGAATATGCCACGAATAATGCCCATATGTTTTATATTGTTTGTCGGTCACTAAACGAGAGAAGCGGGTTAATTAAGCATCTAAAAGAAAAAGGAGTTTTAGCGGTGTTTCATTACCTAAGCCTGCACAGTAGCGAATATTATAAAAACAAACATGATGGAAGAGAACTGCCTAACTGCGACCGATTTGCAGATTGTTTGGTAAGATTGCCAATGTATTATGAGTTGGGGGATGGCGATGTGAAGTTTATTGTAGATAAAATTTATGAGTTTTTTGAAAAGTAAGTTTTATATAGCAGTACTGTTGTAGTGAATAAAAAAAGTATTATTTTGTGCAATACAAGTAAAATAATGAATAAAAAGTATTGAATCTACGGAATACTATTGAAAGATTAAAAAGAAACTAAAACATAAAAACAACCAAACAGTTAAACAGATAAACGAAAGTTTAATGACCGCTATAGAATTTGAAAATATTTCCAAACAATACCGCCTCGGTTTGGTTTCCACCCGGACTTTGAGTCATGACTTGAATCGCTGGTGGAAGATGAATATCTTAGGTAAAGAAGACCCATACTTGAAAATAGGTGATGTGAACGATCGTGCCAGTAAGGGCGAGAGTGAGTATGTTTGGGCATTAAAAGATATCAATTTCAAAGTAGAACAGGGGGATGTGTTGGGAATTATCGGGAAAAACGGTGCAGGAAAAAGCACTTTGCTGAAAATTCTTTCCAAAGTAACTTCACCCACTACAGGGACGATTAAAGCCCGTGGACGCATAGCATCCTTATTGGAGGTAGGTACAGGTTTTCACCCCGAAATGACAGGCAGGGAAAACATTTATATGAATGGTTCCATTATGGGTATGACCAAAGCGGAAATTACCCGTAAATTAGACGAAATTGTAGATTTCGCCGGTGTGGAGCGCTATATAGATACGCCTGTCAAACGCTACAGTAGTGGTATGACCGTTCGCCTTGGATTTGCTATTGCTGCACATTTGGAGCCGGAAATATTAGTTGTGGATGAAGTGCTTGCCGTAGGCGATGCCGAATTTCAGAAAAAAGCCATTGGCAAGATGCAGAATGTAAGCAAAGGAGAGGGGAGAACGGTGCTGTTTGTGAGTCATAATATGGGTTCATTGCAGTCACTTTGCACTTCAGGATTATTACTAGAAAATGGTATAATTGCATATTCGGGAGATATTGATAATACGATAGATATGTATCTATCCAAACAAGACATTAAAACTGAATATGTTTGTGAGTATATGACTAAGAATTCCCCGTGTATTCAATCAATATATTTAGAAGACGAAAATCAAACAAAGAAGAATTCGTTTTATCATAATGAAAAAATAAATATTTTAATATCTTTGAGAATAAAAGAATTTATACCAGAAACATATCTTCTGATAACTATTCTGGATAAGCATAAAAGAAAAATTTTTTCTGCTGAAAATAAAATATCAAAAAAAATGAAATTGTCAATTTCAAAAGATTTTCTCACAAGAGGATTGTATTCTTTGCAAGTTGTAATATATAAACCGGCTGTAACTCAATATGATTATCTAGATGATGTATGCTCTTTTGAAGTAATTGATGGAGGCTCTTATTTTTCACATTTAGAAACTTATGATTATGGCTGTGTTTTTGGTTCGTATGAATGGATTAATTAAAAAAATATTCAAAAAAAAAGAAATTAAAGAGGTTACAACTGAACCTCCTTTCTTTACAAAAGATGTTTATAATAACCTACCATACATTATCGGTGATTATACGTATGGTAAGCCTATTGTTTTGCATTGGGGTGAAAAGGCAAATTTGTATATTGGTAAATTTTGTTCAATTGCAGATAATGTTACAATTTTTCTTGGTGGAAATCATCGTACCGACTGGGTTTCAACATACCCTTTCAATGTATTAACTGATTTTTTCCCTGAAGCTGGAGAAATAACTGGTCATCCATCAACCAAAGGCGATGTGATAATTGGTAACGATGTATGGATAGGCCATGGGGCGACTATACTTTCAGGCGTAAAAATAGGAGATGGAGCTGTTGTTGGTGCAGGAGCAGTCGTTACAAAAGATGTCCTACCATATGAAATAGTTGCTGGAAATCCAGCAAAACATATTAAAATGAGATTTAATGAAGAACAAGTTTCTAAATTGTTAGATATTAAGTGGTGGGATTGGCCAGTAGATAAAATAAAATTGAATGTTTTTTTACTGACAAGCAGTAATTTAGAGAATTTTATCGAAAATCATACTCAATGTAATTCAGAATAAAATTTTATATTATGGAGGAATTAATATAATCAAAATAAGAAAAAAATGGTCAAAAAAATAAACCCAAACTTCCTAGTTAGAAGTAAGTATTTAATACAAACTTAGATATACCAAGATTAAAACAAGAGGATGTGGCAGGAGATATATGTCAGTCTGGAGTAACCGATAAAACGTCAATTTTTACAAAACACGGAGATTATAATTGCGGTAGTGTATTTCGTGATTATGAATGATAAAATGTTGAAAAGAATAATTAGAAAATTAAAAAAATATCTTGGGCTTATACAAGTAGAACAAGATTTATCAGTTTCGGGAGAAGTGGTATTGTTTGATAGAAATTTTAGTTTTCACCATAAAGGTTCCTATTTAGATACATATAGTGAAATTTTTAACAAACAAATTTATAAATTTAACCCTAGATCTGAAAAGCCCATAATAATAGATTGTGGAGCTAATATGGGATTAAGTTTATTATACTTCAGTCTTAATTATCCTAACGCCAAGATATTTGCGTTTGAACCGGATAATACAGTGCTTCCTTTCTTAGAAAAAAACATCAAATCATTTGGTATGAAGAATGTGCAGTTATTCAAAAAGGCAGTTTGGAATAATAATGAAATATTGAAATTATATACCGATGGTGGAATGGGAGGTAGTGTTGTTAATAATTACAATGAAAATCAAGTGCCTATAGAAATAGAAGCTATTCGATTATTAGATTTTATAGGTGATTTACATGTTGATTTATTAAAAATGGATATTGAAGGTTCTGAATATGGAGTTATAAAAGATTGTGAGTCCAAACTGAACCAAATTGACAATTTATTCGTAGAGTATCACAGTTTTATAGATAGAGAACAAAAATTAGATGAAATATTGCTATTGTTAAAAAACAATGGATTTAGGTATCATTTATCGCAATCTTATTCAAGAAATAGTCCTTTTATTGACAAAGATTTGGTTTGTGAAAGCTTTGATATGGCGATAAATATTTTTGCTTATAAATAACCTTGTGGTTAGTATATATGAAAATTAGTGTAGCACTCTGCACATACAACGGCGAAAAATATATCAGGGAACAGTTGGAGTCAATTCTGGCCCAGACTTATAAAGTAGATGAAGTAGTAATATCAGACGACTGTTCAATGGATAATACTATTGAAATTATAAGAAATATAGAAAGTAGAACTGATATACCCATATATATACACCGAAATAATACAAATATAGGTTTCATCAGAAATTTTGAAAAAGCGGTATCATTGTGTAAAGGAGACACTATATTACTTTCAGACCAGGACGATATTTGGTATCCGGATAAAGTAGAGAGCATTATCAACTGGTTTTATGAAAATCCCGATAAAGAAGTATTATTTACTGACGCAGACCTTATAGATGAAAATGGTGAGTATTTAAAGAGTACCTTATGGCAAACCTTAGGTTTTAACCGGAAAATTCAAGAGGTATTTGACAATGGAATGGGCTATGAGATTTTTTATAGAGACAACATCGCCACAGGAGCTACTATGGCGTTTCGTGGAGAGATATACAAAACTTTTAGTAGCTATTGCAAGTATGCTTTTCATGATGAAGCCATATGTTTTATAGCTTTAAATGATGATAAACTTGGATATTGTACAAAAAAAACTATTAAATATCGCATACATGACTCTCAAGTTTGTGGAATAGGTGTAATAGGCAATAGTCAAAGCATATGCTACAAGGCCGTAAACAAACCAATATCGGACAGACTAATAGATTTGCCATTAAGCCATAGGTTGATAGAGAGAAAAAACTTTATAGAATATCGCAAGAAAGCACACACATCACCATTCGGTGTATTTAAAGTGATAATTAAGTGGAAAAAATTTTTCAAAATGTATAAGAAATATGCTTTTGAGTTTATGAAATATGATATCAGGCAGAATTTAATCAATATAACAACTAAGATGAAAAGCATTTTTGCTAATAAGTGCTAATACGTATGATAAAAGTTTCCGTAATTCTCCCAAATTACAACCACGCTCAATACTTGCCCAAGCGTATCGAAAGTATATTGAATCAGACTTATCAAAATTTTGAGTTGATAATACTTGATGATTGTAGTACCGACAATAGCAGAGAGCTACTTGAGGTATATCGAAATCACCCGAAGGTATCTAATTTGGTTTTTAATGAGAAAAACAGTGGGAATCCTTTTTATCAGTGGTATAAAGGCATAAAACTGTCTAAAGGTAAATATATTTGGATTGCGGAAAGTGACGATTGGGCAGAACCTGATTTTTTAGAGAATCTGGTTCCGGTAATGGAACAAAATCCATCTGTAGGTCTGGCTTACAGTAATAGTATTATCGAAATTAATGACGCCGTTACAGACGATTTTGCAACGGTAAAGAACAAACGATACCAAACATCGCATTGGGCGGAGCCTTATCTTATATCAGGTGCTGATGAGATAAGACAATTTTTGCTCAGAGATTGTACTGTCAACAATGCAAGTGCTGTTCTAATGAGAAGGGAATTGCTGTTAGATATCTTTCCAATACACGAGCTGTTCAGATTTTCGGGAGATTGGTATTGCTACCTGCGGATTGCTGCGGTTGCAGACGTTTACTATACAAACAAAAGTTTGAACCATTATAGGGAGCACAAATCAAACACTTCTAAATCTGCCGGTTATAACTACATAAAAGAGGTTTTTTATATATACGATTGGATACTGAAAAACGATGTAGTTAAACGTGAACAAGCAAAAGTCACTTTTAGTCTTTATATAAGTGATTTATACTCAGGGGATAATAAGTGGCATATAGATAAAGGTTTCAAAAAACTGAGTGAAATTAACGGTTTTTTATATAGAGTTTTTCTACAAAAAACTATAAAAATGTCAATTAGAAGATTTGCTAATAACCTTTTCAAATCACATTTTTTTTAGAATGACTCCTCGTGTTAGCATATTAATGCCCGTTTATAATAACGGCGACTATGTGGCTGAAGCCATAGAAAGTATGCTTTGTCAGACTTTTACGGATTTTGAGCTGATAGTATTAGATGATTGCTCTACAGATCATTCCCGTGAAGTTGTCACCTATCTGCTTTGTGGGAGTTTCGTAGATTTTGCGAAATAAATTCAAAAAAGTTTAGTCTAATTTACGAAATTCTTACTATTTTTGCACTACAAACTAATAAGTAGATAATGAAAGACATAATAAAATCGGTAATAGTTGAATTTCAGCAGCGAGAGTTACCTTTGCTCAAACGACGTTTAATCAACATTCGTCACGATATTCCTATGATAACTACGCTTATAGGTTCGCGGCGAAGTGGGAAAACTTATCTGCTCTATCAAGTAGTGTCGAAACTTTACGAACAAGGTATTGAAAGGCGTAATGTACTATTCATTAATTTTGAAGACGATAGGCTTAATTTTTCATCATTCACAGACTTAGACCTAATATTGCAATCATTTACAGAATTATATCCTGACATAAAACTTGCAGACACCTATTTTTTCTTTGACGAAATACAAAATGTAAATGGTTGGGAACGTTTTGTGAGACGGATTTTCGACAATTATTCTAAACATATATTTGTAACAGGTTCAAATTCACGTCTTTTGAGTACAGAGATAGCAAGCTCATTACGTGGCCGCAATGTGATATATACCGTCTATCCGCTTTGTTTCAAAGAGTATATGGATTTCTTAGAGACACCTTATAACATTATAAATCCACAAAATCGTTCGCTTGTTTTGGCGCAGTCCAAACGTTTTCTGACTGAGGGCGGATTTCCGGAAGTGATTGATTTTGACTATGATACACGCATTAATGTATTGCAAAGTTACTATAACACCATGATGTACCGCGATATTGTAGAACGTTATTCTATAGGCGATGTAAGTCTGTTTCGTTTTTTTCTCAAAAAGATATTTGCAAATATTACAAAACCACTATCAATTAACAAAATATATAACGAACTAAAATCGCAAGGTTACAAAGTAAGTAATAATTACTTGTACGATTACGAGCAGTATGTTTATGCCGTTTTTTTGTGCGTAGCCATATCAAAATTTGATTTTTCGGAAATAAAACAACTTAAATCAGAGAAAAAGACTTATGCCATAGATACAGGACTGTTGGGGGCAATAGAGTTTTCAATGTCGCAAAGTTTTGGCAAACTGCTTGAAAATGCGGTGTTGCTTGAATTGATAAAAGCCGGCAAAGAAGTCTATTACTATAAAAACAAGTCGGAGTGCGACTTTTTGGTACGTAGTCAAGACGGGACACTGTTACCTATTCAAGTGTCTTGGAATATGACAGCATCAACAACAATTAAACGAGAACTTAAAGGCATTGCCGAAGCTTGCAGTGGTCTGTCACTTTCAGAGGGTTTGATAATTACTTTTGATAAAAAAGATGAAATTGTTTATAATGATTTACATATAAATATATTACCATTTTACCAATGGGCTTACGAACTTCGAACATAAATCCTCGTGTTAGTATATTAATGCCCGTTTATAATAACGGCGACTATGTGGCTGAAGCCATAGAAAGTATGCTTTGTCAGACTTTTACGGATTTTGAGCTGATAGTATTAGATGATTGCTCTACAGATCATTCCCGTGAAGTTATTGAAAGTTTTACCGATAAGCGTATTATCTATAACCGGAACGAGAAAAATATTGGGCTTGCCAATAATTTGAATATCGGTTTGGATTTGTCACGTGGTGAGTTTATTGCCCGTATGGATGGAGACGATATTTCTTTACCTGAAAGGCTGCAAATTCAGGTGGATTTTTTGGATAATAATCCAGATATTGATTTGTGTTCGTGCGGGTTGGAGAAATTTGGAAAAGAAACAGATATCTGGATACGTGACAGAGACCCGGAGCAAATAAAAATTACTATGATGTTTTTTCCGCCTGTACTTCATGCAACATCTGTATGGCGGCGAGAAAAATTTGAAAGATACGGCTTACGGTATAATCAGGATGCTTTTCCAGCCGAAGATTACGATTTGTGGTCAAGAGCAATTTTTTACTGTAAGTTGGCCAATATTCCACAAGTACTTTACAAATACCGTATTCACGGTGTGCAGGTAACAAAAATGGATGATAGAGTAGAGACGAAAGATGTACAAATTCGTGTGGAGTACCTAAGACGTGCGTTGCCGGGTTTAAACGAGGAGGATGTTATTCGTTTTATTGAGCTTACGAAAAAAAAGGAACTCAAAAGACAAGATTTGATAGAGCTAAAATTTTTGATTAAAAAAATCATTCTGATAAACAAAAAAAAGCTCTTTTTTACCACGGAAAAACTATCAGAACGCTTATATCAATATTACCAAGCAAGAGTATTTACTTTTTTGAAAAACAATCCAAAAAAAACAACTAACTTTGACCTGCTGTTGGCTTTGAGAATAAGACAAATCGTCAAATTGTTTTTAAAATAATTAAATGCAAGCTCTATTTTCTATTATCATACCCGTTTACAACGTAGAAAAATACCTGCGTGACTGCCTTAACTCCGTACTAAATCAAACATACCAAGGTAGTTACGAAGTTATTTGTGTGAATGACGGCAGTACGGATGAGAGTTTGGAGATTTTAGAAGAATACAAGGGAAAAATAAAGAACCTGTTCATAATTTCACAAGTAAATAAAGGGTTAAGTGAAGCAAGAAATGCTGGTTTGAGAGTTGCGAAAGGCGATTATGTTTTCTTTTTGGATGGTGATGATTGGATAGAACCAAATGCTTTAAATGTGTTGGCTGAAAACATCGACGGAGAAGATTTTATAGGTTTTAACGGACGAAGGTATTTTGATGATGGAACTCAAGAAGAACCGGATAAGGGTATTATTGAGAATAATATATCCGGTTGGGAATATCATGATAAGTATGCTCTTATTAATCGAAAATTTCATTTTGTTTGTGCAGTTATTCGCATTTATAGACGTGAGTTTTTGTTAGATAATAATTTATTTTTCGAACCTGGAATTTACCACGAAGATGAGTTTTTTACACCTGTTGCTTGTTACTATGCAAAAAGAGTTAGCTCTCTTCTTGATTCGCTCTATATGTATCGAATTAGAGAGGGGAGTATTACCCAAAAGCCATCAAAAAAGCATGTTTCTGATATGGTTGTTGTTGCCAATAAACTTTCAGACTTCTTTATTTCCAAAAATGACATAGATAAATTGGTGTTATATAGAACAATAGCAGGTAAGTACTTTAGTGCATTTATGCCCCCAAAGTCTGATATACTTGAGAATGATTTTTCTGATGTAAAGAGAATGATAAACTGGGATAGTTTCAAAATGGTAAGCATATACCCAAGGCATAAGAGGATATACAAATTAATTAAGCTTAATCCTTTCTTGTTTCAACTTTATATAAAGATTGAGAATTTAACAAAAAAATATATCAGGAAATTATTGTAGTTCAGTCGGTTGATAAAATGTAACACAAGGTGATATCAAAGATATGAAGAAAATTAAATTAGCTGTAATTGTAGTGACATATTATCCGGATGAGGAATTGTATGATAACATTATGTCTTATCTGGAGGGCGTACAATTATTTCTTGTGTGGGATAATACGCCATCTGACAAACTTTTGGATTTGAAATTACCAAGCTCCGTAATTTTGCAAGGTGATGGTGTAAATAAAGGGCTGGCCTATGCATATAATCAAGGTATAAAAATGGCCATACAAAATAACTGCACCCATATCATGACAATGGATCAGGATTCAAAATTTGAAAACTTTGATTTTTTTTGCTCTATGCTTGAGTCATTGCCTGACACAACAGGGATGTATGCCCCTTTGATTAATAATCGTGATTTTATTTATGATGAAACCGTAAAAAATGTGACCCATGTAGCTCAGTCTGGTTGTGTGTTTTCTCTTGATATGATAAAAGAAGTGGGTGGTTTTCGTGAAGATTTTTTTATAGGAATGGTCGATGTGGAGTTTATGTTACGCGCTCAAAGCAAAGGATATAAAATTTATCAATTTTTAGGATGTAATTTGCAGCATCAAATTGGTTCAGAGAGGAAAGTTAAAGCACTAAATCAGACTCTCATGGTTTCAGATTATGGACCGCTTCGTCATTATTACGACTCAAGAAATAGAATATTGATGTGGAAAGAGTTTCCCGGTGATTATTCCATGAACGGAAAGATAAAGCATCATCTAGGCAGAATAAAAGTGTGTGTAAAAATTTTATTGTATGAAAAAGATAAGATGAAAAAAATATGGGCTATATTGCGAGGAACTTTTAATGGAGTTTTTAATAGAGTAATTCCTTATTAATATGAAAATAACATTCAGATTTATTTAAACAAAACTCAATCCTTCTATACACGTCTTTTTATAAGATTGATGGATAAAATTTTTAAAAAACATAGTTTTTAATTAATATATGAAAGCTCACACAATACCATCCACTTTGTATATTTGTGAAATTTGCAATAATGCTGAAAATAACAAAACCTATACGATAGAAGAAAAAATGTATAGGACCGGCGATAGTTTTATATATTTTAAGTGTGCTAAGTGCGGTTGTTTACAAATAAGTGAAATTCCATCTGATGTAGCAAAATTCTACGATTCAAGTAGTTACTACTCTTTACAACCTAAAAATAAATCAAGGAATTTGGTAATTATAAGGGATTGGTTAAAGAAACAACTTTTTTCTTATTATTTGGAAAATAAGAATATTATAGGTTTTGTATTGAAGAAAATATATAATGATCCGTATTATTGGTTTCCAAAAAAGAAATTGAATTTTAATTCACGAATATTAGATGTCGGTTGTGGAAGCGGAGGTTTATTACGTCAAATGGCAGAAGGAGGTTTCAAGAATTTATACGGCATTGATCCATTTCTTAAAAACAACTTACAGTATAAAACGGCAAAAGGCGTAATTGTTAACATTGATAAAAAACATCTATCAGAGATAGACCAAAAATATGATTTTATAATGTTACATCATGTTTTTGAACACATGTCTAATCCACATGATGTTATAGAAAATCTAAAGAAAATAATGAGTGAAGATGCAAAGCTATTGATAAGAATACCGACTGTAGATGGCTATTTTTGGAGGAAATACAAGTTAAATTGGTTTCAGATAGATGCACCCAGGCATTTTTTCCTTCATTCACTTGAAAGTATTAGATATATTTTACAAACACATGGTTTGAAAATAGAGAATTTATTATATGATGGAATATGGTCTACTTTTTATTTGTCTGAAAAATATCAAAGGGGCTTAAGTATGCTTTCAGATGACTACAGTTGCACTAAGGAAGAAAAGAAAACATATCAAAAGAAAATCAAACATTTAAATTTGCAGGGTGATAGTGATCAACTATGTTTATTAATATCTAAAATTTAGTTTATCCTAAAAATGGGGCTGTTTCAAAAAATAAACTATTTTTTATGACCTTTTGTCCAATTTAAAAAATACTTATGAGCAAACCACTTTTAATTTGTATGACACCTGTTAAAAATGAAGCTTGGTGTCTTGATGTTTTTCTTACTTGTGCTAGTTTATGGGCAGACCATATAATTATTGCTGACCAAGGTTCAACAGATGGAAGTCGTGAGATTGCAAAGAAGTATCCTAAAGTAATTTTAATTGAAAATAAAGATACAGAGTTGCATGAAACTAATCGTCAACGACTACTTTTTAACGAAGCAAGGAAAATTCCAGGTGATAAAGTATTTATAGCCTTAGATGCCGATGAAGTTTTTACAGCTAACTTTCAAGAAACGAATGATTGGGAGAAAATATCAAATGCTAAACCGGGTGATATTTTTAATTTTAAATGGGCAAATATTGAAGAGGATTGTAAACACTATACTATATCCGGTTGGTCACAGTGGGCTTTTTTCGATGAAGGAACCAATCCGCCAAAAGAAGGATATATTCATATAGCCCGTGTACCTTGGCCTCAAAACTCAACCCCTAATGAACATTTTGTAAATGATTTTAGAGTAATTCATTTGCAGAAAATCTTTTATGATAGGACTGTAAGTAAAAATATTTTTTATCAATATTATACGAAAATAAAAGAGCCTAAAAAAAGTGCCATATCACTATATAGAACCTATAATAAAAAGCCAAAAGAGGAACTGTTGGAAATTCCCAATCATTTTTTAGACAATTATTTAAAGTTGGGTATTGATATCTTTAAAGGGTTAAATTTAAGTGCAACGATTCACTGGCAAGATTTGGAGATAATAGAATACATTAAAGAATATGGTCAAAAATATTTTCAGTATATATTCATAAATCAAAGTTGGTATGATAAAATCAATAATCACCTTGATGGAATAAACTTAAAAAATAAAAGGACTCTATTAGCAAAGCTATTATATTTTTACCTACACTCAACAAAGAATATTTCTAATAGTTTGTTGATTAGAACAATAGATAAAGTGTTGAAAGTAATAATATAACAAAAAAAAATAGAAATTTAAATAACGTCTATGTTTTCCATCATCATACCTTTATATAACAAAGCACCCTATATCGAAAAGGCATTGCGTTCCGTTCAAGCTCAAACATTCTTTGGGTTAGGGTTAGTATAAAAAAGAAATCTAAAATCTGCACAATAAAAAGTCTAAAATCTGCACAATGAAAATCCTGAAATTTGCACAATCGATTTCTTTTTGTAGCTTTGCATTAAAGAAAAGATAACTATTTATGACCTATATAAAACGAATAGTAGAAGAAGAATTGGCGGAAAAATTGTCTGCATCAGGTGCAGTACTTGTTAAAGGACCGAAATCGTGTGGAAAAACAGAAACTTCTAAACAGTTTGCAAAGAGCATGTTGGCAATGGATAGAGATACACAAGTACCTATTGTAATGGCAACAAATCCCAATCTGTTACTTGTCGGTGCAACCCCCCGATTAGTAGATGAATGGCAGGAGCACCCCGAAATTTGGAATTATATCCGTCACGAAGTGGATGAGCGTAAAGAAAAAGGACAATTTATTCTTACGGGATCAGCCAATCCCAATGATAATGTCCGATTGCATAGTGGGGCGGGGCGTTTTACCATTGTGGAAATGGATACGATGACTTGGCAGGAATTAGGATTTTCCGATGGAGCATTTAGCTTGGCAGGCTTGTTAAAAGGTACAAAAACAGATGCTTCTCATAATTCTGTTCCGCTCGAATTTATCATCGAACGATTGGTTATTGGCGGTTTTCCTACACTATTAAATGCAAATATAAAAGATGCTCAAAAAATAAACAATGGATACGTTGACTTGCTTTGTGAAGTGGATATGAGCCGAGTTGGCGGAATTAAACGAGACCCCTTTAAAGTACGGGCTTTACTGCGTTCACTTGCACGAAACACAGCAACAGTAGTGGATAATAAAACATTGGAATTGGATATGAAAATATCTGATAACAATGAAGTATCTCGTAATACAATAACAGATTACCTTGATACATTGAAACGTTTGATGATTCTCTACGAACAGCCGGCGTTCAATCCACATATTCGCTCTATAGCTTCGTTACGAAAATCACCTAAAAGGCATTTATGCGATCCGTCTTTGTGTGTGGCTGCATTGGGTTTAGATGTGGAAGCCTTGTTAAATGACCTGAAATATACGGGCTTTCTATTTGAATCCTTGGCTGTGCATGAGTTAAATGTTTATGCTAAAGCAAACGATGCCACCGTATTTCATTATCAAGATTCTTACGGCTTGGAAGTGGATGCGATAGTGCAAAAACGAAATGGAGATTATGCAGCATTTGAAATAAAACTTGGTGTGGGATTTATAGAGGAAGCGGTGGCAAATCTTAACAGATTTGTAGCAAATATAGATACGAGTAAAATGAAACTACCCCAATCACTAAATATTATTACCGGTACCGGCATGAGCTATTGCCGACCGGATGGAATAAATGTAATATCGTTAGCAGCTTTGGGAAAATAGTGTTAGAAATCAACCGGTTAAGTTATGTTTTCCATCATCATTCCACTATACAACAAAGCACCCTACATTGAAAAGGCATTGCGTTCCGTTCAAGCTCAAACATTCCGTGAGTTTGAAGTGGTTGTAATTGACGATGGAAGTACAGACGGCTCATTTGATTTGGCAAATAAATTAATTGCAGAAATCTCGAATAGTCCGGTCGAAAGTCCCCCCTTGGGGGGATTTAGGGGGGCTTCCCAGCCCAATCAAGGCGTTTCCACTGCCCGAAACAACGGTGTTAAACTTGCCAAGTATCCCTATATTTGTTTTCTGGATGCAGATGATTGGTGGACACCTACTTTTTTGGAAGAAATAAAGGGTTTAATTGAGGAATTTCCTGATGCAGGAATATATGGAACAAGCTACTACAAAGTAAAAAATGGCAAACACATTCCGGCAAATATAGGAGTTGAAGAAGGGTTCAGTCAAGGTTATATCAATTATTGCCAGGTATATGCTAAAACCATGTGGATGCCTTTGTGGACAGGAGCTGTATGCATACCAAAGAAAATCTTTGACATTGAAAATGGTTTTAAGCCGAATTTAAAGTTGGGTGAAGACTTCGACCTATGGGTGCGTATTGCTTTTAAGCATCCCGTTGCCTTTCTAAATAAACCATTGGCGTATTATAATCAGGATGTGGATGTGAAAAATCGGGCAGTGGGGATGAGGTTTTATAAACCCGAAGAGCATATGCTTTTTACTGATTACGACGACATGATGAAAAATGAGGAGTTTAGATTTTTATTTGAACGATTGGCTTTGTACTCACTATTGCCATATTATTATAACAAAATTAATAAGGAGGAGGTAAAAAACATTTTGTTGCAAATTAAAAATTGGAAACGCCATGAAATCAAGTATTTTGTCTATTATAAAATTCTACCTAAAGGCGTGTTGAAAAAGTATTTTCAACTTATGGAAATTCTTTATCAAGTAAAAACGGCTATTTTTTATTAATTATGAAAAAACTACTTCTTGTTTTTGGTACTCGTCCTGAAGCCATAAAAATGGCACCATTGGTTCTTGAATTCAAGAAAATTGCTGGTTTTGAAACATTAGTATGCGTAACAGGACAACATCGTGAAATGCTTGATCAAGTGTTGCAATTGTTTGAAATTAAACCCGATTTTGATTTGGATATTATGCGGGCCAATCAAGATTTATACGATATTACAAGTCGTATTCTTTTGGGACTACGTGAGGTCTTAACCGAAATAAGTCCTGATTTTGTGTTTGTGCATGGCGATACAGCTACTTCTACAGCTACTGCTTTGGCAGCATTTTACAAGCAAATACCGGTTGTACACATCGAAGCCGGTCTCCGGACATACAACATTTATAGCCCATATCCTGAAGAAATGAATAGACAGATTACAGGACGTATCGCTTCGTGTCACATTGCTCCTACAAAACTTTCAAAAGAAAATTTATTAAAAGAAAATATTGCTGATGACAAAATATTCATAACCGGGAATACGGTAATTGATGCTTTGCAATGGGTAATTGGAAAAATTGAAAAAGATAAGGCTGCCGAAAAACTAGTCATTCAGACAATAAAAGACTTTGGTTATGATTTAGGCAGGATGGGTAGAAACAGAAAGTTGGTTTTGATCACAGGGCACAGACGCGAAAATTTCGGAAGCGGCTTTATAAACATTTGCGAGGCAATTAAAGAACTTGCTGAGAAATATCCACAGGTGGATTTTGTCTATCCCATGCATCTAAATCCTAATGTTAGAAAGCCTATTAATGAGATTTTTAGTTTAGATAAAAACAATTCAAGCAATCAAAATGTGTTTTTTATCGAGCCTTTGGATTATCTGCCTTTTGTCTATTTGATGAACAAATCTTATTTAGTGCTGACTGATAGCGGTGGAATTCAAGAAGAAGCACCCGGGTTGGGTAAGCCTGTTGTGGTAATGCGTGATACAACCGAACGACCCGAAGCGGTAGATGCCGGAACTGTTGTGTTAGTTGGAACCGATAAGCAAAAAATCATCAATACCGTTTCTAACTTAATTGATTGCAATAGTCTATACGAAAAAATGGCACAAGCTCAAAATCCTTATGGCGATGGAAAAGCTTGCAAACGAATAGTAGAAATTTTCAAAAACAACTGAATTAAATGATACCTAAAATAATTCATTACTGTTGGTTTGGTCGGGGGAAAATGCCGGAGTTGGCTTTAAAATGTATTGCATCTTGGAAAAAGCACTTACCGGATTATGAACTTAAGCTTTGGAATGAAGATAATTTTGATGTTAACTCAAATAGCTATACAAAAGAAGCTTATGAGGCACGAAAATATGCTTTTGTAACAGATTACGTAAGATTATATGCTCTTTACAATGAGGGTGGAATATATATGGATACTGATGTTGAAGTTTTAAAATCATTGGATGATTTGTTAACTTTACCGGCTTTTTCAGGATATGAGAGCAATAAAATTTCTATGTTTCCGACCGGTTTGATGGCAAGTACCAAAAGAGGAGTTTGGGTGAAAGAACAGTTGGATTATTATACTGACCGACATTTTTTAAAGTCTGATAATACCTATGATATGACTACCAATGTAGAAATTATATCCGGAATTATGGCAAAAAATGGCTTTGAGTTTACAGGAGAATATCAAGTTTACAAAAATGATATGCATTGTTTCCCAAAAGATTATTTTTGTCCCAAAACCAGCACGGGAGTATTAAAACTTACAGAAAATAGTTATTGTATACACCATTTTGCCGGATCCTGGCATGAAAAAACGAAAATGGAAAAATTGAAATTATTCTTTTTCAGAAAGGTTTTAAATGCTTCTTTTACCGATAAATTGATTCAAATTAAAAGAAAAATGATAAGGTGATGCTCAACTATTTCCCCAAATATTTCACATCCAAAGCCATTTATTTATACATGGCTGCATTGTTTGTAGTCAGTGTGCTGTTTTTTAACCAGGCGATGTTATTGATATGGTGGGTGTTGGGCATTGGAGCAGTAGTTGGTTTTTTCTATTATTCCAACTTACTCACGCGCAAATGGTCAGATTATTCTGAAAAAATATTTACCAAAAAAATATTTCAGATTGCCTTAATTGTACGGATTGCATGGGTCATAATAAGTTATTTCTTGTATCTCATTATGACCGGAGAGCCTTTTGAGTTTCATGCTGCCGATTCTCATCTTTACGATGGAATGGGGCGGTATGGAGCCGGTTTGATATCGCAAGGTATATTTCCTACTTACACGCAAATGTTAAAGTATGCCGGAGTATTGGCTCTTTCCGATTATGGTTATCCATTGTACTTAAGTGTGATTTACTTTCTGACAGGAAAGAGCATTTTTATTACCCGTTTGCTCAAAGCAATCTTCGGTGCGTTAACTTGTGTCTTAGTGTATCGTGTGACTAAAAGAAATTTTGGAGAAGGTACAGGCAGAATGGCTACTGTTTTGTGCATGCTGATGCCGAATTTGATATACTACACCGGTATTCACCTGAAAGAAACAGAAATGGTGTTTCTGGTAGTTGCTTTTTTAGAACGCACGGATTATGCCATGCGCAGTCCAAAATTAACTTTTAAAAATTTGATTTTACCTATACTGTTAGCCTCTTCTTTATTCTTTTTACGTACGGTATTGGGTGCGACTGCTTTGTTTGCGTTCGCAACTGCTTTGATGCTTTCAACCAAAAGAGCGGTGAAAAGAAAAAACCGACTGATATTAATTTCCTGGGTTTTGTTGGTTATGGTTTACTTCTTAGGCGGACGGCTGGCTACAGAAATAGAAGAGGTGTGGGAGGAACGTCATATTAACCAACAGCAATCTTTGGAATGGTATGCACAGCGCGAGGGCGGAAACCAATTTGCTCAATATGCTTCCAAATCAGTGTTTGCACCAATGATTATGGTCATCCCTTTTCCAACCATGATAGAAACGCCGAATCAAGAAAATCAACGCTTGTTTCATGGAGGAAATTATGTAAAGAATATCATGGCTTTCTTTGCTATGTTTGCTTTACTTATGATTGTTATTGACAAAAAATGGAGGGACCATTTGCTGTTGGGATCATTCATGTTGGGTTATTTGTTAGTTGTCGCGTTAAGCGCTTTCGCACATTCAGAGCGCTTCCACTTACCTGCCTTGCCGGTTTTGCTCATTTTTGCAGCCTACGGTATTGGCAGACAAGAGAATAAACATAAAAAGTATTTTACCTGGTGGTTAGCGTTTATCTTTGTGGCAATTGTGGGATGGAGCTGGTTTAAATTAGCAGGCAGGGGAATGGCATAAAGTACATATAGCTTATATTGAAAAAATAGTTTTTAAAAAATTAGACACCACACTCTTATGATAAATAAGAAAATTCTTGTTGTTTGTAGCGAAAATTCCGGTCGCATAGCTCCTTTTATAGAGGAGCAGGTCAATGCGTTAAAAAAAAACGGACTGCAAATGGAGATTTTTGGTGTCAAAGGAAAGGGGATTCGAGGATATCTGAGAAACAGGAAGTTATTACTGCAACGTATCAATGGATTTCAACCTGATATCATTCATGCGCATTATGGACTATCGGGCTTGTTGGCAAATACGCAACGGAAAGTTCCCGTAATAACTACTTATCACGGTTGCGATATTAATAAATTTAATCTTAGGCTGATAGCTTTGTTCCCATTGATATTCTCAAAGTTCAATATATTTGTTTCTCAAAACCAAGCTGATAAGGTGAAATTAGTACGTAAAAAGTATGAAATAATTCCTTGTGGTATTAATTCAACTGATTTTTTTCCATTATCAAAGATCGAACAGAGAAAAAAATTAAATTGGGATTTAACAAAGAAAATAATACTTTTTTCAAGTGATTTTATTCGTCCTGAAAAAAATGCCAATTTAGCATTTCAAGCTATCGAAATGTTGCCTGGTTATGAACTTATGGAGCTTAAAGGATATAGTCGTGACGAATTGAGAACTTTAATGAATGCATGTGATGCCGGATTGCTAACCTCAATTAGAGAAGGTTCGCCGATGTTCGTTAAAGAAATGATGGCTTGTGGAAGGCCGCTTGTTTGCACCGATGTTGGAGATGTTCGCATTCAAATTGAGGGAGTAGAAGGATGTGAAATTGTAGGTTGTGATCCGTTAAGTGTAAAAGAGGCATTAGAGCGTGTGGTTCAAGTTCAACAAGTAAGCTATCCTTCAATAAGACTAAAGGCAAATGATAATAACGTGATTGCAGAAAAGATACGTCAGATTTATATATCAATTATTGAGTGAAATGTGTGGAATTTCCGGAATAGTGAAGTTTGATGGCAGTTCTCCTGAGAAAGGCAAAATAACTCGTATGATGCAAAGACAAAAGCATCGGGGTCCTGATGATGAGGGAGTGTTTTTGTATAAGTCTGTTGGTCTTGGATTCGTAAGGTTAAGTGTCTTAGAGTTAAGTGAACTTGGTCGTCAGCCTATGTTTGATGAAACGGGAGACTATGTAATTGTCCATAATGGTGAAATTTATAATTACGTTGAACTAAGAAAAGAATTAATTGAGAAGGGAATAAAATTTAAAAGTAATTCAGACACAGAAGTACTTTTAAAAATGTATATAGAATATGGTAAGGAGTGTTTAGACAGGTTAAACGGAATGTTTGCTTTTGTTATTTTCGATAAGAAGAATAATATTGTCTTTGGTGCAAGGGATAGATTTGGTGTAAAGCCTTTATATTATTTTTACAATAAAGAGCAATTTATTTTCTCATCGGAAATACCTCCAATTTTGGATGTATATGGTCAGCCAAACAAACCAAATGAACTTGCAATATATGAATATTTGCTTCATAATCGAACCGATCAAACTGAAAATACTTTTTTTGAAGGGGTAAAAAAACTTCAACATGGCCATTGTTTTGAAATAAAGAACAATCACCTGGTAATTAACCGATGGTATAATGTTGCCGATAAGATTAAGAAGTGTGATTTTGACACGGATAAATACAAAGAATTATTAATAGATGCTGTTAAATTAAGGTTAAGAAGTGATGTTCCGGTGGGTGTTTGTTTAAGTGGAGGATTGGATTCATCGGCTATTACCTCTATCATTGCCAAGGAATTAAATAACAAAGAAATTCAAACTTTTTCGGCTGTATATGAAAAAGGAGAACGAGGCGATGAGTCTGATTTTATCAATTTATATAAAGATGAATTGGCAAATATGCACTTTATAACGCCGGACAGCTCAATGCTGTTGTCTGATTTGGAACATTTTGTACGCATTCATGCCGAACCTATACCCTCTACCAGTCCTTTTGCACAATACTGTGTAATGAGCTTGGCAAAAAATAATGTTGTTGTCACTATTGACGGACAAGGTGCTGATGAAGCTTTGGCAGGTTATCATTATTTTTTTGGTTTTTACTTTAAAGAGCTTTTGAAACAAGCTAAGCTCAAACGATTTTTTAAAGAAATATCACAATATTGGAAAAAACATAAGTCTGTAAATGGAATAAAATTCTTAGCTTATTTTCTGCTGCCTTCTTTTATTAAGAGCAAAGTTAGTGTTTTTGAAAAGTCTTATTTGAACAGTGATTTTGTAAAAAGAATTACTTCATCAGGGAAAACTACAATTGTTAGTAAACTCTACGGCTCTAAAAATTTAAATGATGCTTTAATCAATCATTTTGAATATAAGTTGGAGCATTTATTAAAATGGAGCGATAGAAACTCAATGGCTTTTTCATTGGAGTCTCGAACACCTTTTTTAGATTATAGACTTGTAGAATATGCCTTGTCGATGCCTTCTGATTATAAGATTAGAAATGGAGAAACTAAGTATGTGCTTCGGCAAGCGATGAAAGGGCTTTTACCAGAAGCTATCCGAAAACGAAATGACAAAATTGGGTTTGAAACACCTCAGGATGAATGGTTTCGAACTAAGGAATTTCAATCCCTGATAGTCGAGATATTGAATTCAGAAACATTTCGCAATAGAGGTTTTATTAACCATCAAAAAGCAATTGATTTGTATTCAAAGCATTTGAAAGAAGAAGTGAATATTTCTAAAGAGATATGGAAGTGGATACATCTGGAATTGTGGTTTAGGGAATTTATTGATAAGAGCTAGTTGGTGTAATTGAAAATAAAAGTGATTAAGCAAGTCATAGAAATAAAAAGAGAAGAATGGCAAATTTTGTTAGCTCATTCATCTACAGCGTCTTATTTTCAGTCGCCTGAATGCTATGATTTTTATTGCTCGCTTTCTTTTTTAGAGCCATTTGGTTGGGGAGTTTGGGAGGGTAAAGAGCTGAAAGCGTTGGTGATTGGCTATATCATTGCAAATGGTGGTAAACTAAAACAGTTTTTTTCTCGAAGAGCAATAATCCACGGAGGAATGCTCTTAGCAAATAATGTTTCTGAGGACGCAATTTCTGAACTGTTAGGCGAATTAAAACACTCTTTGTCGAAGCAGGTTATTTACATTGAAATAAGAAACGCTAATAGTTACATTAACCATAAAGCTATTTTTGCAAAACACGGGTTTGAATATAACGCTCATCATAATTATATAGTAAAAACAGATACAATTGAGCAAGTGATTTCACGATATAGTGAAAGCAAAGTCAGGCAGTTAAGAAATATACAAGAGCGGGGTGTGGTTTGTGTGCAGACAACCTGCAAAAATGATATTGACAGGTTTTATCAAATTCTTGAAGATTTGTACAGAAAAAAAATCAAGAAACCTCTTTATCCAAAAGAGTTTTTTGACAAGTTTGTGCACCAATCCGGCTGCTATTTATTTGTCGTAAAAAATGACGAAAAAATAATCGGTGGTATTGCTTGCTCGTCATTGACCGACAAGGCTGTATACGAATGGTTTATTTGCGGTGACACAAAGAATTTCAACCACCTTTACCCGTCTGTACTTGCTACTCATACAGGTATAGAGTATGCGGTGAAAAACGGCTTTGAATATTTCGACTTTATGGGAGCTGAAAGGTATGGTGTTCGTGAGTTTAAGTCTAAGTTTGGAGGGGAGTTGGTAGAACACGGGCGATTTAAATATATTGTCAATCCCTTATTGTACGCTATAGGAAGGATATATATAAAATTACTAACACAAGAAAAATGAACATATTAGTCTATTTGGGGCACCCCGCACAGTTTCATTTTTATAAGGCTGTAATTCATAAATTACAACAACAAGGACATCGTATAATTGTGCTCATTAAAACAAAAGATATTTTAGAAAAATTATTGATTGAAGAAAATTTCAAGTACATAAACATCCAAAAGAAAAACAGGAAAAACACACCGGTATCTATTTTTGTTGCTTCATTATTAAGAACATATAATGTTATTAAATATGCTAAAAGGAGTAAGGTAGATATTTTATTAGGAACAGATTCATCTGTGGCTCAAGCGGCATTTTTACTTGGGAAAAAATCAATTACGACTTTAGAGGATGATTATGAGGTAATTAAAAAACTAGCAGACTTAACTTATCCGTTTACAAATATTATTTTAGTACCAAAAGTATGTAGTGTGGGAAAATGGCAGCAAAAAAAAATAGGCTACGAAGGTTATATGAAACTATCATATTTACATCCTAATCAATTTAGGGCTTTAGATAATATTAAAACCAAGTATGTTAAAGAGAAAAAATATATTCTTATTAGACTTGCTAGTCTGACAGCTCATCATGATTTTAGAATTAAAGGATTAAACAGAGTGTTGATAAAAAGGATCATTGAAACAGCAACAAAGTATGGATACAGAACAGTAATCAGTTCAGAAAAAGAATTAGATGAAGAATTCATGGAGTATAAATTAGACATAGATATTGTAAATATTCATCATGTTATGTTTTTCTCATCCATGTTGATTGGTGATAGCCAAAGTATGGCAGTAGAGGCAGCCATGCTAGGAGTACCATCTATTCGATTTAGTGATTTTGCCGGAAAAATCAGTGTGCTTGAAGAATTGGAACATAAATATCAACTCACTTATGGAATTAAAACCGAACAGCAAGATAAATTTTATGAAAAGGTAAATGAGTTGTTGATGATGGAAAATCTAAGAGAGGAGTTTCAAGCACGCAGACAAAAAATGCTTGCCGATAAAATTGATGTAGCCGCATTTTTTACATGGTTTATCGAAAATTATCCCGAAAGTGCAAAGATTATGAAGGAAACGCCTGATTATCAATATAAATTCAAATGATTGCTATTACCGAACGGCGTATAAAAAAACAATATTAAAGAAAGCATGATAAAAATTTTAAGCATTATAGGTGCACGACCTCAAATAATAAAAGCGGCAGCTTTTTCAAGGGCGGTGAAAAATAAATTTTCATCTTTTATAAATGAAAAAATATTACATACCGGACAGCATTATGATTTCAATATGTCGCAAATATTTTTTGATGAATTGGATATTCCTAAGCCGGATTTTAACTTAAATGTTGGCTCCGGAAGTCATGGAGAACAAACAGCTAAGATGATCAGTGGAATAGAGCAATTATTATTAAATGAACCATTTGATGCTTTGCTTGTTTATGGTGACACCAACTCTACATTGGCAGGAGCTGTAGCAGCAAGTAAATTACATATTCCTATTATTCACATTGAAGCCGGATTGCGCTCTTTCAATATGCTTATGCCTGAAGAAATTAATAGAATTGTTTGCGATCATCTTTCATCTCTACTTTTTACTCCTACTGAAACCGGCTTCCAAAACCTTAAAAATGAAGGCTTTTTTACATCTAAAAGTACATTCAAAAATGGAAAAAAACGATTTGTTTTTAATAGCGGGGATATTATGTATGATAATAGTTTACATTTTGCTCAAATCGCAGAAAAGAAAAGCAACATATTACAAAAGTATAATTTAATAACTGATCACTATGTTTTAGTTACTATTCACAGAGATAACAATACAGATGATTGTAAACGATTGACAGCCATTTTTACTGCTTTGCTGGATATTGCCGAAGACAACAATATAAAAATTATACTTCCTTTACATCCGAGAACAACAAAATTACTACAAACGAACTTATCATCAGTTGTGTATAAAAGATTGAATTCAAGTAAACAGCTTTTTTTAATTCCGCCGGTTTCTTTTTTAGAAATGATTTTGTTGGAAAAAAATGCTAAAATAATTATGACCGACTCCGGAGGAGTACAGAAAGAAGCTTATTTCTTTCAAAAACCATGTGTGATTTTACGCCCTGAAACCGAGTGGGTTGAAATAGTAGAACAAAATGCAGGAATTATTGCTGATGCAGACTGTGACCGAATAAAAAAATCGTATAGAGAATTGTTAAATAAAAAAATCACCTATTTGCCTGTTTTTGGAAAAGGACAAGCCGCAGAGTATATCGTAGAAAAAATAATTGATTATTTTACTTAAAAAGATGAAATTGAAAGATTTTACTCTCTCCATATACGAACAATTATTATTAATGCTTCAAAACCTTCAATATTCTTTTTTAACTTTTGAAGAGCATTGTAAAGGAAAAGCAACAGGGCAATATGTCATTCTCCGACATGATATTGACAAACTTGCTTTTAATGCGTTGAAAATGGCAGAAAGAGAACATAGCTTAGGTATACGAGCTACCTATTATTTCCGCATTTTAAAACAAAGTAATCGCCCCGATATTATCCGAAAGATTGTAGGCTTAGGCCACGAAATCGGATACCATTACGAAGATTTATCCATTACAAAAGGTGATCAGAAAGCCGCTATTCAACATTTTGAAAAGCAATTGCAGTATTTTAGACAGTTTTATCCGGTGAAAACGATATGCATGCATGGTAGTCCGACTTCGGCTTATGATAATAAAGATTTATGGAAAACTTACGATTACAGGGATTATGGCATTATAGGCGAACCTTATTTTGATTTGTTCGGGGCAGGGGAGAAGCCTGCTGTTGCAGATATGTATTATCTTACGGATACGGGTAGAATGTGGAACGGAGAACGCTTCAGTGTAAGGGATAAAGTTAATATACAAAACAGCATCTTAAATTATCGAACTACCTTTGAGTTGACTGATGCAATTCAATCCGGAAAATTACCTGATAAAATCATGATCATCACTCATCCTCAGCGTTGGACAGATAATTCGGCGGAATGGCTGATAGAATATCTGTTACAAACGCTGAAAAATCGGATAAAGTGGTTGTTGCTAAGATTGAAATGAAATAAAAAGGCTTACCTTTGTAAGGCTGAGGGCGAGAAATCATTATAATATATATTTATATGTCTAAAGTTGCATTAATTACCGGTGTTACCGGGCAGGATGGAGCTTATCTATCGGAATTTTTGTTGAAAAAGGGTTATACGGTACACGGCATTAAACGTCGTTCCTCCTTGTTTAATACTGATCGTATAGACCACCTGTACCAAGATCCGTATGTGGATAACCGCAAATTCATTTTGCATTACGGAGATATGACCGATTCCATGAATTTAACCCGTATCATTCAGGAGGTTCAGCCGGATGAGATTTATAATTTAGCAGCGATGAGCCATGTCAAGGTGAGCTTTGATACGCCTGAATATACGGCAAATGCTGATGGTATCGGTGCATTGAGGCTATTGGAGGCAGTGCGCTTATTGGGCATGACGGATAAAACACGTATGTACCAGGCTTCTACTTCGGAGTTGTACGGATTGGTGCAGGAGATTCCACAGAAAGAAACCACGCCTTTTTATCCGCGTTCTCCTTATGCTGCAGCGAAGTTATATGCCTACTGGATTACGGTTAATTACAGGGAAGCCTATAATATATATGCTTGCAATGGAATTTTATTTAACCACGAATCGCCGATGCGGGGCGAGACATTCGTAACCCGGAAAATTACCCGTGCAGCTGCCCGTATTGCTTTAGGCATGCAGGATAAATTATATCTCGGTAATTTATCGGCACAGCGTGATTGGGGACATGCCAAAGATTATGTAAATGCCATGTACCTGATTCTTCAACAGGAAAAGCCGGATGACTACGTAATTGCAACCGGTATTACTACTGCTGTTCGTGAATTTGTTAGATTGGCTTTTGCTGAAATAGGGATGGAATTGCAGTTTAAAGGTGAAGGAGTAGAAGAAAAAGCTTATTTAGCTTCCATAGATGAAAAACTCTTTTCAGAAAGGGTAGGGGATCAATTTTTAGAAGCCTTGAAAAAACGGAAAGATGCTTTGGTAGAGGTTGACCCAGCCTATTTCCGCCCTACCGAAGTAGAATTGTTGATCGGTGATGCCACCAAAGCCCGTACTAAACTTGGTTGGCAGCCCGAATACAATTTAAAAACCCTGGTAGAAGACATGATGCTCTCTGACATCAAGGTCATGAAAAAAGAAAATTATTTGAAGGAGGGAGGGTTCAGGATTTTGAATTATTTTGAGTAAAAATCGACAATAAACATTGAATAAATAGTCAATGAACAAAAATTCCAAAATTTATATCGCCGGTCACAATGGCATGGTAGGATCGGCTATCAAAAGAAATTTAGAGTCTAAAGGTTTTACGAATATTGTAACGCGCAATATAGAGGCACTCGACTTGATAAAGGAAGCTGAAGTAGCTGCTTTTTTTGAAGCGGAAAAACCTGAATATGTTGTTTTGGCTGCTGCCAAAGTAGGGGGCATTGTCGCCAACAATACTTACCGTGCTGAGTTTTTGTATGAAAACTTGATGATCCAAAATCATGTGATACACCAAAGTTATCTGCATGGCGTGAAAAAACTCTTGTTTCTCGGTTCATCTTGTATCTATCCCAAACTTGCTCGGCAACCCATGAAGGAGGATGCATTGCTGACAGGTTTATTGGAGCCAACCAACGAGCCTTATGCTATTGCCAAGATTGCCGGTATTAAAATGTGCGAGGCTTATCATGCACAATACGGCTGTAATTTTATTTCCATCATGCCTACTAATTTGTACGGTCCGAACGATAACTACGACCTGGAAAAATCGCATGTATTGCCGGCATTAATTCGCAAAATGATTTTGGGGAAATATTTGTTTGAAAATAATATGGATGCCGTACGTAAGGACTTCAACCGATTCCCGGTAGAGGGAATCACCGGGGAATCTTCTGAAAAGGAAATACTGGAAAAACTTACTAAGTTCGGGATCAAAAAAACAAGGGATAGGGTAGCGATAACACTCTGGGGCACAGGTTCACCCATGCGTGAGTTCTTGCATGTGGATGATATGGCCGACGCTTCCGTATATCTTTTGCTACATTATGATGCTCCGGACACAACCCCGTCACATGTCAATGCCGGATGCGGAGAAGATATTAGCATCAAGGATTTAGCTGAACTTGTTCGGCAGATTGTCGGATTTCAAGGTGAAATTATTTGGGATAGCTCTATGCCTGACGGTACCCCTCGTAAATTATTGGATGTAAGCAAATTGTTTAAGCTGGGATGGAAGCCGAATATCTCGTTACAAAAAGGGGTAAAGGCAGTGGTGGAAAACTACTTGAGACCTCAACCCCTTTAATTGTTTCAAAACGGGGGGTAATCAACTACTGAAGATATTTTTATTTTGAGACAGCCCCGCAGCGCTCCTATGTTTTCAATAATGCTACGCCCTGAAAGGGCAATATTGCCTTGATTGATCCTACTTCTTCTTCTTTTCTCCAATTATCTCAGATTTCTTGGATGTAGTAGGTTTGGCAATACTTTCACGCATGGAAGTGTCTGCTTCAATATTTTTTATGCGATAATAATCCATAATACCAAGATTACCACTGCGGAAAGCTTCAGCTATAGCTTTAGGCACTTCTGCTTCTGCTTCAATAACTTTTGCACGTTGTTCCTGGGTTTTAGCTTTCATTTCCTGCTCTAAAGCAACTGCCATTGCCCTGCGCTCTTCGGCTTTTGCCTGAGCAATATTTTTATCAGCTTCTGCCTGATCCATTTGCAGTTGTGCACCGATGTTTTTACCTATGTCAATGTCGGCGATATCAATAGATAGAATTTCAAAAGCAGTTCCGGCATCCAAACCTTTCTTCAATACTACCTTGGATATGGTATCCGGATTTTCCAACACCGACTTATGTGACAATGCAGAACCGATGGACGACACAATACCCTCACCTACACGTGCCAATACGGTCTCTTCACCGGCACCACCCACCAATTGCTTGATATTAGCCCGTACGGTAACACGAGCTTTGGCAATCAACTGAATACCGTCTATTGCCACAGCAGTCACGGGAGGTGTATCAATTACTTTGGGGTTTACCGACATTTGAACAGCCTCAAATACATCGCGACCGGCCAAGTCGATGGCAGTTGCCATTTTAAATGTCAGATCAATATTGGCTTTGGAGGCAGATACCAACGCATGCGTCACTGATTCGATGTGGCCGCCGGCTAAATAATGCGCTTCCAATCCGTCACGTGTAACTTCCTTTAAATCAGCTTTGTGAGCTTCAATCATACAAGCTACGATAGTATGAGGCGGAACTTTTCTGATACGCATTAAAAATAATTGTAGCAGCGATATGTGAACGCCCGTAACTTTTGCTGAAAGCCAAAGTAAAAATGGAACATAATAGAAAAATAACAGGATAAGAACTCCCAATAGTGCTAAAGCAATAATTTCAATAATTCCCATAATTTAGTTTTTTAATGAATGATTTGATATTTTCGATTTTGAATCAGTTTGTTCTTTTCTTTTGACCAATACGTTAGTCGATTGAACTTTAATGATAACAACCTCTACATCTTGATCGATGAAATCGTCTAATGCTTTGGCTTCTACAACATGTCCCCCTACCTGTATTTTGCCCATGGGAGCTAAACGGGAGCAAGTTATCCCTGTGTCGCCCTCTTTTAACTCAATACCCTCCAAAGGGTCGTGTTTGCTGTCTATATCTGTTTGAAGCGACATTTTCTCCAAGGCTTTAGAACGAATAAAAATGATGATTGCAATAGCTAACATGACAAAGGCAGCAAGTAGCGTGAAAAAACCTGCGGTGGAACCGACATAGGCATAAGCATAATACACAGCGCCTCCTAAAAATAAGAGTCCGCCAATGCCTGCTACAGAAATGCCCGGTATCAGAAAAATCTCTACCAGCAACAATCCCACTGCAATAAGCAGCATAATAAATATAATGACTGCATTCATATAATTACCATTGTTTGTTCAACTGTTCGTTCCATAAAAACGTGTAAATATAACGATAATTTTTATTTAATATTCCTCAGATATTTAATTTCTTCGTTTCTGATATTCATTATTTTTTCGTTGTACATCAGTTTGGTATTGATAAGCTGCTTTTCAAGACTTAAAATTTCTGTTTGCAGCCTTTTGTTTTCTTTTTCATCTTCAATAGTTAGATATTCAGTTCTAAGTGATTGAAGTGCAGCTTCTTGTTTTTTCAAGTTCTCTGATATTCTATTCCATTCATGCCATAACTTGAGTGCCTGTGCACTTTTAAACTGCCGGCTGTTTGTGTAGCTTAAAGTGTCATTTACATGAAAGATGATTTCATCCCCTTGGATATCTTCCGGTTCTTCTTGAATGTCTTGTGTCGCTTCGGAAACGAAAACAGGAGCACTTCCTTTTTTATAGGTTTTAAGTTGGGCTGCTTGAATTAAATCATCCGAATCTTTGGCAGATACAAAAACTTTTTCGTCACGGTGTTTAAATTGATAAACCGTGACTTTATCGGCTTCCTGGTGGCGATCGGTGACGAACCATCCGACGTTCTTAGCTTCATCAACCACATACATGTAATCATTATAAATGGAATTGAAGGGCATTCCGATATTTTCCGGAGTCAAGTAATCATTGATGTTTGAATTAAAGCGTGTGATAAAAATATCATATCCTCCGATGGAATTTTTGTTGTCGGAAGCAAAATACAAGGTAACACCATCCAACATCAGGAAAGGATAGTTATCATCCCTTTCTGAAAAGATGTTTTTAGATAAATATTCCGGTTTCGACCAACCGATTAATAATTTATTCGCAGTAAACAAACGAGCATTATTATCGACTAAATCGGAAAATATCTTTCTGTCACCTCTCTGCGTAATGAAAGTCACCAGGTCAATCAGTTTTTTATTCGGAGCGGTAACAGTTTGTATGCTGAATTGACCGGTTTCTTTGCTTAATTGATAATGCTTTAAGAAGTCCTCTTTACTGACAACGATGCTGTCAATGATTTCAACTTCTTCTACTCGTTTAATTAACCTGGATGCTATATTTGCTTGCCTTAGTTTGTCTTGGGCCTGTCTGGTAAATACTTCATTGGTCGAACTGCTGATATAACTCGTAAAGTATTCGATTGCTTCATCAAATTGATATGTTATAAAATAGCTGTCTGCCAAATAGAAATCACGCAAGGGATAACGATTGCCGCTCGTAATAAAATGTTCAATGGCTAACTCATAGTTGCCTGTTTCGTAGTTGCACCGGGCATAGCGATAATTGTATAAGGCATCTTTCGGACGTTTGGCTAATAGGGCAGCGTACAACTTACTCGATTCCTCATATTTTTGTTCATTGAACAATGTACTGGCTTCCTGAGCGGATTGTGAAAAAATACTAGCAATCAAAAAAAGTGAAATGGATAAAAAAAGGACTCTCATACATTACGGGTTTTCTTAATGGTACAAAAATACGCTTTATTTTTGTTGAGAACAAAGACAAAAGACAAAAGAATAAAGACAACGAAAAACTAAGAACTAAAAACTAAAAACGAAGAACGAAGAAGAACAAAGAGCAAAGACAAAAGAATAAAGACAACGAAGAACGAAAAACGATGAACGAAGAACTGAACAAAGAACAAAGACATGATTTAGTGAGTGGTGAGTGGTGAAATTTCTTTTGTGCCTTTTGTGGTTTAATATTCTAACTTCCTAACTTCCTTAACTTCTTTAACTTCCCTAACTTCTTTAACTTCCAAAAAAACTACTAACTACCAGCTACTAACTACCAACTACTAAAAATAACTTCCCTATCTTCCAAAAATTTCTTTAACTTTGCGACTCAAACCTCTAACAACCAGCTAAAGATATGAATAATAATAAAGCAAAAAGAGTACATCAGGTCACGTGGATTGGTCTAATTGTCAATGTTTTGCTGACTGCTTTTAAGATTTTAGCCGGATTTTTAGGTAGAAGTTCAGCTATCCTTGCGGATGGTATTCATTCTTTGTCTGATTTCATCACAGACGTATTGGTTTTGGTGTTTGTGGGTATATCAGTAAAAGACAAGGATGAAGAGCACCGATACGGACATGGAAAATTTGAAACTTTTGCTACCTTATTGATAAGCATTGCTTTACTCGCTGTCGGTGTTTTTATATTCACAAGCGGCGTCTCCAAAATTATGCAGGTAATCAAAGGAGAGGTGTTGGAACAACCTACTTATTTGGCACTTACGGCAGCTTTAGTGTCAATTTTACTGAAAGAATTATTGTACAGATATACCAAAAGGGTAGGAGAGGAAGTTGATAGTAGTGCCGTTATTGCCAATGCCTGGCACCATCGTTCGGATGCTTTTTCTTCCATAGGTACATCCTTGGGAATTGCGGGAGCGATGTTTTTGGGTGAATCTTGGCGTATATTAGATCCCATTGCCGCTGTTGTGGTCAGCTTTTTCATTGTGAAAGTCGCATTTGACCTTGGAGTGCCCTGCATGCATGAACTCTTGGAGCGTTCGCTTCCTCAGGAGACTGAAAACATCATCATCGACCTTATAGAGTCTCATCCGGATGTCAAATTTCAACATAATCTTAAAACACGTAAGGTAGGGAATATTTATGCCATTGATGTACACATCAAATTGGATAAGAACATCAGTTTTGTAAAGTCACATGATGTGGCAACCGAAATAGAAATCAGGTTAAGAGATAAGTTCGGACCCAAGACAATCACCAATATTCATACGGAACCATTTGAGGTGAAAGAAGGAGAATAAGGTGTACTGAAATGATGCGAGCAGGAGTGCAAACGCTCGCCAAGTGCGCAGGATGAGAGTCGAACTCACACGCCGTTGCCGGCACTACCCCCTCAAAGTAGCGTGTATACCAATTTCACCACCTGCGCTTGAAACGTGCCCGGAACAGGACTCGAACCTGCATGGCCTTGCGGCCACTAGTCCCTGAAACTAGCGTGTCTACCAATTTCACCATCCGGGCAAAATCACATTATGATATATTCATATATTGTCCACCGACAATATCATAATTGTACAAAAAAGTGAAACTATGTTGTTTCACTTTTTTCACTAGAGCGAAAAACGGGACTCGAACCCGCGACCCTAACCTTGGCAAGGTTATGCTCTACCAACTGAGCTATTTTCGCATGTATTTCAATTATTCGCATTGTATCTCAGTTGGTAGAGCATATTTCGTGTTTACTCTTTGGCAACTGAGCTATTTTCGCTTATTTTAATTATTCGCATTGTATCTCAGTTGGTAGAACATATTTTGTGTCTATTCTTTTGGCAACTGAGCTATTTTCTAAATCTTTTTCTAAAAAAATGCTGCTTTCAGCACGCAAATATACTGATATTTTTTAAAAAGACCAACTTTTTTAAAAAAAGCAAGGCTGCCAAAATGAAAAGGTAGCCTCGCTTCTAATTATTCTTTGGTTTCTTCTAACTTTTTCAATTCTTTATTTAGGTTGATTTCTGTACCCTTACTGTCAGAAAATTTGTACTGTAATAATCCCAATTCTTGTGAAGCTATAATTTTAAAATTCATTCCATATTTGAGTTTCCACTTCATTTTTAATGAATTGATACCTTTGGATAGGTATGCTTCTACATAAGGATGTAAGAAAAGTACGAATTTTTTTACCTTTAACCTATTTACTAAAAGTTCAATTTTTTCTTCGATTTGATCGACAAACAATATAGAAGGCATGGCACTGCCTGTTCCCAAGCAAGTTGGACATTTTTCTTCAATATTGATTTCAATCTCCGGACGGACTCTTTGTCTCGTCATTTGCATCAGGCCAAACTTGCTCAATGGCAAGATATTGTGCCTTGCTCTGTCGCTTGACATTGCTTCTCTCATTCTTTCATACAACTTCTGGCGGTTTTCGCCTTCGTGCATGTCAATAAAATCAATGACTACAATGCCTCCCATGTCACGCAACCGCAATTGGCGAGCTATTTCATCAGCCGCTGCCAAATTCACTTCCAAAGCATTGACTTCTTGTCCCGATGCGTTTTTAGATCTGTTTCCACTATTCACATCAATTACATGGAGAGCTTCCGTATGTTCAATAATCAGATATGCTCCACTTTTAAAAGAAACTGTTTTTCCGAAGCTTGACTTGATTTGTTTGGTGATTCCGAAATGATCGAAAATCGGCGTATCTTCTTTGTAAAGCTTCACAATGTTGCTGTGACCGGGAGCAATCAATTCGATATAGTTTTTTACTTCCGAAAAGATCGCCTGATCATTGACGTGAATGTGACTGAATGTGGTATTGAATAAATCTCTAATTATTCCCACTGTGCGACCTAATTCTTCTAAAATAAGTGAAACCTCCTTGGCTTGCTGCAATTTCCGAGTTGCTTCGTCCCATCGTTTCACCAAAATTTTAAGTTCATTGTCTAATTCCGCTACTTTTTTATCTTCTGCAACTGTTCTGATTATAACGCCAAATCCTTTGGGCTTAATGCTTTGAATCAGTTGTCTCAATCTGATTTTTTCTTCTTCCGAAGTAATTTTTTGAGAAACGGATACTTTATCGGAAAACGGAATCAGTACTAAAAATCTTCCGGCAATAGATATTTCGGCGGTTAGTCGGGGACCTTTTGTTGAGATAGGCTCTTTGGCTACCTGGACAAGTATGTCCTGACCTGATTTCAGTATATCGCTGATTGAACCGTTTTTATCTATTTCCGGTTGATATTTGATTTTATGCATAGGAGGTGCTTTCTTACGGTCGCTTTGCACCTGCGTAGCAAATTGGTTAAGGGTATTGAAATTTGATCCTAAATCAAGATAATGAAGAAAAGCATCTTTTTCGAAACCAACATCTACAAAAGCTGCATTCAAACCGGGCATCAATTTTTTAACTTTACCCAAGTAGATATTTCCAACAGCAAATTGAGCCTCACGGCTTTCGTGGTTTAATTCTACTAAACGTTTGTTTTCGAGCAGCGCAATTGAAATTTCAGATGGTTGTACATCTACTATAAATTCGCTATCCACTTTATTATTTGATTTAATTGTTTTTGTTTTCGCTCAAACAAAAACAAACTTAAAGAAAAGTCTTTAAGTTTGTTTCAGGACCTTAAATAAAGACCGATCAGACTGTCTTATTTCTTCTTATGTCTGTTTTTTCTCAGTCTTTTTTTCCGCTTATGCGTAGCCATTTTATGTCTTTTTCTTTTTTTCCCGCTTGGCATATCAATAATTTTTTATTAGTTATTTCTGTTTTTTTACCTGATTAACAAAAGACTTCGAAGGTTTGAATGCCGGGATGTTGTGTGCAGGTATAACCATGGTAATGTTTTTTGAAATATTGCGAGCTGTCTTTTTTGCCCGGTGTTTCACAATAAAACTACCAAAACCTCTTAAATATACGTTTTCATTTTCAGCCAATGAATTTTTAACTGTTTCCATGAAGGCTTCAACAGTTGCCAACACCGTTGCTTTGTCAATCCCAGTGTTCTTTGAAATTTCGTTTACAATGTCTGCTTTTGTCATTTTAATAAGTTTTTATTCGTTAATACTATAATATTCACTATGTTGATACATAATTTTTGTTTTCTTTTTCAAAGTGCAAATATATGGCTTTTATTCTGATTACAAAATATTTACATCAAATATTTTTTAAAAATGAACTGTTTTATCATCAATTTAACCAAAAATGGATTGTAATTTTGAATATTTATCAATTTTATTTTTCAGTTGAAAAGGTAGTGTTAATCGGATTTTCAGTTTTTCTACTAAACAAAAAGATAAAAAATGGTTAAAAATCAACTTTCTTCACTTTTTTGTATATTTTATCGAACACAGTATTTTTAAGAACTAATGAAAATACATTACATTTGCATACATAAAACTTATGCATTGTTTTTATGAAATGAACATGTGGATGGTGAATGGTGGATGGTGAATTTTCTTTGTGAATATCAAAATGTCAATTGTTATCGTTATGAAAGAAATTATAGCTCCCGTCAGTCGGGAAATTTTAAAGAAAGAACTTACCGAGGATAAATTTTTAAGACCAACCAATAAAGCAGGTAATCAAATTTTTTTGGTTACGGCACACGATTCTCCCAATGTTATGCGTGAAATCGGTCGTTTAAGAGAGTTGTCATTTCGCGCCGGTGGGGGTGGAACGGGCAAAGAGTTGGATACCGATGAGTATGATTTTATGAAGAAACCATACAAGCAATTGATTGTATGGAATCCGGATGAGGAAGAAATCATCGGAGGGTATCGGTTTATTTCAGGTAGTGATGTGGCTATTGATAAGAATGGACAGCCAGCTTTTGTCATGTCACATTTATTTACTTTCAGTGATGAGTTCATCAAAGAATTTATGCCGCATACAATTGAGTTGGGACGAGCTTTTGTGCAGCTGAAATATCAATCTACAAAAATGGGCATCAAAAGTTTGTTCGCTTTGGATAATTTATGGGATGGTTTGGGAGCGTTGATTCATTCAATCAAAGGAGCTAAATATTTCATCGGTAAGGTTACTATATATAAGGAGTATCCGATACTCTGCCGGGATTTAATTTACGAATATCTAACCAAACATTTTTCGGATAAAGATAACTTGATTAAACCTATTACTGCTGTTTCTGTTGAAGCTAAATCAAAAAAAATAGCGAAGAAAATACTTGTAGAGGATAAACCAAGACCTGATTATAAGTTACTTAATAAAGCCATACGGGAAAAAGGGGAAAATATTCCTGCTATGTTTAATGCATATATTGGTCTGAGTGATACGATGCGTTTTTTCGGATCCATCAAAGATGATGATTTTGGTTCTGTGTATGAAAGTGGAATTATGGTGGTGATGGATGATTTGCTCGAAACCAAAAAACAACGCTACATTCAGCCTTATATCGAATATCTGCGTAAAATGATGGATGAAAGAAGAGCTGCACGAACAGCCGCCCGCGAAGCCAAAGAAAAACAACGAGCAACGGAAGGCAAAAAGCCTGTTTGGAGAAGAAGAGCGAAGAAGAACTAAGAAGAACAAAGAACAAAGACAAGACCCTGGAACTCAGAACTCGTAACTCAGAACACAGAACTCGTAACTCAGAACTCAGAACTCGTAACTTCCTTAACTTCCCATATCTATCAAAAAAATCCCCTCAAAAAAATCAACATCTTTTCAAGGGAATTTTTCTGTGCGGCTGAAGGGACTCGAACCCCCACGGATCGCTCCACTAGATCCTAAGTCTAGCGCGGCTACCAATTACGCCACAGCCGCAAATGGTTTTGTAAGCGGGTGCAAAGATAAATAATTTTTTTGTAACTTTGTCGCTTAATTTTTTAAAAACCATTTGTAAGGTTCATTTTATGGTAAAAATAACTTTCCCCGATAGTTCGGTACGCGAATATAAATCAGGTGTTACCGGACTTCAACTGGCTGAAAGTATCAGCCCGAGATTAGCACAGGACGTGCTTTCCATTTCTGTCAATAACGAGACTTGGGATCTGTCCCGACCCATTACATCCGATGCATTCATCAAATTATACAAATGGGATGATGAGGAGGGTAAACATGCTTTCTGGCACTCTTCAGCACACCTGATGGCTGAAGCTTTGCAGGAGTTGTATCCGGGCATTAAATTCGGCATCGGTCCGGCCATTGAAAACGGATTTTATTACGATGTTGATCCGGGGTCGGCTGTCATCAAGGAATCAGATCTGCCTGTTATTGAGCAAAAGATGGTAGAACTGGCTGCACGCAAAGAAGCCATTCTGCGTAGAGATATCACCAAGGCTGATGCTTTGAAGAAATTTCAGGATAAAGGTGATGAGTATAAGGTTGAACTGATCAATGAATTGGAAGATGGTACCATTACCTTATATACTCAAGGTAGTTTTACTGATTTGTGCCGTGGTCCGCACTTACCGGATACCGGTCCCATCAAGGCTATCAAACTGTTAAGTGTTGCCGGTGCATACTGGCGTGGAGATGAGAAGCGCAAAATGCTGACGCGTATTTACGGCATTACTTTCCCTAAAAAGAAAATGCTGGATGAATACCTGGTGCTTTTGGAAGAAGCCAAGAAGCGCGACCATCGCAAGATAGGCAGGGAACTGGAACTATTTGCTTTTTCCGACACTGTAGGAAAAGGCCTGCCTTTGTGGTTACCTCGCGGTACGGCTCTGCGTTTGCGTTTGGAGGATTTTTTGAAAAAAATTCAGCGTAAATTTGAATATGAACAGGTGATGACTCCTCATATCGGGAATAAAGAATTGTATGTAACTTCCGGGCACTATGCCAAGTACGGTCAGGACTCTTTCCAGCCCATTCATACGCCGGAAGAAAATGAGGAATATCTGCTGAAACCGATGAACTGTCCGCACCATTGTGAAATATACAAAGTAAAGCCACGCTCCTATAGAGATTTGCCTTTGCGCATGGCAGAATTCGGCACAGTATATCGCTACGAACAGAGTGGTGAGCTACACGGCTTAACCCGTGTTCGCTCCTTTACACAGGACGATGCGCATATTTTCTGTACCCCTGACCAATTGAAGAGTGAATTCCTCAAGGTGGTGGATATCATCTACATCATTTTTAATGCGTTGGATTTCAAAAATTTTGAAGTACAGATATCTTTGCGCGACCCCGACAATAAAGATAAATATATAGGCTCTGAAGAAAACTGGCAAAAAGCTGAACAAGCCATTATTGAGGCTTGCGAAGAAAAAGGATTGAAAGCTCGCGTGGAACTTGGTGAAGCTGCTTTCTACGGTCCCAAGCTTGATTTTATGGTGAAAGATGCCATCGGTCGGCGCTGGCAGTTAGGCACCATACAGGTTGATTATAATTTGCCTGAACGCTTTGAACTGGAATATACGGGTGAAGACAACCAAAAACACAGACCGGTGATGATCCATCGGGCACCCTTTGGTTCTATGGAACGATTTGTAGCTGTGTTGATTGAACATACTGCCGGAAGATTTCCCTTGTGGCTCACACCCGATCAGGTGGTGGTATTGCCCATCAGCGAAAAATTCAATGATTATGCTTATGCTATTGCGAAAGAGTTGAATAATCAAGAGATACGGGTGCAGGTTGACGACAGGAATGAAAAAATTGGACGAAAAATTCGTGATAATGAATTAAAACGCATTCCGTATATGTTGATAGTAGGGGAGAAGGAGGCTGAAAATAATCAAGTTTCTGTTCGCCGACAAGGTGAAGGTGATAAGGGCAGCATGTCAGTGGCTGACTTTGCCAACATGATCAATGAGGAAGTTGAAAAGATGATGAATCAGTACACCTAATCAACTTTACAAACTTTCAACTTATATCACGGTCTATTATGCATACCCGACAAGAACAATTGGAGCAGTTTGACAGGTTATTGACCATCATGAAAGAACTGCGACAGCACTGTCCATGGGATAGGGAGCAAACTTTTGAGAGCTTGCGTACCTTGACCATCGAGGAGACTTATGAATTGGCAGACGCCATTTTGAAAGATGACAAGCAAGAAATCACCAAAGAATTGGGTGATTTGCTGTTGCATGTTGTGTTTTATGCGGAAATAGGCAAGGAAACCGGTGATTTTGATATTTATGATGTGATGTACAAACTTTCGGAAAAGTTGATATACAGGCATCCTCATATCTACGCAAGGGTTGAAGCCGATAATGCTACCAAGGTGATGCAGAATTGGGAGGACTTGAAGCTAAAGGAAAAAGGCGGTAATAAGTCGGTGCTCTCCGGCGTTCCTAAGTCATTGCCCGCTTTGATTAAAGCACACCGCATTCAGGATAAAGCTCGCAGCGTTGGTTTCGATTGGGATGAAAAGGAGCAGGTGTGGGATAAGGTAAAAGAGGAATTTGAAGAATTGCAAGCCGAAATAGGCAAGATGGATGCGGATAAGATGGAGGATGAATTTGGAGATTTGCTTTTCAGCATCATCAATGCCGGTCGCTTGTATGGCATCAATCCTGAAAATGCCCTGGAAAAAACCAATCGCAAATTTATTGAACGCTTTAACTACATGGAATCACAAACTATCGCTAAGGGATTGGATTTGAAGAAAATGAATTTGGAGGAACTGGAAGGATATTGGCAAGAAGCGAAGAACCACAAACTAAGAACTAAGAACGAATAATTAAGAACTAAGAACAATGAACGGGGAAGAATAAAGAACAAAGAATAAAGACAAAAGACAAAGAGTGAAGAACGAGTTGTTTAACTGTTTAATTGTTGAATCGTTTAATTGTTGAACGGAGAACGATGAACAAATCAGACCCCGGAACCCGCTAACTTCATTAACTTCCCTAACTTCCCTAACTTCTAAAAAAACTACTAACTACTTAACTTCAATAACTTCTTTAACTTCCAAAAAATAAAAACATCAATGAAAAAACTAACCATTACACTTATGACAGGCATTTTACTGTTAACTTCTTGCGGCAAGCAGCAGGCTGAACAGGAGTTTGTATATTCAGTGGATAAATTTGCTGATATTGAGATTTTAAGATACAAAGTGAACCATTTTGAAGATTTGTCTTTGAATCAAAAGTTGCTGATTTTTTATCTTTCAGAGGCGGCTGTAGAAGGGCGAGATATTCTTTACGATCAGCATCACAAGCATAATTTAAGCATCCGTAGGATGTTGGAAGCTGTGTATCAACATTATGACGGTGATAGAAATACAGAGGAATTTCAATCTTTGGAAACTTATCTGAAACAAGTTTGGATGGGTAACGGTATCCATCATCATTATTCGGAAGAAAAGTTTAAACCCGGATTTTCTGAGGAGTTTTTAAGTCAACTGGTTGATAGCGTGGATTCTTCTTTATTACCTGTGTGGGATGGTGAAGATGTGGAAACTTTTAAAGCCCGTATTTTTCCGGTTATCTTTGACGAAACTTTGTATCCCAAGCGGACAAATCAGGAGGCAAATGTGGATTTGATACTCACCTCAGCCAATAATTTTTACGAAGGCGTCACCCAGCGGGAAGTTGAAATATTTTATGCTAACATGAAAAAATGGAATGATCCCAGGCCGGTTCCTTATGGTCTGAACAGCAAGGTGGTGAAAGACGGCTGGCGGGTTGTCGAAAAGACCTATAAATTAGATGGCATGTATGATGCTGCTATCAAGCGCATCGTTTATTGGTTGGAAAAGGCTGCTACTGTGGCTGAAAACGAACAACAGAAAGCTGTCATCAATTCTTTGATTACATTTTATCAAACCGGAGATTTAAAACAATACGATGAGTATTCAATTTTGTGGGTACAGGACTTGGAATCTCAAGTTGACTTTGTAAATGGCTTTACTGAAACTTATACCGACCCGTTGGGAATGAAAGCCACATGGGAGTCCATCGTGAATTTCAAAGACTTAGAGGCTACCAAGCGAACCGAAATTATCAGCAGCAACGCACAGTGGTTTGAAGATCATTCTCCCATTGATGATGAATTTAAGAAAGAAGAAGTGAAAGGTGTGAGTGCCAAAGTGATCACGGTAGCTATGTTGGGTGGTGAATGTTATCCTGCAACGCCCATCGGCATCAACCTGCCTAATTCCGATTGGATACGAAAAGACTATGGTTCTAAGTCGGTTACCATAGAAAACATAACGGATGCATACGATAAAGCCTCTGCAGGCAGTGGTTTCAATGAAGAGTTTATGTGGAGTAAAGAAGAAATCGAACGTGCAAAGAAATACGGGTCACTGACCGGTAACCTGCATACAGACTTACATGAATGTTTGGGACATGGTTCGGGAAAACTGTTGCCGGGTGTGAGTCCGGATGCCTTGAGAGCCTACGGTTCTCCCATTGAAGAAGCACGTGCCGATTTGTTCGCCCTGTATTATATAGCGGACGATAAAATGGTTGAGTTAGGTTTGTTGCCCGATGAAGAAGCTTACAAAGCTACTTATTATCAATACATCATGAATGGTTTGATGACGCAATTGACGCGCATTCAGCCCGGAAAGAATATTGAGCAGGCACACATGCGCAATCGTCAGTTGATTGCTTCCTGGGCTTATGAACACGGCTTGGAAGATAAAGTGATAGAATTGAAAAAACGCGATGATAAAACATTTGTCATTATCAATGACTATGAGGAATTGCGTGAGTTGTTCGGTGAGTTATTAGCCGACATTCAGGAAATTAAATCTACCGGTGATTTTGAAAAAGCTCAATATTTGGTTGAAACCTATGCAGTGCAAGTAAATCAAGATATCCACAAAGAAGTTTTGGCAAGGTATAAAAAGTTGAATATCGCTCCTTATCGTGGATTTGTCAATCCGGTATATACCTTGGTTAAAGACAGTTCAGGAGAAATAATAGATGTGGACGTAAGCTACAAGGAAAACTATGTGGATCAGAACCTGAGGTATTCAAGGGATTATTCTGTCCTGCCAGCTTATAATTAAATGCAGTACATCATCAGGTAAACCCTGATCGGTAAGAATTACTAAATCAGATTTCGGTATTTTTTCAGTATCCGGAATCTGATTTTTTATACGTGCCAAAACCTGTTCCTTAGTGCTGCCATCTCTTTCCATCACACGCTGAATTCTGATTTCTTCGGATACGGTCAGCAATATGACTTTATCTACCAGTCCATCAAAGTTAGCTTCAAATAAAACGGCACTTTCTATAAAAATCAATTGATTGGGGTTGAATTGCTTAGTCCATTGTAAAAAGTCGGCTTTGACAACAGGGTGAACGATGTCCGTCAGTTTCCGTAATAACTCCGGATTTTGAAAAACCAATGCAGCTACAGCCGGTCTATTGAGTTGACCATCTACATAAATATCATCACCAAAAAGGGCTTTGGTTTGCGAAACAATGGCAGGATGTTCATTTTGCAACCTGCGGGCTTCCAAATCACTGTCATACACCGGAAATCCGTGTGTTTTCAGTAAGCTGGAAAGGGTTGATTTTCCGCTGGCAATGCCTCCTGTAATGCCGATGATCATAGGTTTCAAAATGAGTCTATAAATCTTTTAATAAAATAGTTTCAGGAGCGGGAGCCTTTTTAATCATTTCAAGGTGTTTCTTCCGGAAGCTATCCAGTTCGGGATGTTTGTTTGCTAGAAACAATTCAGAACCGTAACTTTCAAATTTACTCACGAATAAATCCACCGTCAACTGATTGATATCCATGGCAGGTTGATAAGATTTGGTTTTCAAATCATCGTCCCTGATTTCAGTAATGATACCATTGGCTGTTAATTCGCTCAACAACTGATTCACCAGTCGAATGGGAAGTTTATAGGTAGCTGCTATCCGATCGTTGCGCAAAGGTGATTGTTTGTTTTCAAAGCGTTTGACAATGATGTAGGTTAGGAATAAGCTGAGAAATTTTTTATATCGAATGCTGATGGAGTTGCTTTCTCCTTCGTACTCATAATTCTGAAGATTTTGGGAAGCATATGACAATTCGGCACCGAATAATACAATCAAACATGAAATTTGCAACCATAGCAATAGCAATGGAATAGCAGCAAAACTACCGTAAACCATGTTATAGCGGGAAAGATATCCTTGACCTTCAATGTACAGCATTTGAAAAAATTGAAAAGCCGTCCCCGCTATCACTCCGGCAACGATGCCGCTGGTGATTTTTACACGGGTGTTGGGTATTATAATGTACATCAATGTAAATACGATCCAGCTAACCAGGTAGGGCATGAATTTAACACCGAATTGTAGGAAAGGAGATAAGATATTTGTCAATTGCAGGTGAATCAGTATCTTATTCAAGAAGATACTCAAACCGCTGGTTAGCACCACCATGACTGGAACTAAGAAAAGTGCAGAGAAGTAGGTCGAAAACTGACGCACAAAAGACCGTGATTTATTCACTTGCCAAATGCTGTTAAAAGCCTTTTCAGATTGTTTGAAGAAATTCATCACAGATATCAGCAGTATGGCTATTCCTATTCCGATGAACAATCCACCCTGTGCGGTTTCCAGATATTTCTCCACAAAGCCCATAATGAAAGGTATGAGTTCGCTGTGAGCAATCAGTACCCTTTGTAACCAGTTTTCTATGATGCTTTCCATACCAAATCCTTTACCTATGGCAATAAACAAAGAAATCAGCGGAACAATGGCAAACATGATGGAGTAGGTGAGTGCTGATGCCCTGATGACTAATTTATCTTGCGAAAAGCCACGAAAAGCAATTACGATAACTTTGACAAGCCGATAAAGGAATCGTTTGCCGCGCGACAACTCATTGTCGGCAATACGCCACACATCATATGTGATGAAACGATAAATTTTCTTGAAAAATATGGCTATTCTGTTCATACAAAGTCAGTTTAAAATCCAATTACAGTAACTTCTTTCCTATAAGATATTTAACACTTGTTCTTTGATCTGTTCCAAATCATCTTTCATCAATACCACAATTTTCTGCATTTCACTGTGGTTGGATTTAGAGCCTAAAGTGTTGATTTCCCTGCCTATCTCTTGAGTGATAAAGCCCAGTTTTTTCCCGGGAGCATGTTCTTTGTCCATGGTTTCCAGGAAATAATCCAAATGTGTTTGCAGCCTCACTTTTTCCTCGTTTACATCCAATCTTTCAATATAGAACATGAGTTCCTGTTCCAATCTATTTTGATCATAGTCAAACTTATCTGATAAGTTTTGCAGTCCTTCAATGAATTTTGCCCGGATCTTTTCAATCCTTTCTGCTTCATATTGATCGATTTCCTTTAGTAAATTACTGATACTGGCTATTTTGGAACGGAACACTTGCTCCAAAGATTTACCTTCTTGTTGCCTGAAAGTTTTCAGTTGTTCAATGGCTTCAGCAATGATTTTAGTCACTTCAATCCATTCATTTTCATCCAATTCAACAATTTCAGATTTCATCACGTCCGGCATGCGTAGAATAATTTCGAGACAATTTTCCGGCATGGCAATACCTGTGTTGTCGGAAATTTCCCGTATCTGTCCGTGATACGATTCAACCATCGATTGATTGATACGGCTGTTGGTATCTTTATCGAAAGACTCATAATACAGGGCAAAATCAATTTTACCACGTTCCAACTCCTGGATCAATAAGTTTCTGATTTCTATATCCTTTTCTCTGTATAAGCCCGCCATGCGAGTAGATATGTCCGCTTGTTTGCTATTCAGTGATTTAATTTCAGCAACTATTTTCTTTTCGTTGTAAATTCCGGATGCTTTACCGTATCCGGTCATGGATTGAATCATAATTGTTATTTTATATTTCCTACAAAAGTAGGTATTATTTTAGTAGTTTGATGGAAATCTTTGAAAATTCGGGTTTATTCGGATTAAAAATGAAGTTTATCGCTAAATTTTCATCAATGGGTAACCATGAAGAATAGTGTCTTTTTCTTTTGATTTATAACTAATTTTCATATTTAGATAACAAATTATAACAAAAAATGTTTGAAAAGTTTTATTTATTCATTTTAATGTTTTATCTTTGCCCCGTTTTCATATTAAAAATCAATTTTTAAATTAAATGAATCATGGGAAAGATCAAAAAATTTCTATTGACTGAGAAAGATATACCGAAAAAATGGTATAATATTTTGGCTGATATGCCGAATAAGCCTATGCCTATTTTGCATCCCGGCACCAAACAACCCATTAAGGCAGAAGATTTGTATCCTTTATTTGCCAAAGGGTTAGTGCATCAAGAAATGAATGATAAAGACGTTTGGATTGATATTCCGGAAGAGGTATTGGAGAAATATAAAATTTACCGTCCGGCTCCATTGGTTCGTGCTTATAGTTTGGAGAAAGCCTTGGACACACCGGCTCATATTTATTTCAAGAATGAAAGTGTAAGTCCGATCGGTTCACATAAATTAAATACGGCTTTGGCACAAGCTTATTATTGCAAGCAAGAAGGTATAACCAACGTAACCACTGAAACCGGTGCCGGTCAGTGGGGTACAGCCATGGCTTTAGCGACTAAAATGTTCGGAATTGAATTGGCTGTATATATGGTAAAAATCAGTTACGAGCAAAAACCTTATCGTCGTTCTTTGATGCAGACATGGGGAGCGCATGTGGTTGCGTCTCCGTCTATGTCAACCAAAGCCGGCAGAAAAATCATTACGGAAAACCCCAATTATCAGGGAAGTTTGGGAACGGCTATATCAGAAGCCATTGAATTGGCTATGAGTACTCCAAACTGCAAATATACATTGGGTAGTGTGTTGAATCATGTTTCTTTGCATCAGACTATTATTGGTCTGGAGGCAGAAAAGCAAATGGAGATGGCAGGAGAATATCCGGATGTGGTGATTGGTTGCTTCGGTGGCGGCTCTAATTTCGCCGGAATTTCGTTCCCTTTTTTACGTCATAATTTTACCGGAGAAAGAAAAACCAGGTTTGTGGCAGTTGAGCCCTCTTCCTGTCCTAAACTGACGCGTGGTATTTTTCAATACGATTTTGGTGATGAAGCCGGTTATACTCCTTTATTCCCAATGTTTACTTTGGGGCATAATTTTGCGCCCGCTCACATTCATGCGGGTGGTTTACGTTACCACGGTGCGGGAACCATAGTCAGTCAGTTGTTAAAAGATAACTTAATTGAGGCTGCGTCTATTCAGCAACTGGATTCTTTTGAGGCAGGTGTCTTGTTTGCACAAACCGAAGGCATTATGCCTGCTCCCGAATCTGCACATGCCATTGCTGCAGCTATCAACGAAGCCAAAGCAGCTAAAGAATCGGGTGAGCCCAAAGTGATTTTATTCAATCTTTCGGGTCACGGTATGGTTGATATGGCAGCTTACGATCAGTATCTGGCGGGTGATTTATCCAATTATTCCTTATCCGACGAAGAGATCAAAGCCAATGTGTCTCAGTTGGAGCAGATTGTTTGATTTTTATGTAGTATTCTAAAATTTATGGCTGTCTGTGTTTAAACCATGGACAGCCATACTTATTGATGCTTCTTCATTTTTTTGTCTTGACACAAAAAAACGAAGCAAAAAAAAATCAAGACTGAGCCTGCTTCGCTCGAAAAATTAGTGCTCGAACAGCTAAATCGTCCAAACTCGCAACTACGTTGCTCAAACAAGGACGATTCTTAACGCTGTTCTTACTTATTTTTCGGCTCACCAGTCAAGGTCGTTGGTCGCGTCACCGAAATTCTTGGGTGAGATTTGTGGAAATAAATATGTTGCCCCTTCAGGGCGACTGGTACGTGGGGATTGACGTTGACCCAGAGCGTTGCTCTGGGCTGACAAATTTTGCCCTTTCAGGGCGCGACATTATCATAAACGATTAATTAATTTCACTGTTGACCGCCTAAAAGATTGTCCGTAGGACAAACACGTGAATAACCCCCAGATTTATCTGGGGTGGAAATAAAAAACACTAATAAAACTCTGTAAGAAGTTTCCCTAAACCTATGTGCCTGCGCCCGAATATCGAAAGTAACGTGGTTACTGAGCGAAGTCGAAGTACAGCAGTTGGACGCCTATGAGACACCGACAAATACAATTACACAAGTTCGTAATTTGTACTCCTGCCGCCGGCATCTTCCTGCCGCAAAATACCTTTTTCAATCAGGTCTTTGATATCACGGATGGCTGTGTCTTGTGAGCATTTACATATCTTTGCCCATTTTGAAGATTGTAATTTCCCAACGAAATCACCGTCAAGCAATTTGTTGAGCATCAATCTTTGTCTTTCGTTGATAGTTGTTTTAGCGTGCTTATTCCAAAACTCCGCTTTCTTTAGAACACTTTTCAATATATTTTCTGAAGACAATAGAGCGTTTTTCAGACATTTTAAAAACCATTCGAGCCAAATGGTAATATCGCTGTCTTCGGTGCGGTGCTGTACTTTCTCGAGGACTTCGTAGTATTTTTTTCGCTCCTTATTGATTTGTGCCGACATGCTGTAAAATCGCTGTTTGCTTTCATCACTTCGAGCGAGCAGCATATCACAAATTGCCCGGGCAATACGTCCGTTGCCATCGTCAAATGGGTGTATGGTAACAAACCACAAATGTGATATTGCAGCTTTTATTACGCTATCTTGTTGGTTGTCGGTATTCACCCATTGAAGAAAAGCATCCATTTCCGATTTTACATGCTGAGCTGAAACTGCCTCATAATGTACTTTTTCATTACTGAAGCCTCCGGATACAATTTGTACTTCTCCTGTTCGGTATTGCGCTACTTCAATGGAATAAAGTCCGCTTCGTCCGGTTGGAAATAGTGCACCGTGCCAACCGAATAAACGTTCTTCTGTCAGCGGTTTTTCGTAAGATTGTGTTGCATCAAGCATCATGTCAACAATGCCGTCAATATTTCGGGCAAAACTGACAAGGCCGGCGACTTCAAGTCCTAAGCGACGCGCAATTGACGAACGGACTTGTTGTTGATTAAGTTTTTCACCTTCAATCTCCGACGATTTTATAATATCAAGCGTGATGTTTTTTAGTGTTGCTTCTTCCTGATAGCCAAAACCGAGCGAGGTCATCTTACCTAACAATCGACCCTGCAAATGACGAACTTCCGCTAATAGCAGACTGATTTTATTTTCATCCCAAGTAAAATCTGTCCAGTTTTCCTGTTGATAAATATATTTTGCCATACTAATTTTTTGCAAATATACGACTTTGCGAAGAATAACCTACTTTTTCTACGCATTTTTTGCGAAGAAAGTCAATTTTATTTTACGCAAGATGGATGTAAAACTTGATTTGTCAGATCAAGTCTTAATGGGATAAAGGTAGTGAGAATTATTTCAAATAATCTTCCACTAAAGCCACCCAGTAAGTCGCACCACGGCTAAGCATATCCTGGTTGAATACATATTTGGGGTGATGCACCATAAAGGTATCGCCGTTGCCAATCATGCAGTATGTTCCTACTTTCTCTTTCAGCATAAAGGCAAAGTCCTCGCTTCCCATGTAGGGATGCATGTTTTCCACTACTTGGTCCTCGCCGAAAGTGGCTTTTGCTACGTTTGCTGCCCATTTAGTGTTTTCGGGGGTGTTGACTAATACTGCTCCTGCAATGCCCTCGCGGATTTCATAAGTGCAGTTGAAAGCTTCGGCTTGCGCTTTTGTTATTTTGCGGATTTTGTCAAGAACCATGATACGAAGGTCAGGCTCCATATTACGAATGCTCAATCGTAAGATAGCTTTTTGAGGAACAGCATTACCTGCTATACCTGACTGAAATGCTCCCACGTTTACCACCGAGTTTTTCCATGGCGACACGTTGCGACTCACGATAGTTTGTAGTGCCATTACAAGCGAAGCTCCACACACCAATGGGTCGATACTTAATTCAGGCATTGAGCCGTGCGAACCTTTACCTGTTAGTTCAATTTCCCAATTGTCCACGGCTGCCATTGTTTCGCCCTCGCGGAAATGGAATTTTCCTAATGGTAAGCCCGGCATATTGTGCATTCCGTACACTGCATCAACAGGGAAACGCTTGAATAACCCGTCTGCAACCATTGCCGGTGCTCCCTCCATGGTCTCTTCACCAGGTTGGAAAATCAAGCGAACCGTTCCGTTAAAGTTTTTAGTTGTTGCTAAATATTTTCCGGCGCCGAGTAGCATCGTGGCGTGTGAGTCGTGTCCGCAAAGGTGCGACCAGCCCTCTATTTTGCTTTTGTACGGCAAATCATTGTCTTCTAAAATGGGTAATGCATCAAAGTCTGCGCGCAGACCAATAGATTTCTTTCCGTTGCCCACGGTCATAGATGCCACAATGCCTGTTCCGCCGATGCCTTCAACTACATCGTAGTCCCACGATTTTAGTCTCTCGGCAATGTATTTGGCTGTTTTAGGCGTGTCCATATTTAGTTCTGGGTTTTGGTGCATATAGTCCATCCACTCTTTCATTTCGGGTTGAAGTTTTGCAACTGCGGATAATAGTTTATTATTCATATCATTGAAATTTTATGGGGTTTATTGTTTTGATTTATTTGTATCATTGATTGTAAAAAAGGATTTTATATGTGTTATAGTAAACTTTCTTGCTCTTTTATAAAATTACTCTGTTTTCTCAAGTTTAGCTGAATTGTCTCAGTTGACTTGGGCTACTTTCAATTGTAAAGGTATAATTATTCTCATAAATTATCAAACGGAAAATGTGAATAAAAAATTAAAAAATGTTTTGTTAATTACATCATAAAGAAAAAAACTATACATTTGTTGCGAAAAACATTAAGATTTAAGATAGATTAAATGATAGTTAAATTGAAGACTATCTTTGTTACATTAATTAAACTACAAACCGTGAAAATATGAAAAGAAATATTTTACTCTTTTTTGCTCTTATTTCTACAATAGTTTTTGCCCAAGCCAATGAAGATACAGACAAACCCTCAACATGGACGATGGTTGGCAATGTCCAATACGTTACTCAACATCATTGGCGTGGACTTGGCAGAGGTCCGTTGTTTGGCGAGGCTCCGGCTTTTGAGCCAAGCATCACCTTCTTCAACAAAAACTGGAACGTGGGTGTTTTTGCCGGCGGTTCTTTCGACGGGGTTTATAAAACCGTAATGCCATGGGTTTCGTTCTCACCCGTAAAAAACTTATGGATAGGCATTTGGGATATCTATTCTCCCGGAAAGAAAATCTGGACAAAGGAAGCCAAACCGTTTGATTTCGGACTCACTACTTCCAATCACTTTGTGGACGCTATGGTATTCTATCAATTGCCGTGGTTCCCACTAACTTTAAAATGGGCGTCAATAGTTACAGGATACGACCCGAATGCTGAAGGAAAAAGAAATTTCACCACTTATGCCGAGCTTTCATATGTACATCGTTGGAACGACTTTAGCATTTGGGGTGGAGTAGGTGTTACGCCCTGGAAGGGGCTGTATCATGGAGCAAAAGGTGGAATTAATAACTTAGAACTGAAATTTCAATACAATTTCCGAATTTATAAACCGGTAACAATGCCGGTGTTCGCAAAATTTGCATATAATCCGCTTGCTGAACAATTTCATTTTGTAGCAGGTGCAAGTATAACAATTCCATATTCATTCAAATAAAATCTTACAACAATGCAAACAACAACAACTTACAAAGGAACAGATAAAGTACTTATAGGCTTTATATTAGCTGTTTTAACGTTTTGGCTTTTTGCCAACTCAATGATGAACGTTTCGCCCGTGATGACCGAAATACTCGGCATGGATGCGAATACGATGAACATCGCTGTATCACTGGCTGCCCTGTTTTCAGGGATTTTTATAGTTGTGATAGGCGGATTGGCCGATAGTGTCGGCCGAGTAAAAACTTTCAGAATCGGACTATATTTGGCTATTGCGGGCTCACTCTTAGTGGGGTTATCTCCCAAAGGTGACCTTGCTGTGCCAATGCTTCTTATAGGGCGTGCTTTACAAGGACTATCAGCAGCTTTTGTAATGCCCACAAGTTTGGGTATGATTAAAATTTTCTGGGAAGGAAAAGAACGTCAACGTGCTATCAGTCTTTGGTCTATCGGAACATTCGGTGGTTCAGGATTAAGTTCACTTACAGGAGGAATTATCGCATCAGGACTTGATTCACAATGGATTGCCGGATGGAGATGGATTTTCTTTTTTGCGGTGATAGTAGCTGTTATTGCTCTATATATGACCAAAGAGTTGCCGGAAAACAAGCGTGAAGGAGCAGGCAAATATAAAATTGACTGGGGTGGAATTATTATGTTTATGATTGCCATGATTGCCCTGCAGATTTTTATAACCAACGGAAACAAACTTGGTTGGACAAATTGGATAACCTTAGTTTTGGTAGCTATTACAATTGTGTTTGGTTACTTATTTATTTATATAGAAAAGAAGGTGCCATTTGCTTTTGTAGATTTCGGCTTGTTCAAAAATAAAATATTTACAGGAGCCAGTTTGGCAAACTTCTTCATTAACGGCACTTCAGGTATGCTTATCGTCTCTCTTACATTGATGCAACGCGGAGCACAATTTTCAGCTATGGAAGCCGGATTGCTAACATTAGGTTTTGCTATTGCCGTGATTTTGTTTATCCGTGTGGGTGAAAAGCTGCTGCAAAAATTTGGTGCAAAAAAACCGATTATCTGGGGAGCATTAATAATTTGTGCAGCCATTATACTGCTTATGCAAACACAGATAATGACAGGACAATACGTAGTATTGGCAATTATTGCCTACTCGCTTTTCGGATTAGGCTTAGCTTTCTTTGCAACTCCTGCTACTGACGCTGCTTTATCTAACTTGCCCGATAGTCAGGCAGGTAGTGGAGCAGGGATTTTCAAAATGGCATCATCGCTTGGAACAAGCTTCGGAGTTGCCATTGCAGCAGGAATTTACACAGCAGTGATCTCCAGAACCGAGCCAATCGCCTGGTTAAGCAACATCATAGGCTTCGTAGGCAGACAAGATAATGTGGTAATTCGACAGGGAGCAATGTTGGGATTAGCCTTCTGTTTGCTTTTGGCAATTTTGGTGATTGTAACGGTGGTAGCAACTATACCGGATAAGAAGAAGGCTTAATACTTTGTCTTCAAAATAGAATTATTAACATCACCCAATCTTCTTGTTTTGAGAGGATTGGGTGATGTTTCAAAACCACTTCTTTTTGCGAAAAAATACAATCATTCCGAAGGAAATACAAATAATAATCAACCATATTCCCAAATAACCGTATTTCCATTTAAGTTCAGGCATATACAAAAAGTTCATTCCGTAAACACCTGCAATAAAGGTCAAAGGAATAAATATGGTTGAAACGATTGTAAGAGTTTTCATCACTTGATTCATGCGATGCCCTTGCATAGAAAAAAATAAATTTGTTTCACTTTCCAGCGATGAAAGAATTATATCGCAATTATCAATCAAAGTCAAACACAAATCCTTAATTTCGGAAAAATACTTGATGTGTTTTTTCTCAATAAATTGACATTCGCCACGCTCAACCATCTGAGTAAATTCCTTGATGGGCAGAATAGATTTCTTGATAAAAGCAACCAATTTTTTATCATTCTCTATGATTTCAAGCGCATTGGGGGATGGTTCCTTTTTAGTGTTCATGAAGTCAAATTTTTCAATCTCCTCATCCAATTTCGTAAGGGCTTTGAAATAATTGTCAAGAATTGATTCAAGCATTGTGTAAAGCAAATAATCCACGGCACGCTCTCTTAAAATTCCTTTGTTTTCTCTTAGCCTGATTCTTATGTGTTCAAAGAAGTCTGCCTTTCTCTCCTGAAAAGAGATCAAATGGTTTGCTCCGAAAACAAAACTGATTTGTTCTGTTATCATCTCTTCTTCGGAAGGGGCAATTGATTTTAAAGTCAGGAAAGAATAATTTTCAAATTCTTGAAATTTAGGTCTTTGATCAACATCAAGAATATCTTGAATCACTAAACTATGGATACCTTGTTTTTCACAAATTGAAACGATGGATTCCGTATCACTTAAGCCATAAATGTTTAACCAGTAATTATTTCCATCTTTTTTAAATGCATTGATGTTCTCCGGTGAGATATTACTTATTTCATCACAGCCTTCTTTGCTGTACTTAAATAGTTGGATAGCTAATTCATTGACCTTTAAATCCCCGGTAAAGGTAAACTCCCTCGGATCGTTCTTTTTTCGATTAAGAGCCGATATAAAAGGGGAGGGATTGAAGAATTTCATTGATTTGTTTTGCCTGATTTTTCTCATGATTTTTCAGTTAATTGTTGCTACATAGTTAGTTATATATGCAATATAAAGTCACTCTTTTTCAAAATAGACTTTCGCTGTTTCATCTTTTAACCGGGATTTTGTCCAGTTGATAATTTTATTTCTATCGTTTCTGTTTAATACGGTATTTGATGTGTAAATGACTAAGGGTATTTTTGTGGTATCGGGATGAATAAAAGTAATGGTGTAAGCACAGGATAAAATTTGCGGATAAAATTCTTTCAGTTCATTTAAAATCACTTTCCCTTTGAGGTCAATATCTTTGATGCTGTCCAGGCTTGCCTCTGCTTGATTTAAAGCAAATTGAGTTGCAATCAACTGGTTGGAAATAACATCCGTTTCCGATTGAATTTTCTGAGCTTCTTCACGCAGGATATCCACATCTGTTGCGCTTAGAATAGTCAATTTAGAGGTATCAATATCCAATGCTAAAGCTTTTTGTTTGATTGTTGATTTGGCATCATCGGAAACTCCGTAACCTGAATAAATCAGTTGAATACTTTTATTGTTAACATTTATCTGATTTTCAATCAAATATGATCTTTCCTGTACTGAAACTTTTTCTACCAAACGTTTGGCATTGTTAGAAAAATTTTCATTTTGCACCAGTTGGTAACCAAAATAAACGCTTGGAATGGTTGTAACCAAAAGTGTAGCCGTGATATAACGATTTATCTTTTTTGATCGCACTTTGTCCACCATATTGCGAATAGGGAACTTCAAGACTTGCGAAACCACTAATGAACCTACGGCTATAAATACAGTATTAATGGTAAAAAGATACAAAGCGCCAAAAAAGAAACTGAACTGCAATGTAGCCAATCCGTAGCCCGCTGTACAGATAGGCGGCATCAAGGCCGTAGCAATTGCAACTCCGGGAATTACATTGCCCTTGAGCTTACTACTCAAAGCAAGCATACCTGCCACACCACCAAACAAGGCAATAAACACATCATAAATTGTAGGACTGGTACGTGCTAAAAGTTCCGAATGGGCAGAGCTGACCGGTGATATAAAAAAATAGAGTGCCGAGGTAAGCAAGCTCACCAATATGGCAAAAGTTAAATTTTTAACGGATTTTTTGAATAAATCAAAATCATAGGTTGCCAGACTGTAGCCCATTCCGTTAATCGGTCCCATCAGTGGTGAAATAAGCATAGCACCGATTATCACCGCAGTTGAGTTCATGTTCAACCCCACAGAGGCTACTAAAATAGCACAAATCAGAATCCAGAGATTAGTTCCCTTAAAGACAGTACCTTTTTCGACCTCCTGATGGATGGCTTCAAAATCTTCCCGTTCATCCATCATATTGAAATAGCGCAAATACTTTAGTAATTCTTCTTTCATATCTATCCAGTTTATAAATGTTAATGCGACAAAGTTAATAAAAAGTTTATTTTTCAAGCGAAGCGGGCGTAGTCTTAACTTTTTTGCTTCGTTTTTTTATTTTTCAAATAAAACTCTTATATTAGGCCTGCTTTTTATAAAAATTTAATTCAATCAAATATGAAAACAAAAATTTTATCAATTATTTTAATCTGTATAGGATATTGTAGTATGAACGCACAAGAAATTAAATTACCGGCTCCCGATAGGAGTGGCGGACAACCTTTGATGAAATCATTAAATGAGCGAAAATCAACTCGTTCGTTTTCAGAGAAGGATCTCTCTGATCAGCAATTATCTAATTTATTATGGGCTGCCAACGGCTTCAATAGGGAAGACAAACGAACAGTTCCCACAGCTATGAATCGTCAGGAGTTAGAGCTTTATGTAATTTCAAAAAAGGGTGTCTATTTTTACAATGCAAAGGAACATAAGCTTACTTTGGTAAAAAATGGTGATCATAGAAAAAGCGCAGGACTACAAGATTATGTGTACGATGCACCGCTTAATATTATGATTGTCGGTGATATGGAAAAAGCGGCAAGCCAACAATACTCCTACACAAACTGTGGATATATTTCGCAAAATATTTATCTCTATTGTGCTTCAGAGGGACTAGCAACGGTTGCGAGAGGTTCTTTCGATAAGGATGAACTTCATGGCTTATTGCAATTGTCTAAATCTCAAGAGGTGCTGTTAGCACAGACCGTAGGTTTCCCGAAATAATAATTGCGGGGTAATAATTATACTAATTAGAAATTAACGTAGTAGTCGGACACTTCTGAGACACCGCCGTTTTTTGAGTATCAAACTGCTTTTTCAGGTTTTCGTATTCTGTTTTTCAGAAATAAAGTCACCCAAGTAGCCAAAACAAATGGGAATGTAAGTTTTGTAATCCCTATTTTTAGCATCAACAGACTGATGGCGAGGGCAAGCACAAGTGAAATCAATACCCATATACCATCCTTGACTTGTGGTCCTGCAAAGACAATAGCACATAAAACCGCATTAAAGCCGTAAAGTCCGAGGTTGATATCATTAACAGGTATAGAGACGTAAAATGCTAAAATGGCGGAAATAATTGCTGCTGCAAGTCCGTATAGGGCCGAAATCGGTGAGTTGATAAAGACTGCCAAAAAGAATAATATACCTGATAACAAGCTACTTTGAAAGATCACTTGTCCGAAGCTTTTAAATCCGTCAGTTAGTGAGTCACTTGCTTGTGCGATGGCAGGCACGGATACTGCAAATAAATCGCTATTAAGCAGATTGCAGACGAATAGTATCAGCCAGGTCACTAACACAAAGGGTAGGGTATAGGCGGGAAATTTTCGTTTTATAAAAAAGTGCTGTAAGATTGCTGCCAACACCGCACCTATTACAACAATGACCCAAGACCAAAATACCGGTTTTAAGAACAGCATCACTGCCACTCCAACCAATGCAGCGCTGAACCCGTAAAGTCCCTGATTGATTTCTGTTTGATCGTATTTCAGCAGATAAGCAATGGCAGTTCCGCATACGGTTGCCAAAAGTGCGGCAAAGCCCATGGCAAGCGAGCCATAGAAAATCCCAATCAGAAACAGCAAACCGGTCATGCTGTTTTCCTGAAGCATGATTTGTCCAAGTCCTTTAAGAATTACGGAGATAATGGCTGTGGATTTGTGCAGCAGGCCGTTTTTAGAGTTGAATTTCAAACTCATTTTGTTTTATTTTTTGGTCTGAAAATTTTCTTATCGATCTTTATATCCCCGTATTTTGCTGTTGGGAGTTGAATTTTATACTTAACAGCAATAAATCTGATCAGTATTACTGTAAAAGCTGAAATAAGGTCAATCAAAGCACGGTCTACTTCGAGCCAGTAACACAATGCAAACACGAGACCTCCGGCAATACAAGCTGTTGCGTATATATCTCTACGTAATATAAGGGGCATTTCGTTGATTAAAACATCTCTGATCAAACCTCCAACCGAGCCTGTGATCATACCCATAATAATGGCAACCCAAAATGGATAACCTACAGCCAGGGTTTTTTCTATTCCGGCCACTGTAAATAGTCCGAGACCGATGGCATCAAACAAAAACAGGGCTTTGTTTAATCTGAAAATGAATCTCTTAAGAGCAACAAATGAAAACAGAGCTACTGCCGTCACGATTAAATAGGAACTGTTTGACATCCAAAAAGGAGTTACACCTAACAATAAATCGCGGGTAGTTCCACCGCCAATTGCAGTAACCAATCCCACCACATAGGCTCCAAACCAATCGAATTTTTTTTCGGCAGCCAGTTGAATTCCACTTAAAGCGAATGCAAATGTACCCGCGTGATCTAATAGTACGATATAATTCTCTCTGATATAGTCTATTAGTGATATTCCAAATAACATTTCAAACATAGTTTTATAAGTTTATTGTTTGTGTGTTTTTTACAATGGTTATCTGAATTAATACTCTGATCGAGTTGTTCTGAACTATATTTAAAAATCAATCCACAAATATATTCAATTTTATATTAATATTTTGACGGTGCCTCATATTGTTAGACAAAAAACAGCTACCACCCTCAATGAGCAGTAGCTGTCTTTTTTGTTTCGTTTTTTTGTGTCAAGACAAAAAATGAAGAGAAGAAATCAATAATACTTATCACATTTAGGCTCAAAATAGGCCTGTGGATGCAGGCAAGCGGGACAGGTTTGCGGTGCGTTTTTACCTTTATGAACATATCCGCAATTGCGACATTGCCATTCAATTTCCCCATCACGAGAAAATACGGTTTCATCTTTCACACGTTGCAACAGTTTCAGGTAGCGTTCTTCATGCATTGCTTCGGCTTTCGCTATCATTCTGTACATGGTCGCGATTTCTTTGAATCCCTCTTTTTCTGCTATGTCAGCAAACATTGGATAAAGTTCTGTCCACTCTTCATTTTCTCCTGCAGCAGCAGCTTTCAAGTTTTCGGCTGTAGTTCCGATAACTCCTGCCGGATAAGTTGAAGTAATTTCAACCATTCCGCCTTCTAAGTATTTAAACATGCGTTTTGCGTGTTCTTTTTCCTGCTCAGCAGTTTCCATGAAAATAGCTGCAATTTGCTTGTAGCCTTCTTTATCAGCCTCTTTTGCAAAATAAGTGTAACGCATTCTCGCTTGAGACTCTCCGGCAAATGATTTTAACAGATTTTTTTCTGTTTGAGTTCCTTTAATACTTTTCATAAACACTTATATTTAAAAATTATGATTAATAAAATTAAGTCTACAAAGATACATATTTAGTAGAAATATAAACCTTACTACTTTATTAAATCCAACCCGTCTTGTGCCGATTTATCAGTTGGATAAATAATTAAAACGGTGTTAAACAGAATTTTAGCTTCATTTTTCTTATTTAAAAAATACTTTGTCCAGCCTGCCATCAGATTGGAATAGTAGTCGAAAGGATACGAGTCAACCACCAAATCAAAGTACTTTTCTGCCAACATAAAGTTTTTCCGATAGTAATAAATATTACCCAAAGCGTAGTTTACTTTTGAATTCATCGGGTCAATAGCGAGGATTTTTTTGTAAGTTGCTTCGAGCTGTTCTATATTGTTCTGTGCTTCGAGCGGATTACACAGTCCAAGCAATGCTTCTACAGCTTTCGGACGTAGCTTTGCAGCTTGCTGATAATATCGGATGCTTGCGTCATAATTTTTCTCCAAATAATAGAGCCAACCCAATCGAAGGGATTTATGGTAATCGAAACCATTTAAGCCAACAAGGTCATTGATAGCACCTTGATAATCACCGGACGCTTCTTTGGCGTAGCTGTTTTCAAAAACTTTGGAAGGACTGACCTGTGCCGAAACAGAAACTCCAAACACCGCAAGCAAGATAAATATTGCTATATTTTTCTTTAAAAATTCCATTTTATTGCAAGATTAACTAATTGATTATTATAATTATACTTTAAAAATTCCGTGTAATAATTTGTGAATGCCCAACCTTCTCGCTGGGTCCATGAGTAAGTGCCGGAAATTGTTATTTTTTTGAAATAATAAGATAAACTCAAACTCGAAATAAACTTGATCGGGTCATAGGTATCGTACACGACAAAAGAACGGTCTGTAATGTAATTCAGGTGGTTTCCTATACTTACCATGCCATCTAACCACATATTTCCAACTAATTTAACACCTAAATTTTGAGAGAAAATGGTCTGCTTACTTCTATTTTCATTATTATTTAGAATAATGGCTCCGGAAGTAATTCCATAAAAATTTAAATTCCCAAACGGATAATAAGTCAGTTGTAGCTTGGATTGGAACTGGTTGGAAAAAGCAAAATCAGAGTATGCAAAAGAAATTTCGGGCATCACGTAGGTAAATCTTTTACTAAAAAAAACCAATGCAGACAGATTATAAAAATTTGATTGAGAAGAAGGTATTGACCACCTTCGTTCACGATCTAAGGTACTATTAGTTGATTTATTGTTTTTTTCAATGGCATAAAATCCGCCGGTAAAGCCCCATGAAAAATTATTTTTCAAATGAAATTCCATGCCGAGATTGAATTGATGTTGCGACAATAAATCACTGTGTTGTAGGCTGTTTGGGGCGAAACGTTCAAATTTTGTGTTAAACAAATTGTAACCTGCATTCAATTTCACGCGGTCAGAAAGATTGAATCCAAGCGTTATTCCACCCAACATCATATCCTGATACTGATTGATGGTATCAAGATTGGCTATGTTGTTTCGCATTTTTTCATCATTATCGCTAAAAATATATCCACCGGAAATACGGATAAAATCGACGAATGAAGAGGAAAAACCCAAATTCTCCTGACTGATTTTTGGAAGTGTTTTAGCGAAAATATCAGCTTTTACACTTTGTCCGCTAAGCAGATAAGCCGAGTATAGACTTTCCTTCAAAAACAGGTCATTAGGCACATCATAGAGAGCTTTTTCGTAACATTTTACGGCTTCTGCATAGTTTTTAAGTTCGTAATAAGCTATGGCTTTGCGGTAATTCAAATACGGAAAAGTAACACCCAACTGTTCTGCTTCTTTTAATGTAGCAATCAGTGATTTGTAATCCTGTCTTTGATACTGAGCAAAGCTAAGGCTATCGTAATAATAAGTTTGCGGATTATTATTCAGAGTATTTACGAGCGTTTTCTGTCCCTTTGTTACCCCAAAAACAGACGTCATTATCAGGATAAAAATCATTCTATACATAGGTTCTGTTTTTCCGATCTAATATCAATTTTTGATTGAGAAATTGCAATCTTATATTCTGTCACTGGTTGCTTTTTTCCGAAAGATTTAACTTCAACGCGATTGACAAATTCGGCATGTTCGGGATAATACGGATTATCCAATTGATTCAGTTGTGATGAAAAATTAACTTGACTGACTAAAACTACCGGTGCTATAAAATCTTGCAACCATTTGACAGCCAAGGGTAATTCTTTCGACAGTGGGATGCGATCTTTGATTTTGATGCTTCGCTCTCCGGCAAGTAAAAGCTTGAAGCAACTGCGATAAAAGGTATAAAGTGCCGAATTTTTTCGTCCTTCAAAATCGGTAAAATAAAACATCGTACCGTCGTTGACAAAGTATGCCGTTGATTTTGATTTTTTACAGAAAATATAAGTTTGGTTATATTCGTTGGTTGCCACTATCCAGCTTAATTTTTCTCCGTTAAAGCTGATATTCAATTCTTTACCCGGCTTAAAGTTAAATGCGTTGTGGATTAAATCCAAACTATCCACATTGTAAATAGTAGAATTTTCTGCAGGTACTTCACCCATTCGCAGAATGGGCTTATCATTCGTTTTTTCAAAATAATATCCAAAAGGGTAGGGATGAGTTTTCGCTCCGATTTCGGGACTTAATTGCACCTGAAAATGGAGATGCGGTTCGGGTGAGCGACCGGAATTACCACACGAAGCAAGCACCGTTCCCTTGGTTACATAATCTCCGATATTAACTTTGAAGCTATCTTTTTTCAAATGGCTGATTTGCGTGTAAAGTCCATTTAAGTGATTAATGATAATGGTATTACCCCAATTCTTATTGATGTTTACATCGTTGATGTCATTGTCCTTGGTAATATTGCTGATTTGATATACGTAGCCATCAGCCGGAGCCAGGACCGGCTTATTGTAGCAGTAAAAATCATCTTTGCTCGTTCCTGAGCCTGAATAGGTTTTGTTCTCATCGTCTGTTATTACAAAATCAAGGGCGTTACCCCATTCACCTAAGTGGGTAATTTCCCCATTATATCCCTGACTTACAGTCCATGCTCCCAAAAATGGAAGTTTCATTTTGAAAGGTAAATCACTACCGAAACGTTGTAAGAAATTTACGCTTTTATAGACCGTTTTCTCGGGATTATAATATTGAATAAGCGGAAAAATAAAGAATTTGTTTGCCGAGCGGTGGATAAGCACGTAAATCAGCAAAATAGCCAATATGCTGAATGACAAGGTGTATGAGATTAAACCTGTTCCGGCAATCAGCTTTTCGATACTCGCGTAGAGCAGGAAAAGCACAGGCGTAAGTCCTGCCACAAGCAGGTAACTGTAAATATTGGGAATGATGAAAAAACTACCAATCGCCATTCCCCAAAAAATAAAGTTTGTTCCGGCAAGGTTAGTGGTAAGCTGTTGCAGGTCAAAACCAACAATTTTACTTATCAAAAAAGCAAATAAAAATCCGAGAAAAGCCACAGTAGATTTGATGCGTGAATGGATAAGCAATGCCACAGCAATCAGTATTCCCACCAAAATACTATCGGTAAAAAAGATGGAAGCCAGCGTTTTAAGGTAATAAAAAATGAATTGTGGAAGTTGAGTATTATCAAGAGAATGTACCAAATCATACCATGGAACACTCATTTGCTTGGCTAACAAAACAGTAAATCGGTCAAATGGAGTAATTAGTTCGATATTAGCAAAACTCCTGAAAGACAAGTCTATGACAAAACTTGTAATTACAAAAGGTAAAGTCAGTACCGGCAATTTATTTTTAGAAAGCACTGTTTCGAGCCAAACCGTCAGCAAAAACGAAAGTACTACGCCAAAAATGTAAAACAACAAAAATGATGAGTTGGAATAAAATTTAAACAATAGGCTCATTCCCATGAAAACGGCATTGAAACCGTAAACGCCGGTAGCGATTTTTTCTTTTGAAAAGCCAAGCAGATGCGACAGTAAATTAGTGATAATTACCGCCAGCAATCCACCCAATCCAACGCGCACGTCCAGCACACTTAAAATCAGCATTGTCACGGCAAACCATGTTCGCTTGGAAAAGAAAATTTGTCCATAGCTGTTATAAGTTGCTTTTAAGTGCAGGGTGGCGATGGACTTGAGGGTGCTTTTATGTTGCATTTCTTTTATTTAGAAATTAGAAATTTGGATATTCAAAAATATTTCAATCAAAATTATTTAAGATGCTCCGGCACCATTTCACAATCCACAATGGTGTTTACTGTTTCCTGTTTGCGGATAAGATGCACTTTTCCTGTCGTGTCAATCATTACCACATTGGGTCTTAGCGTGATAAATTGCATCCATTGGGTCATATTGTATGCTCCCACTTCATGAACGACAATGCGGTCGCCTTTTTTCAAAATCGGTAAAATCACGCTTTCACGCAGGTTGTCTATATTCATGCAAAGTGGACCGTAAAGTGCAGTTTCTTCAGCATGTTGTGAAAAATCCTGAGCCGGTGAAACACGATGATTGTACCAGAATGACGTAAACATGATGTTCACACCTGTGTCAAGCACCGTAGCCCGGCGACCATCGGCAAGACGTTTCGTAGCTAATACCGTCCCCAATAGATAACCTGCTTCGTCAATCAATGCTCGTCCTGTTTCCAAAATCAGCAGGGGCAGTTTATCGGGGTGAAAACCAAATTGAAGAATGGTACTGGTAATTGCTTCGGCATAGTCATCAAAAGTGGGGATAATATCAACACCCTGTAAATAAGAGCCTTTCAGGGTATTGGAAGAGCAAAATCCACCACCCATATCCAGGTATTTTATATTTTCTCCGGTCGTATTGGCGTAAGCCTGAGCAAGTTCACACATTTTGCGGGCAGCCACCGCATAAGCGTTTGCAGTAAGCATATAGGTCCCGATATGGCAGTGTAAACCTTCTAATTGCAGTTTTTTTTGTGCAATGATTTTTACTATCGCATTCCACGCCTGCCCGTTTTCATAGTTAAAGCCAAATCTGTCCCATTGCGGATAAACGCCTGTATCCATATTGATACGAATGGCAACGCAAGCTTTGCTGTTTTCCATTTCTTCCAAAATTTCAATCAGCATATACAACTCATCAAAATGGTCGATGTGAATAAGCGAGCGGTTTTTAATTGCCATGATCAAATCTTCTTTGGATTTATCAGGTCCGTTGAAGATTATCAGATTGCCGGGAACACCGTTGCGAATGGCTTTTTGGTACTCAAAACCGGAAACAACTTCCGCCCAACTGCCTTCCTGATGGAAAACTTGACAAACTGCATCCAGGTAATTTGTTTTGTAACTCCATGCGAATTGCACTTTCGGATAACGCATTTTGAATGCTTTTAACGCTTTTTGGTAGGTTTGCCGAATGGTTTTTTCACTGATAACAAACAGTGGTGAGCCGTACTCATCCATCAAATCGGCAATTGCCACATTATCAATAAATTTAACAGGTGTGTATTCTGTCCGGCTGCCGAATTTATTCATCATTCCGGCATTTAATTTTTGAATGATTGGACTTTCGTAAGTTGGGTGCATATGAATAGTAGTTAGTAGTTAAAGAAGTTAAAGAAGTTAAAAAAGTTAAAGAAGTTAGGGAAGTTACGAGGTTCAACATTCATCTTTCCCCCATAGTGGAAATCTGCTGAAACTCCGATATATCCACAATTTGGTCGTAAGAATAGCGGATAAACATTTTACCGCTTTGATAATCTGTAAAAGGTTGAACTTCTTCACCGAGCGCCATTTTTACAAGTGCTTCGGGATGATTTTGTCCGCAACCATTGGCGAGATACACCCAAGCCGGAAAACGGGGGTTCATTTCGAGCAGGTAGTATTCATCATTTTTAGTTTTGATAAATTCCAACTCGCATCCGCCACGCCATTTGCTGTTTTCTATTACCCTTCGGGAAATATCCATTAACTCGTCATCTTCCAATGAAATACCCGACCAGGCTTTTCCTTTATCCGTAATGTACAATTTTCGCATAGGTACGGCACCTATGCAACTGCCTTTCCCGTCTCCAATAGCCGTTACGTTTACTTCCGTGCCTGTTACAAATTCTTGAACAATAACAGGATAACCCCATTTTGCTACTACTTTATAAAAATAAGTACTTGCCTGTTCGTAAGATGAAGCGATATAAGCATCGTAATAGCGTCCTTTGATGACCATCGGGTAATCCATGGTTTCTTCCAATTTCCTGATTTCCAATACCTGATTGATCATGTAGCTTTCAGGAACTTTCACACCATACTTTTCACCAAATTTTTCCAGTTCGGACTTCTGTCTTTCATCAAAAACAGCTTGTGATGGCAGAAAAGTAGCAATGTTTAATTCCGTTTTCAGTTCGTCCTGAATTTTAATAAAATTGTGCAGTTCAGCATCAAAATTGGGTATCAGCACATCAATTTTTTCCTGATTGACAATGTATTTCAATCGCTCTTTGAGCATGGCAGAGCCGGCTGTTGGCAAAGGTAGTTGGTACACTTTATCCACCAGGTCGTGCATATAAATTCCAGGTTCGAGTGTTTCGTAGGATAAACCCACAATTCGAACATCTAAGCTTTCGCTCTCCTTCAGCCCGCGAATAACGGGGATGCCCGGTCCCGGACTATCAATATTGTTCAGCCCGGTAACTGCTACAGTAATTTTTCGTTTATTCATTGGTAATCAATTGATAACTTTTCAACATGGACAAAAAATCATTTAAGTCTTTTTCAGCAGTATAAGTGTCCAATTCGTATTCATCCATTAAATTTTGAAGAATAGTCTCTTCACTTCCGCCGTCTTTCAGCTTTTGAAGAATGTAAACGCCTGTTTCATTCACGCTGAAACTATCTCCGGTCATCGGATTAAAAATAAAGCCGTTTTCGCTAATCGCAATATTTTTTCTGATTTTCATTGTAGTGATATTTTGTACAATTTATTTTGAGTCAACAGACTACTTTCCTAAAATTGCATTGAATTCTTCTTGTGATAAAATTTGGGGTTGGTAGTCAATGCCACGAACATTAAGGTTTCTGACAAAAGCTTTCAAATGAAAACCTGAAGCACGTAGCAGGTTTGAAAAAACACGCTTGATATTTTCATTTTGAGTTTCGGAAAAGCCTTTTTTCAAGTCCATAATATCAACCTCTTCTATCAATGCACCTACCTTTAGTGCATCTTCCAAAGTTTCAGCTTCTGTGATTAGCTTTGTGTAAAGTGCCTGTAATTCAGGATGATGAAACTCTCCAAAAGGTTTTGCTTCCGGTGCTTCAACATCAAATAGATTGATAAGATACATGACTGCTTTTTGATGTACAGTTTCACTTTTCGAGATGTTTTGGAATACCCTTCTATTGTATTTCTCGTTGAAATAAATATAAACATCATGTGCCAATTTTTCTTCTTCAAGCATATAAAGAAGGTGTTCAATATCTGTTTCGGTTACATTTCCGGGAACAATTTGATTGGCAGTAAGTCCGATTAATGATTGATCAGCCATTGACATGTTTTCAGCATCAATCAGTTCTGTATCAGGCATCAAATCACTTGATTTTGCTTCACAACTTGCAAGGGAAAAAGTGGACAAAATCGTGGCAAGTATGATATTACTAATACTAATAGTTTTCATTTTCTGTAAATTTAAATAGTGAGTTTTATTTTTGTAAAAAACAGGGGGATGCATTATCCCCCATAATACTTAATAGAAGTGACTATTTTTTAGTACTTACAGTTCTGTTACCTCTACATTGCCCTTGACAATTTCCGGTTTGGTAATTGTCGCAAATACCGTCTTTATTTTTGTCCACGAAGTTTCTGCCACCGCTTTTCGCATTTCGTTTTTGACCGCGTGCCGGACGGGTTCCTTGCTCATAATTATCGCAAATTCCATTTTTGTTTTTATCCACGAAATTGGGACCTTTTCGAGTTTGAACTTTGGTTTCTGTTTGAGCTTTATTTGCAGCTTTTGCTTGTTGATTGTTTTGACCGAAAGCTACCACAGTCATCATTGCAAATGCAATTGTAAACACGATTGTTCTCATAATTTTCTTGTTTTTAAATTGTTGTTTTAATAAATTATTTTTCTGTTTTTAATTTTGAATATCATTGTCATAATAAGGCTGTTGTCTGCCGCCTCTGCCTCTTCCTCTGCCTTGAGTAGGGCTGTTTTCCTGATAAAAGAGCGGTTCAAAAGCACTTTTTAGTTTTTCAATTTGCTCCGCGTTTGAAATTTCTTTCAATTTTAAATAAAACATGCAGGTTTCATCTTTCAGTTCTGCGTGCAATTCTCCGAATGCTGTGTTTAATTGTTCTAATCTTGCCGTATCAACTTGTTGTTTATTTAGTTCATCAAAAATCAACACTTTCAGACTGTCCATTTGCCAAATTATTTGATTGGATTTTGGCTTGAAAATTCGGTTTATTTGTCTGAATTGCTCCATTTGTTCGTTGTCAAATCCCACTTCTTGCATGAAAAATCTGCCGCTTAGCGGATTTTTTCCTTGTCCTGTAACAATCACGGTTTCAGCAGCTTGTTTGTCCTTGTATCTGTGGTGTATAATGGAAACGATTGTTGTCAAGTTTAGTATCGCCAGCAAGACAATAATCCAAACCAGTATTTTGTTTTTATTATTCATGATCTATAAATGTATAAAAATTTAAATTTTCAAGTTGTGCATCATTAATATTGATGGAAATATATTCTTTTTCTCCTTGTGCAAAGCTTCCCAATTTAAAACCTGCTGCAATGACCAAAGCAAAACTGGCAACAACTGCCACTTTTTTCCATATTGGAACAATAACTGCGGTTTCATCATATTCCTCCAATTTCGCTAATACACGTGTTGCAAGATAGGGATTGACTTGCTCCTGTTTATCTTTGCGAATAAAGTTGTCTATGTGGTCATCTAAGCCCCCTAAATCCCCCAAGGGGGACTTTTTTGTGTGGCTGATTATAGTTTTTGCTGTTTTACTATTAATTCTATTTTCCATTATTTTCAGTATTTGTTAGCTTGATGTCTGTTTTGTTAGACAGTTGTTTTGTTATTTTCCTACGAGATGGGCTAATTTTTTTTGCAAATTCTTTTTTGCACGCACTAAAAGTTGCTCTATAGCTCCTTCCGAAGTTTGCATTATTTCAGCAATTTTGCGTTGCGATAGTTCTTCATATTTACTCAATATAAAGGCTTTGCGTTGTTTTACCGGTAGTTCGTCTATCGCCTTTTGTATGCTTTTTTCTGTTTCTGTTGCTTCAAGTTGCTGATGAACGTCTTTTTCTTCGTTACTTTTGTTTAATAAATTCATCAGACTATCACCGGCTTCAGTAAAGAAATTTCGCCTTTTATTTTTATTGATATAGTTGATAGAAGTATTCAGTGCAATCCGATACAACCACGTGGAAAAAAGCGATTTTTCTTTGAATGAATTCAACGAGTGAAACACCCGAATAAAAACTTCTTGTGTAATATCTTCGGCATCCTCCCGTGAATGGACAAAACCCATTGCCACATAAAACACCTGCTGTTGGTATTTCTCCATCAACAGGCGAAATGCTTCCTTATCCCCGGAAAGTATCTTTTCTATTAATTGTTCATCGGACATTTGTTCACACTCTCAGTTGTTCAATAGTTCTTAGACAAAGAAACAAAAATTTTCCTACGTTTTGGATGAAAAAGTATGATTTATTTGACTTTGATCAGTTAAAGATGGTTTGAATTCTGAGTTCTGAGTATTGAGTTTTGAGTGTTGAGCATTGATTATAAGATGCTTAACCTCAATTTATAGAAAACCAAATTATATCAACTTCATTATTATATGATTATTTTTTCTAAATTTGCGGAAGAAATATTCGTGAAAATCCAGTGGATGATGAGGAATCTGATAGTTTTTTTAGTGTTTTTTTCAGTGTTTGTAATTCCGGTATCAGCGTTAGACAAGGAAACAGACTCGCTGATGCACGTGTATGACAAACTGCTAAGTAAATACGAAATATACATTGCTGAAAGGCATGACCGCATTGATAATCTGAAATTTGAAGCGGGAAAACAGTTCCTTACGCCCCAACAGCTTTATTCTGTCAATCAGCAAATCTACAAAGAATACCGCCCTTATATCTCTGATTCCGCTATTGTGTATTTGAAAAAAAATATTGCTCTTGCAGAAGATATTAATAACGTTGATTTGCAGATAGAATCAAAAATACAACTGGCTTATTTGCTTGCATCTATCGGTTTGTACAAAGAATCAGTAGATTTACTGGATGAAATTAGTGAAGCTGATTTAACGGCGAACCTTCTACTTGCATATTACAGTTGCATGGAGCATACTTATGGAGAACTTTCATTTTACAGTAAAGATCCGGAATTGAGTATTACCTACCGGGAGATAGCTGATAAGTATAAAAATTTGCAATTGAATATCTTACCCCAGGATGGTGATCTTTATTTATCTATCAAAGAATCGGATTTCCTAAGTATTCGGGATTTCAAAGTTGCACTTGAATTAAATGACAAACGCTTAGAAGGTGTCCCGGAAAACAGTCATGAATATGCTGTGATTACTTTTCTGAGATCATTGATTTACAAAGAAAGCGGTGATATAAAATCTCGTCAGAAATGGCTTTTTAAATCAGCTATTGCCGATTTGAAACTTGGAATTACTGATAATGCTTCATCGTGGGAGCTTGCCGGAATCATGTTTGAGTTGGGTGATGTGAATCGGGCACATCAGTATATTAATTATTCGGTAAATAATGCCAACATCTTTAATGCTCGACTGAGATATACGCAAATAGCAGAAGTTCAGGCTATTATCAACAATGCTTACCAATTAAATAAAGCACAGCAGGAAAAAAAATTGCGTACTTTATTGAGGTTTATCAGTCTCCTGAGTTTGTTGCTCCTACTTTCAGGGGTAGGGATTTTATTGCAGAACAGAAAGATTTCAAAAGTAAACAAACAGACAGTGAAAATTAATGACCAACTGAATCACTTGAATTGGGAATTAAGAAGTTTAAACGATAAAATTAAAAATACAAATGCCGAACTTTTAGAATCGAATCAGGTAAAAGAAGAGTATATCGGACACTTTTTGTCGCTCTGCTCGTTTTACATTGATAAAATGGACTCGTATCGAAAAAATGTAAGAAAGAAACTATCGGTTGGCAGGCTGAACGAGGTGATTGATGATGCTAAATCAACTGATTTTATAGAAAACGAACTGAAAGAATTCTACGATAACTTTGACCGGTCATTCCTGCGGCTTTATCCTGACTTTGTAAGTGAGTTTAACGAACTATTGATGGATGATGAGAAAATTATGCTGAAAAAAGACGAACTATTGAACACCGAACTGCGTATTTTTGCGCTTATCCGTCTTGGAATTGACAACAGTGCCAAAATTGCCGAATTACTTCATTATTCATCCAACACCATCTATAACTACCGTGCAAAAATCAAAAACAAAGCAAAAGTTTCAAGAAATGATTTTGAAACGATGGTAAAAAAAATAGGAACGTTTACAAAATAAGCAAAAAAGCCACAAAAAAACTTAATTAGAATCCACTTATTTTGAGCTTAATATTTTGATAATATACTTTTTTTCAATAAGTTAAGATTTTGCAGTATCCCCAAATTTTTCCACTCAGAAGTTTTAGTCATTCCATTTCGTATTTTTGCTTAGAGAAAACTCTAAAGTTTAAGCAATATGCGATTAAATTCTATTTTCTATTTAACAATTATCGTTGTATCATTTTTCTTTTATAGTTGTAAACAACAAGAGAACTCATCGAAAGTAGAGCAACTTCTGTCCAAAATGACATTAGAAGAAAAAGTGGGGCAGATGGCTCAAATTACTTTGGATGTAATAGGTACAGGCGACTCCAGATTCAGCAGTGACGAACCATTTATTATTGACACTGCTGCTTTACGTCATGCAGTAGTAGAGTACCACGTAGGTTCAATATTAAATACAACTAATAATAGAGCCTTGCCTGCGCTGGAATGGAACTATATTTTATCTCAAATCCAACAAGTTGCAGTAAATGAAACAAGATTGTCTGTCCCCATTCTTTATGGATTAGACCAAATACATGGCACAACTTATACGGCTGACGGCACATTTTTCCCTCACGAGATAGCATTAGCCGCCACATTTGATCCTATACATGCTTATAGAATGGCTCAAGCAACAGCTTACGAAACACGGGCTTGTGGCATTCCCTGGAATTTTTCACCGGTTTTAGATTTAGGTTCCGACCCAAGATTTCCAAGACAGTTCGAAGGTTTTGGAGAAGACCCTTATGTAGGAACAGTAATGGGTGTTGAAATGGTTAAAGGTATGGAAGGAGACTCAAAAAATGGAATAGATGCAAACCACGTGGCAAGCTGCATGAAACATTTTTTGGCATATTCAGTTCCTAACAGTGGGATAGATCGTACTCCTGCCTTTGTTCCTGAACACATTTTAAGAGAGTATCACCTTCCGCTGTTCAAGGCAGCCATTGAAAATGGTTCGCATACAATTATGATTAATTCCGGTATAATCAACGGAATTTCAGTTCATGCCAATCCTGATATTTTGACAAAATTACTGCGTGAAGAATTAGGATTTGAAGGCGTTGTGGTTTCCGATTGGATGGACATAGATAAATTATATACCCGGGACAAAGTAGCTTCTAATATGAAAGAAGCAATAAAATTAGCTGTTGATGCCGGAATAGATATTTCCATGTCCTCTTATGATTACGAAACTTTCTGTGATACTTTGGTGGTATTGGTAAAAGAAGGGGCAATTTCAGAAAAAAGGATTAATCAATCTGTCAGACGGATCTTAAAATTGAAAGAAAAATTAGGGTTGTTTGAGAATCCAGTCACTTATCTTAAAGATTATCCGGAGTTTGCTTCTCAAAAATTTTCTGATTGGTCTCGTCAGGCGGCTTTGGAAGCCATCACTTTATTGAAAAATGAAAACAAGGTGTTGCCCATTGATTTCGGTAAAAAGATTCTGGTATGTGGTCCAAATGCCAATAGTATGCGAACATTAAATGGTGGCTGGAGCTATTCCTGGCAGGGAGAAAAGACCGATTATTACACCGCCGGTTTTAATACCATCTATGAAGCCATATCCACCCAATTCGGTCAAAAGCATGTAAAATATTTGCCGGGCGTAAGCTATGTTAACGAAGCCAACTTCAATATAGACAGATTTGATCAATTGCAGGAAACGATTAACGCAGCAGAACAGGCAGATTATATCATTCTATGTGTGGGAGAAAATTCTTACGCTGAAAAACCCGGAAATTTGCAGGATTTATATTTAAGTGATAATCAAGTAGAGTTAGCAAAAAAGTTGGCAAAAACAGGAAAACCCATTATCCTTGTGATTAATTCCGGTCGTCCGAGATGTATCAATAAAATTGAACCCTTATCTGCTGCAATAATTAATATTTATTTAACAAGTAATTTTGGGGGAGATGCTTTGGCTGAAATTTTAGCAGGAAAAACAAATCCTTCAGGTAGGCTACCTTACACTTATCCGCGTTATCCGAGTGCTTTATACACATATTATCACAAGCCATCAGAAGATATGGGAGCGATAGAAGAAGGAAAAAAGATTGATGGTGATTATCTCCCTCAATTTGAATTTGGACATGGATTAAGTTATACAACGTTTGAATATAGCAATTTGATTGTAAATCCTTTTGTTTTTTCAGATGGAGACTCAATCTCAATAGCTGTTACGGTGAAAAATACCGGTGATAGAGAGGGCAAGGAAAGTATTTTATTATATTCTTCAGATGTATATGCTTCTATTACGCCGGATGTGAAAAGGCTGAGACGCTTTCAGAAAATTAACTTAAAACCTAATGAAATTCGTCAAGTTGATTTTGTAATTACATCACAAGATTTGGCATTTGTAAACACTAAAAATGAATGGGTATGTGAAAAAGGTGATTTTATTATACAAATTGGAGACCTAAAGAAAACAATAACAAAGAAGTAGAGTGTCAATTTATTGGTTATAAATTTCTAACTTACTACATATGAGAACACAAAGAAAGAATGTTTTATGCTTGATAGTATTGATATTGGTGTTTGTTACATCAGCAATATCAGCACAATCAACAAGTAATTACCGGGGTACCGTAAAAGATGCCGGAGGTGAACCGCTTATCGGTGTAAGTGTGCTTGTAAAGGGTACAACCAGTGGTGTTATTACCAATCTTGATGGAGAATACAGCATCCATGCCAAGCAGGGAGATGTGTTGGTTTTTTCCTATGTTGGAATGAATGCCCGGGAAGTTGCCTTGTCGTCGCAGTTAGTTAATGATGTTATTCTGACGGAAGAAGCCAAGGGTTTGGATGAAATTGTTGTAATTGGCTATGGTGTTCAGAAGCGTGGAGACCTGACCACTGCCGTTTCATCAGTTTCTACCGAAGATTTAGACATGCGTCCCATTACATCAGCAGCGCAGGCAATTCAGGGAAAAGCAGCCGGAGTTCAGGTAATTCAGCCTAATGGTCGTCCGGGTGCAGGAATGGTAATTCGTGTACGTGGAACAACATCCATGAATGCCAGCAATGATCCGCTCTACGTGGTAGATGGCGTGCCGATGAACAACATTGATTTTCTTTCGGCTAATGATATTGAGAGCATGCAGATTATGAAAGATGCGTCGTCAGCAGCTATCTATGGTTCGCGTGGTGCAAACGGTGTAGTGATGATTACTACCAAAGCCACAGTCCCCAAAGATCGCTCATCTATTTCATTTAGCACTTATAGGGGTATTACAAATATCAGCAGGAGAATAGAATCACTAAATTTAGCTGAATATAAAGAATACCTTAGCGATTTGCAATCTTCCGTAGTGCTTCCCGATGGTCTTACAGACCAAACAAACTGGTTTGACGAAACATTTACCACTGGAATCAGAAATAACTACCAGTTATCTGCGTCCGGAACTTCCAATAAAGTAAACTATTTCTTGTCCGGTGGATATACTGACGAAACAGGAATTATTAATACTACTGCTTTTAAACGGTTTAATTTTCGGTCGGCAGTAGATGCTGAATTGTTTAAATGGCTCACTGTGAGTGGAAATATTTCCTATTCAAACAACATTTCCATCGGTGATATTATCTCCGGGACAGGCTCTAATCGTGGCGGGGTAATATTATCTGTCATAAACACACCAACTTACGCTCCAATCTGGGATACAGATAATCCGAAACATTATTACAATCGTTTCTTTGGCGTCAGCAATATAACTCATCCGTTGGAGAACTTAGCCAGAACAAAAAACAATAAACACAATACGCACAGACTGCTCGCGACCGGTAAAAGCGTGATTTCTTTTATGCCTGATCTGAAACTATCGTCGTCCATTACGGGGGATATGACTTACTATAACTATACATCTTTCTTGGACCCGATTTCCACCAGTTATGGACGTGGGCAGTTTGGAGAAGCGCAGGACAACCGCTCGTTTGGGGCTGTGATGATGTTGGATAATATTCTTACCTATAATAAGAAGATAAATTTGCATAGTTTTGAAGCCATGGCGGGGACGTCCTATACCGTTTCAGACTGGTCCGAGAGTTATCAGTTTGCTTCTCACTTTGCCAATGACCTGGTTCAGACATTGAATGCAGCGAACAAAATAAGTCCGGGAAATGGTACAACGGCTTCTCAATGGGCGATTATGTCTTACTTAGGGCGTATTTCCTACAACTACGACAGTAAATATTTAGCAACTTTCAATGTTCGTGCTGACGGTTCAAGTAAACTGGCTCCATCGGGGCGCTGGGGATATTTTCCATCGTTTTCTGCTGCATGGAGAGCATCATCGGAAAAGTTTTTGGCAGATGTTCATTGGCTGGATGACCTGAAACTTCGTGCAGGATGGGGACAAACCGGAAATCAGGATGGGCTGGGGGATTACGCATATCTGGAAAGGTACAATTTTAACCGTATAGAATGGTGGAAGCCGGGGCAAGGAGATGCTGTTCCAACCTATTCGCAGGCAAGTTTGAGTTCGTCTGATTTGACTTGGGAAACGACTACACAAACCAATATAGGACTGGATTTAACTATGTTTCAAAGCAGGTTGACCATGAACTTAGACTACTATTTCAAACGGACAACCGACATGTTGATGTGGGTAACCTTACCTGCCGGCTCAGCGGCTGTAAACTCCATCCAGCGCAATGAAGGAGAAATGACCAACCGCGGTGTTGAGTTGAGTGTGAGTTCAAAAAACTTTGTCGGAGACTTCAAATGGAGTACCGATTTTAACATCTCTCATAATAAAAACAGGCTTGAAAGCCTTGTGTTTAAACAAGTGTACTACGATGCACGTGTAACCGATATTCTTTCCGATTATGCCGTAAAAAATATGCCGGGAAGACCGTTGGGTGGTTTTTGGGGATATGAATCAACAGGTGTAGATCCCGAAACAGGCGAGTTGATATATGTGGATAAAAACAATGACGATTTTATCAATGCGTCAGACAGGACCTACATTGGTGACCCGAATCCGGACTTTACTTTCGGTATGACCAATATATTTTCGTATAAAAATTTCAACCTAAGCATTTTATTGCAAGGAACTTATGGAAATGATATTTTTAACGTATCCAGAATTGAGTCAGAAGGGATGTACGATGCTAAAAATCAAAGCAAAAGAGTTATTGATAGATGGCGCAGACCGGGAATGATTACATCCATCCCGAAAGCCGGTTATGACATGAAGATTTCATCCTATTTTGTAGAAGATGGAAGTTATCTGCGTATCAAAGATGTTACTTTATCCTACGATTTTGATATGAACTGGATGAAAAAAGTGGGCATTCGAAAAATACAGCCATATGCCACTGTTACTAATTTATTCACTTTTACAAAATATCTTGGATTTGACCCGGAAGTAAATCAGTGGGGAAATTCAGGTAATGTGCAAGGAATAGATTACGGAACTTATCCACAAACACGCTCCTTTATAGTTGGGCTGAATATTGAAATTTAATTTGAACCAAATCTATTTTAAAATTATGAAACACGTTAAAAAAATAATAAAATTGAGTATAGGGCTGTTCATTTTACTTTTCACAGCCTGCGATCTTGACTATGAGCCTGTATCTCAACTTTCGGAGAACACGGTAGGAACGAAAGATACAACCGGAATGGAAATAAAATATAAGGACCGTGAAGCGATGCTCGCTGTTTACAGAGACATTTATCAACGTATGACAGGTAATCAGGAACATTGGTATCTTGATTATTTGCTGTTTTCGGAGTGTCGTTCGGATAATGCATATGCCGGAACTACAGGTGCGGAGGTGGTGCCCGTGGAAACTAACAACCTGGATGCTAGCAATAGTGTAATAGCCCGTGACTGGGATCGGTATATGGGTGATATAGCCGCAGCCAACAGCATTATCAGTAATATTGACCTGGTACCCGACGAGTCTCTGACTAAGCCTGAAAGAAATCTATGGAAAGCTGAAGCCAAGATTTACCGGGCAATGATTATGTTTGACATGGTGAGATGGTTTGGAAACTTTCCGGTTATTACCAAAGAAGCCGGCAAAATCACGGCAGAAAATATCGAGGAAGTTTATCCGCTTTATTTCCCAAAATCCAATACGCCCGCAGAAGCGTATGCACAGATTATCAGCGATTTGAGAAGCGCTTTGGAACATGCTCCGGCTAATAATAATGCGGATAAAACCATTCTTTCAAAAACGGTGGCAAAAGCATTGCTTGCCAAAGTATATGCAGAAAGACAAGTTCAAAATCCTGACAGCGTGATTTATTTTGCCGATCAGGTGTTTGCAGATGGAATCAGTCTGGTAGCAGATTACAGCGATTTATTCGGATTGAATGCTTCAAAAACAGACGCAAAAGCAAGAAATACTTCTGAGTCAATACTTGAACTTCAATATTTTACCGGAAGCGGAAACTGGGTAACTTGGATGTTTGGAAGAGACCTGCTTGATTACGATTTCTATTTTACCTGGGCTAAATGGGTGACACCATCGAGAGACTTGATTAAAGCCTTTGACGATGCGGGAGATATGAAACGTAAAAACGAATCAATTGTATATTATGAAACTGCTTGGTCGAATTATTATGATTCGAAAAACTATCCGTTCATGTATAAATGCCGTTCTAATGCGAATTCAATTATCAAACTACGCGGTGCTGATATTATGCTTTTGAAAGCCGAAGCACTTGCCAGAAAAAATCAGCTTTTGCAAGCTGCTCAGGTAGTAAATACCGTACGTCAGCGAGTAGGTTTACCCGCATTGCCGGCATCTGCAGTATCATCCAAAGAAAGCCTGCTTGATGCTATTCTGCTTGAAAGGAGATTGGAATTGGCATTTGAAGGTCATCGTTTGTTTGATTTAATTCGGCATGAAAAACTGCAAAGCGTAATGAATACCCTTAATCAGCGTGACCCGGGACGATTAAAACAAGCCCGTGAGTTCTCTGTTGAATTAGAGTTGCTCCCTATTCCCCAACCGGTGTTGGACGAAAATACTAATCTGGTGCAAAATCCGGGATATTAACAGCCCCCCGACCCCCCAAGGGGGAGTTGTGGTCCACTATAAAATAAAATGTTGTAAGTAGGGTGAGTTACTTTTAATCGTTATCGTTTTTTTACAATATTATTTAGAACAAAAAGAAAATGAAGAGAATACATTATATAATCATTATTTTGACGCTTGTTATTGCAAGTTCATGTCAGGATGCCGAATTTAGGACACACTATCCGGAAAGTATCCCTTCGCTGACAGCCAGTGTTGCTGAAAATTCTATTCAGTATGGTGACTCCATTACGCTAACTGCTGATGTGAGTGATACAAATCCACTTTCCACACTGGAAGTGAAAATTGCGGTCAGCAATAAACTAATTATCTCTGAGTCTATCCGAACAAAAGGCAATTCAGCAAGTATTACTAAGAAATACCATATCCCTTTCGGGGTGGGAATGCCTGATAAAGAGAAAGTTAAAGTTTTCTTGATAGCAATAAATGTGGAAGGTTTCAAAACAGAAAAGCTAATAGATAATACCATAGGTAACAGACCGGAAATGAAGACACTGTACTTGATCCCTTCTACCATTACAAGTGGATTGCCTACGAAAGAACTGATTTTAACCGATTCCGAGAATTTAATTTACTCGGTAAGCGGTATTGAATTTCCCAACAAATTTTCCTGCTACATTGCATCGAAAAAAACTCCGTTTGGACGTGTAGATTGGTCATCGGAGTTTGTTTTTGGGATGAAAAATGGTGAAATAACATTTATTACACAAGGAGAAGATCCTATTTCGGTTGAGAATGAATCATTGGTTAATATTTCTTCGTGCTCCTTTGATGCCATCAATTTCAAATTGGATGTAGCCGGAAAGCTTCTTGAACCGGTTACTTCCCTTGATGTAAATGTTGATTTGGCATCTTCGCCGGCTTCGTTGCTTGGATCGGCTGCAAAGCAATTCCGTGGTGCAACTGTGTATTTCGGAAAAGATGTGGAAGTTACTTTTACAGGTATTGCTGACCTTTCAAACGGATTAGCACCAGATTATTTTGAAGTAACCGGAGAGAACAAAGCAAAATTCCTTGGCGAAACGGGTATGTATAAAGCCTATTATCACATTGCAGGCGATTATCTCTACATTGAACCCATGCCAACCGTGGTATTTCCGGATGCACTGTGGATTTGTGGAATTGGAATGGGTCGCCCATCGCAACCGTATGCTATTACTACAAGCTGGAACTGGAATACACCACTTGACTATGTACCTTGCCGAAAAATTTCAAATGGAGTTTATCAAGCTACCGTTTATCTTGAAAACGAAGATAACACAGAAGGAACCGGTTTTGGAACATGTAACTTTAAATTTTTCCATTACAGAGGCTGGGACCATGGCGAAGAATCATCAATCGCTTATACAGTAGAATCTCCGCTTAAAAGCAGTGCGGAAGCCGGTAACGTAGGTAACTGGCGCGGTTCTGATGTGCCTTTCAATGGTGTATATCGCATTACGCTGGATGTAAATGCCAAAACAACTAAAATTATAAAAATCGACTAAATTAAATTTCATGAGAAAAATCGTTAATTATCTGTATATTATTGCGTTACTGCTTACTTTTGTGGGTTGTACATCTTGTGAAGGAGGCAATGGTCCCGACAACAACAAGCCTGATGAAAAGGAAACAAAAGACGTGAGTACATACGTAACCACTGGTGATAAAACGATGTTGTTCAGTGCAGTATCAAAAAGTTTTGGTACAGGAATCAATATGAACATTGAGAAAACGCTTACTTTGAAGCCTGAGCAAACCTTCCAAACTATTGATGGATTTGGTGCGGCAATTACCGGTTCTTCGTGTTATAATCTATTGAAAATGAGTAAGGAAGACAGAGCAAAACTGCTGGAAGAATCTTTCAGTCCTGATAAAGGAATGGGTTATAGCTATATACGTGTATCTATCGGTTGTTCAGATTTTTCACTGGATGAATATACCTGCTGTGATGAGCCGGGAATTGAAAATTTTGCGATGCATCCTTACGATGTGCGTGATATTTACCCAATATTGAGAGAAATATTAGCTATTAATCCAAAAATAAAAATCATGGGGTCGCCTTGGACACCACCAAGATGGATGAAGGTGAATAATCTAACTGATTTACAGCCTTATAACTCATGGACAAGCGGTCAGTTGAATCCCAAATACTATCAGGATTATGCTACTTACTTTGTAAAATGGATTCAAGCTATGGAGAAAGCAGGCTTCCCGATAGAATCAATTACGATTCAGAATGAGCCTTTGAATCGAGGAAATTCGGTATCGCTCTACATGACTTGGCAGGAGCAGCGTGATTTTATAAAGACAGCGCTGGGACCGAAATTTGCCGAAGCTAACCTGAAAACAAAAATTATTGTTTTTGACCATAATTTCAACTACGACAACATTAGTGATCAACAAGATTATCCGCTAAAAATTTACGAAGATCCCGAAGCAGCTAAATACATCGATGGTGCTGCTTATCATGCATATGGAGGCAGCAGTTCAGAATTTACTAAAATTCACAATGCCCGTCCGGATAAAAATCTTTATTTCACCGAAATGTCCATCGGAACCTGGAATTATCACTCTTTTGAAGGAGATTTAATGTGGACAATGAAGGAAATCGGAATCGGTGCATTAAATCGTCATTGCAAAGCTGTGATTGTTTGGAATTACATGCTGGATGATAATCGCGGACCCAATCGCCCCGGCGGTTGTACTACCTGTTACGGAGCTGTGGACATCAATTCGTCCGATTATAAAACTTTGGACAGAAAGTCACATTATTATTTCATAGGACATATGTCAAAAGTGCTGTTACCCGGTTCTCTTCGTATCGGCACTTCCGGATATGTGCCGAGTGGTGTGTATGCCACAGCAGCTCTGAATCCTGATGGAACCTACGGTATTGTACTTCAAAATGAAAATGCAACATCCTTTCAAATGACAATAGAAGATGAAAATCATCATTTTGACATTACTTTACCGGGTAAAAGTTTAACTTCCTGCATTTGGAAGAAATAACACAATTTAAAAATATTTTTATTAACATTTAAAATTAATTCGTATGAAAAAAAATTATTTTTTAATGGTGCTGATTGCGTTATTCGCAACAGCCAATGTTACTTTTGCAGACCAAACAGTAACATTAAGAGTTCAGGTGCCTGATTCAACTAATGTGGTATATGCTTCCGGTTGGTTTAATAATTGGAGCACTTATGCTACTCCCATGACCAAGGTGCAGGATTCTCCTAAGATATTTGAAGCTGCTATTACCGTGCCTGATAGTGTTGATGGTGGTTACAATTACAAATTTTTGGCAGGACCGAGTTGGGATTATCAACAAAATAATCCGTCTGCCGACTTTACTTACGGTGCAGTTGGATGGCAGGGAGCTGTGGTAAATTCTTTCGCACAATATTTAACTCCTGTAAACATTAAAGTAAACGTAAAGGTTCCGAAAACTACACATTACTGCTACATTACCGGAAATTTTGTGAATTGGGAAGAACCTCAAAAGGAAATGACTTTTGTTGACGAAGATGCGGATGGAAAAAACTACACTGACACAGTACCAAATTTTGACCCGCAAGTTCTTGAATTCAAATTTGCTTCAGGTCCAGGCTGGGCATACGAGCAAACACAAGGTAACTTCTCTTACTCTGGTAACGGTGGTGCCAATAACGAGGTAAGCGTGGTATGTACAGGATTTAAGGATATTTATGAGCTTGGTGATATTACCGTTAATATCACTTCTTATCCTTCCGGAACTGATAGTATATACTTGGTAGGTAATTTTTTTGGTCCCGACTGGGACATAAATGAAGCAATACCGGCAGTGAAAAATGCCGACGGATCATTTACTGCTGTAATCTATAACGTAGCAGACGTGGAATACAAGTGCTGGAACAGAAAAGACTGGGCTTACGAAGAGTGTCAGGCTGATGGAAGCAATTTGCCAAACCGTAAGGCTAAGTTCAGAGATGCTTCTACTGTAAATATTACTGTGGCGAGATGGAAAAAAAGTGATATACCGACTGGAATTGAAGATGTAAAATTTGACTATCCTATAATCATTATTGACAATAAAATTATAGTAAGTGGGGTGCAGTCGCTTGTGAATGTGTATAACATGAACGGTCAAGTGATACAATATTTCAAAGGAAAAGGTGATTTTACAAGTCGGGTTTTACCATCGGGAGCTTACATCCTTCAAGTGGATAAATCACAGGTAAAAGTGATTGTTGAATAATACGTAACTCCCTAAGGCGGTGTTTCATAAATGCCCAACTGCTGCGTTACTTTCAATATTTAGCTATTAATAGTTGAAGATACTTACAAAAATTATTTTTATTAACATTTAAAATTTATCCTTATGAAAAAAAATTATTCTTTAATGGTGCTGATTGCGTTATTTGCAATAGCCAATGTTAGTTTTGCTGAGCAAACAGTAAAATTAAGAGTTCAGGTGCCTGATACAACTATGGTGGTGTATGCTACCGGTGGTTTTAATAATTGGAGCACTTCTGCTACTCCAATGACCAAAGTTCGGGATTCTCTGATTTTTGAAACTGATATTACCGTGCCTGATCGTGTTGAAGATGATTACAATTTTAAATTTCTGGCAGGACCGGATTGGATGTTTGAACAAGCTGATCCGGCTGCCGATTTTACTTATGGTGCAGTTGGGTTTACGGGGGCAGTAGTAAATGCTTTCCAGCGATATTACACACCGGGAATACCTCCGGGTGACGTTAAGGTAAACGTAATGGTACCGAAAACTACCACCTTTCGTTTCATGTATCAAAAGCCCCGGGTGACGTTAAGGTAAACGTAATGGTACCGAAAACTACAGTTTACTGCTACATTACCGGAAATTTTGCCAATTGGGAACAACCTCAAAAGGAAATGACTTTTGTTACTGAAGATGAGGATGGAAAATACTACACCTACACGGTGCCAAACGTTGACGCACAACTTCTTCAATTCAAATTTGCTTCCGGTCCAAGCTGGGCATACGAGCAAACACAATCAACAAATTTTTATTATCTTGATAACGGTGGTGCCAATAACGAGGTGAACGTGGTATGTACAGGATTTAAAGCTATTTATGATCCTGTAAATGTGGGTGATATTACCGTTAATATTACTTCCTATCCTGTCGGTACTGATAGCATATATTTAATGGGTAGTTTTGGATCTGGATGGGGCTTGGATAATGCAATACCGGCAGTGAAAAATGAAGACGGAACTTTTACCGCTGTAATCCAAAACGTTGCAGACGTAGAATTTAAGTGCTGGAATAGAAAAGACTGGGATTACGAAGAATGCCAGGCTGATGGAAGCAATCTGCCTGAAAACCGCAAGGCTAAGTTTAAAGATACTTCTGTTGTAAATATTACTGTGGCGAGATGGAAAAAAATGGTAGCGGGAGTTGAAAGTATAAAATTAGACAACGCTATGACCATTGTTGACCAAAAAATCACTGTTAGTGGCGTACAATCTGCCGTGAATATTTACAATATTAACGGACAGTTGCTGCAATCTTTCAAGGGGAAAGGTGATTTTTCAAGTCGAGTTTTACCATTGGGAGTTTATATCCTTCAAGTGGATAATGAACGGGTAAAGGTGATTGTTGAATAGTACAGGTGATTGCTGATTAGTACTCAATAAGTTGAACTAAAAAAAGACCGTTAGAATCAAAACTAACGGTCTTTTTTACTATAAACTATTAAAAAACTGAAAACAGCTAACTTTAATCCTACCGTGTATTATTTCCCGATTCTCCAGCGTTTAAAAACTTTGGCAGTTTTAGGGAAAATACCGTTTTGGGCTGTGCGGACATCTTCAGTTACGTAAAACGCGTTTTTGTCGAAATCATCGATTATCTTTTCTATCTTTTTCATTTGCTGTCGTGCTACCACCGTTTCTATCACATCCACTTTACCTACTGAACCTTCGCCGCGAATCATGGTAGCTCCGAATCCGTTTTCATTCAGCATTTTTACAAGTTCGCCGCCACTTTCTTTGGTGTAAACCCGATATAGCAATACACCGAACGCCAATTTGCTCTCTATTAGCATGCCTACGTAAGTGCCTGTGGCATAGCCGGCTGCATAAGAAAGATAAGCTATCAAATCATTGGCATGCGAAAGAATCTGAGAAATAATTACAACCCATATAAATACCTCAAAGAAACCGATAATCGGTGCTATCGTCCTTTTCCCTTTGGAAACAAAGATTATTCTCAAAGTACCCAATGAGACATCAAAAATTCTCCCAAAGAAAATCACAAAGGGTAACACATAAGGATATTGCGTTATTAGTTCTGTCATTTTAATTTCATCTTAAAATTTTTTTGTAAAAATTGCTTTCGATTTATCCTTTCAATAAAGCCAAACGGGCTTCCAGTAATTGAATATATTTCATCTGATTTTCAGAAGATAAAAAAGATGACTTTATCTCTAACTTCATTTTTTTTTCTGCCTGAACAAAGCGCTTAAAAGTATTCAAAATTTGTTTTTCGGTCAATTGAAACTCTAATCCCAAGCTAAAAAAATCAGATTTCGTCAGTTTTCTTTTCTTGCCACAGATCGAAAGTGCCGTCTCTTCCGTGTCTTCCGGAATGTGTAGATTCACATTCAATAAATCATAGGCTGGTGCAAGCATCCATGCTTCATTAACTAAAATCAACGAAAAATTTTTCAGATGCATATCGTTATTTCCCGTGATATAACTGAAAAGTACTACTTCAAAAAGTCGAAGTAAATCAAGTAAGGTGTTGGATGAGTACTCAGCAACTGCTTTTCCGACTTTTTCTACCGAACTTTTATACTTATCAAAGGCTTCTAAAATCTGAAACATATCCAGCATATGAATTTTTTCTCCCGTTTCTGTACGGTCTATTCTTTTAGTAAGGTAAGAAATCTCTCCCGATTTTAGTCGAATCTGCGTGGATGGGACTACAGAAATGCCACAAAGTTCAGCCATTCTCATGGTAAGATGTTCGTTTTCGGGCATTTGCTTGAAAGTCTCATTTTGCGGTTTGAGAATATAGTTTCCGCCCAATGCACCCATTATGGTTAATCGACCCTTACTGCCGTCTCCCAAAACGTTTTTAATAAAGCCTAACGAAAGTTTTGGCTGTACTCCGGGTACGGTTACCGAACTTTCTACCACTTCTTTGGCTAACTCCGTCATTTCTGATAGGGTATAATCTAAAATTGGTGGTTCCGGACTTCCAAAAAAGTGGGTGCTACAGGAAGGATGAAAATCTCCTGCTTGGTCCAGTTCCTTATAGCAATATAAACACTTCTTATTCATAGTCTTCATTGGTTGTTATCGGAATTACACTTACGGCACCGACGCAGTTTTTACAACATGCCAAAAGCAAGCCCATACGGTCGTTCTGATTGATTTTCCAACTTTTAGAGGCAATTTCCAGCAACCAACCTTCGGGGATCAGTCCTTCAAAAAAAGGAAATAACCGATCGTCTTTATACACTTTATCCAAAACGGGCATTGAAAACGTTATTGGTTGGTTAGAAAATTGATTGATGTATTCTTTGTCGTACTCGAATAGATATTCTCCTTCGTTTGTTTCCGTTATAATTCCGGCAAATTCATCTTTATAAAAAACCTTACCTTGTCTCATGGCATAATTTTTTTATGATTTACAGGTACCAACTTGTGACCAAACATCATCAAAACCTGATTGACTTTTACCAAACTAAGATTTTCTTTGCCTTGCTCTATTTTCCGAACAACGGTAAGTGCCACACCGGCTCTATCGGCAAATTCTTGCTGTGTAAGATTGGCTTCTTTCCGTTTTGTTTTAACAAAGGCAGCTAAACTTAATGTCATAATTATATGCTTTTGGAGTTATTTCGTTGCAAAGTTATAAAATTATATTTGAAAGCATATAAAAATAGGAAATAAATGATTCTATATGCAAAAAACATCTATTGCAAAGTTATATTTTATGGAAAAAATTCACTTTCCTATGCAAAACTTTTCAAAAATATTCCCAAGCACTTCATCATTAGATATTTGTCCCGTGATTTCACCTAAGTAATGCATGCATTCGCGGATGTCTCGGGAGAGAAAATCACCGGAGATACCGGCATTTAAGCCTTGAATAACTCTCTGAATGGCGGCTTGTGCATGTTGCAGGGCTTCGTAATGGCGTATGTTGCTGACCACGACATCGCCGGGCTTGATTTCGGGTATTTGAGAGGCACGGACCAAAGCGTCTTCCAATTCTTTAATATTGATCTTTTGCTTGGCGGAAATGAATATTCTTTCGCATTCAAATTCGCTGAAAATATCAGTCAACACTTCATTTTCTTCAGGCGTAATTTTATCTATCTTGTTGAAAATCATGATGACTTTTTTACCCTCTGATTTTTTTTCTATCTGGCTTGTCAGCCATTCCATATGATCGCTAAGCTGGGTACAATCCAGTATCCATAAGACGATAGAAGCTTGTTCTATCTTTTGGAAAGTACGCTCTATACCCATGCTTTCTATCGTGTCTGTCGTTTTTCTGATGCCGGCGGTATCAATGAACCTGAAAGAGATTCCACGGATATTAACTATATCCTCTATTGTATCGCGGGTAGTGCCGTGAATATCCGAAACAATGGCTTTTTCTTCTTTTAATAAAAGGTTTAAAAGGGTAGATTTGCCGACATTAGTTTCACCGATAAGGGCTACCGGAATACCATTTTTCAATACATTACCTACACGGAAAGATTCGGATAGGGTAGTGATGTGCTGATCAATATCAGTAGCCAGCTCCATCAGTTGTGCACGGTCTGCAAATTCAACATCCTCTTCTGAAAAATCCAATTCCAATTCTATCAGCGAGACAAAGTTGAGCAATTGTGTCCTCAGTTGTGTCAACTCATTGGAAAAACCACCCCGCATCTGATTCATGGCCATGCGGTGTGAAGCTGCAGAATCGGAGGCTATCAAGTCGGCAACTGCTTCAGCTTGCGCTAAGTCCATTTTACCGTTCATAAATGCTCTTTGGGTAAATTCACCGGGCTTGGCAAGTTTACAGCCCTTGTCAATCAGCAGTTTAAGTATTTGTTGTTGAATGTATGGAGAAGCATGGCAGGAAATCTCAACCACATCTTCACCGGTAAAGGAATGTGGATTACGGAAAATCCCTACAACCACTTCATCAATGAGATTTTCGTTTTCCCTGATTTCTCCGTAAAATAATTTGTGACTTTCAGCAAGAGAGATAGAAATATCCTTACGTGCAGGTACGAAAATGCTGTCACAAATAGCAAAAGCATCTGCTCCGGATACCCGAATAACGGCTATTCCTCCGATACCCGGGGGAGTTGAAATGGCACAAATGGTTGAATTGTTCATAATAGTCGGTCTTCGTTTAAATTCTATCTAATACTTTCTGTATAAGTCGTTCTATATAGGGTGCATAATCTGTATTAGCAGTGGATATACGGCGATTGGCAATTACGCAACAAACCGTCATGGCTCTATGACCGCCCATTAATTTCGCCAAACCTGCAATGGCGGAACCCTCCATTTCATAATTGGTGATTTTATAGTCACCATAACGAAAGGATTCGATTTTGCTGTTTAGTGCAGGGTCGGCAAGACCTACCCTTAATTCTCTGCCTTGCGGACCATAAAAGCCGTTCGCTGAGATGGTTACGCCGCGCATCATGTCATCTTGACCAATTTGTTCCACCAGAGCAGCATCCGCATCTACCACATAAGGCGCTGCCAATTGCGGATTCCAATCCAGGTGCTGTACCAAAGCTTTTTCAAATGCTAAATCGCAAACAGCATCCCTTCCGGCATAGAAATTAATCATCCCATCGAAGCCTATGGATTTTTCGGAAATCAAAAAACTTCCCAGGGGAATATCGGCTTGCAAAGCTCCTGTGGTGCCAATACGAATGATATTCAGTGCTTTAAATTCAGGTTTCTCTGTACGTGTTTGAAAATCTATATTGGCCAAAGCATCCAACTCATTCATCACAATATCAATATTATCCGTACCAATGCCCGTTGATAAAACTGTAATGCGCTTTCCTTTATAGCTGCCCGTTATGGCGTTAAATTCACGATTTGAAATAGAAAATTCTTGAGAATCAAAGTATGAGGCAACTAAAGCCACTCTTCCGGGGTCACCCACGAGAATGACATTGTCAGCCAAATGCTTGGGTTTAAGATGCAGGTGAAAAATACTGCCATCAGCGTTGATTATCAGTTCGGATGGTGGAAAATACTTCATATATGGGTCTTGAATTTTTAATTATCTTTGCATGATTTTCATCTACAAAGATAGAATTTTATTTAGAATTATACTGACTCGCAAGTCCTTTATAAATGTATCAACTGACAGACTTCTTACCCACCACTAAAAAAGAAATTGACTTACGTTCATGGGACAGATTGGACGTGATTCTTTTTTCGGGGGATGCCTATGTGGATCATCCGGCTTTTGGCGCGTCTGTCATTGGTCGTTTGATAGAGGCTCAGGGACTGAAAGTTGCTATTGTACCTCAACCCAATTGGCGTGATGATTTGCGTGATTTTAAGAAGTTGGGCAAGCCACGTTTGTTCTTTGCAGTTACCGCCGGTAATATGGATTCCATGGTCAATCATTATACGGCTAACAAACGCTTGCGCTCTGATGATGCCTATTCTCCGGATGGTAAACCGCATTTTCGACCGGATTATGCGGCTACGGTTTATTGCAATATTCTTAAGGATTTATATCCGGATGTGCCTGTTCTTTTAGGAGGCATTGAAGGTTCACTTCGTCGCTTCACGCATTATGATTACTGGTCGGATAAGTTGATGCCGAGCATATTGATGAGCAGCAAAGCCGATTTGTTAGTTTATGGAATGGGGGAGAAGCCTTTGCTGGCTATTTTGGAAGCTTTGAAAACCGGTCAATCTTTAAAGGATTTGCGGGATATTCCTCAAACGGCTTATTTGACTAAAGAAGTAAGCGAACATGCAGTATGGAATACAAAATATTTAGTAGATCATGCCACCTGCTTAAAAGATAAAAAAGCCTACGCTTCTAATTTTAAATACATTGAAACAGAGTCCAATAGATATGATGCGGACAGATTGGTACAGGCCACCGGTAGTCAATATGTGGTGGTCAATCCGCCTTATCAACCACTTACACAGGGAGAGTTGGATGCTGCGATGGATTTACCTTTTACGCGTTTGCCTCATCCCAAATATAAAAATAAGACCATCCCTGCTTATGAGATGATTAAGTTTTCTGTTAATTTGCACCGGGGTTGTTTTGGAGGCTGCGCATTTTGTACAATTTCGGCTCATCAGGGGAAATTTGTGGTTTCACGTTCCAAAGCATCTATTTTACGAGAAGTCACGCAAATCGTAAATATGCCCGATTTCAAGGGTTATATCAGTGACTTGGGTGGACCTTCAGCCAATATGTATGAAATGCATGGGATAGATATGGATATCTGCAAAAAATGCAAACGCCCTTCCTGTATTTTTCCGAATGTATGTTTTAATTTGAATACCGACCATACGCCTTTATTGGAGGTGTATCAGGCTGTTGATAAGGTGCCGGAAGTGAAAAAATCTTTTATCGGCAGTGGGGTACGTTATGATTTGTTTTTGACGGATGCAAAAGATAAAAAATCGAATGCAAGTCATGCTGAATATACCAGAGAATTGATTACCAAACATGTTTCGGGTAGGTTGAAGGTTGCACCGGAACACAGTTCAGACAGGGTGTTAAAATTGATGCGTAAACCAAGTTTCGATTATTTCCATCAGTTTAAACGTGAATTTGATCGTATCAATCAGCAAAATAATCTTAATCAGCAGTTGATACCATATTTTATTTCCAGTCACCCGGCTTGCAAACCGGAAGATATGGCTGAGCTGGCAGTGGCAACCAAGAAAATGAATTTCAAACTAGAGCAAGTGCAGGATTTTACGCCTACGCCCATGACTTTAGCAACTGAAATTTATTATTCCGGTTATCATCCTTATACCTTGGAAAAAGTTTACACAGCCAAAACCAAAGAGGAAAAATTGGACCAACGTAAGTTTTTCTTTTGGTACAAACAAGAATATAAGAGAGATATTCATAAGATGCTGATACAAGCGAATCGCAAGGATTTATTGAAGCATTTTAAATAAGCTAAATAAGACATTTAAGATATTATTAAACAGTGGCACACAATAACATAGGTTTTTTTAAAACACGCGCAGATATTATATATTTGCATTGTTTAAAGCTGCCTATATTGTGTGCTAAATAAAACATTTGTATGCAAAAAATAAGAGCCGCCATCGTAGGTTATGGCAATATAGGAAAAAATGTATTGGCAGCTTTGCAGGCTGCGCCCGATTTTGAAGTGGCAGGGGTTGTCAGGAGAACCAGCTCTTTGCAGAGTTTGTCGACTGAACTTCAGGGCATTTCTGTAGTAGATCATATCAGTAAATTGGATAGGGTAGATGTAGCTATTTTATGTTTGCCCACACGCAGTATTCCCGGTCAAGCTAAGGAAATATTAGCTTTAGGTATCAATACCGTGGACAGTTATGATATACACGCGTCCATTTGGGAATTGAGACAAGAATTGGCGTCAGTTGCACGAGAATATCAAGCTGTTTCTATTGTTTCTGCAGGTTGGGATCCGGGTAGCGATTCGGTAATCAGAAATTTGTTTGAGGCTATTTATCCCCAGGCAACCACTTATACTAATTTTGGTCCCGGTATGAGCATGGGACACACGGTTGCTGTAAAAGCCATCCCCGGTGTTAAAAAGGCTTTGTCCATCACCATTCCTGCAGGGAAAGGCAAACACAATCGGGAAGTGTATATCGAATTAGAAGATGGTTATGATTTGGAAGAAGTCACGCAAAAGATAAAAAATGATGCATATTTCGTAAAAGACAACACGCAAGTTACTTTGGTTGAGGATGTTGGTGCCTTGATAAATACCACTCATGGTGTACATATCATCCGGCAGGATGAAACGCAGTCCAATACCGAATATGGTTTAGAATTTTCCATGCGCATCAACAATCCGGTATTGACTGCCCAAGTGATGGTTGCATGCGCGCGAGCCACCATGAAAGCCCGGCCGGGAGCCTATACCATGATTGAGATTCCCGTGATAGATATGTTGTATGGGAATAGAGAAGAGTTGGTGAGGAGGTTGGTGTAATATTATCTACACATCTCTACGCAGCTTCCCAGCGCGTTTTTCTTACAGCCATGCTTAGATAATACTTAGACGCTATCCAGATGATTATCCCGCTGGAAATGGCAGCATAGGCCGCTCCCATAAGTCCCCAAAAATAAATGGCTATGGGATAAATGATAATATTTCCAATTAAAGCACAAAGAGCGGTATAAGCATTATAATGTATTTTCCCTAAACCAAAAATAGCTGCGCTTTGTAAATATGTACTACTCCTTATACTCCACCCGATAGATAACGGTAGCAAAAATGGAATGGAATCGTGATATTTTTGACTGAATATCCAATCAACCAGAGTCGGCATTACTAATATGAAAAGAATAAGAGAAATCCCTATTATCAACAGTAATAGTCGATTATACGTTTTGAATAATTTGATAAATTCTTCTTTGTTTGATTGTAAAGAAGAAAAATAAGGAGTAGTAATTTGATGAGCCGTAGAAGGAAATAATCTTAGCATAGTTACTGTAGTCAATGCCAGACTGTAATAGCCAATCTGTTGCATGTCCTTAATCAAAAATGAAATCAATAATATATCAACGTAAGCAGAGATTTCTGAAACAATATTGGCAAATGTAGATGATCTTGCATATTTCCAATGTTCAGAAAACGTTTGTTTGTCAAAATTAAAAGTGAAAGGATGATTTTTTCTTGCTGAAAAAAATGCTACTATTACCATGAGTATCAGACTCAGGTTAAACGCAACATAATAACCTTTAATTCCAAAATAGTAACTTAATACAATGATTCCGATGATGGACAGTATTTTATTGAGAATGGTGTGTTTAGACAATAATTTAATGGACTTTTTGGCTTGAAAATATGACATCAAAACTGAAAAAAGAGAATTGGAAATTAACGGGAAAAGTCCGATTGGAATCAAGGCGGTAATCAATTTATCCGTTGAAAATATACGGAAATGATTCAAGATAATGATTGTCAAATAGACAGAAGTAGAGCTGATGATCGTAAAAAGGAAACCATTTATGAAATATTTTGCAGTTTCTTCTTCAGTCCTTGTTTCTGAACAGATTTTAAGTGTAGATGAATTGAAGCCTAAACCGGCGATAATGGAAAAAATAGCAAAATAAGTTTGTATGATTTTGATGCGACCGACGTCATCAGGTGATAAAATTCCTGCGACAAAAAGCTGAGAAGCGAATGCAAACAACTGTATCAGTACATTGGCTGACAGCAGATGAAAAAAACCTTTTTTAAAGAAGTTCTTTAGCAAAGATATGATATGTTGCCAAAATAATTTCACTTATTCAAAATGTAATGCACAAGCTGCTAATAGGGTAATTACCTGAGTTTTTTCTACAATATTACCATGATTATACAAATATAAAGCATCCTCCATTAATTCTTTGTTGAAGGACAATTTGTCAATATTCTGCTTGAAATAATTATCCAAGCTTAATTTGACGTCCGGATTTGAATCATACCATCTTTGTTCTGGTGTCATGCTGTTTTTCCACATGGACTGTACAGGTAATCTCTTGATTATGGCTCTTTTATACCTATAATAAAAACGTTTCAATCTATTGTTGGTTGGCTTACCCCCGATGGTTTCCCAAATATAACGCGCATATTCAAGGTGTTTTGTCATTATCCAATCCACATAAATCCTTTCTTTATAAGCATATTTTGAAGGGATGGATAAAGCATAAGTCAAAAAATCCGGATATAAAAACGGAGAAGTGCTTTCACTGATTAGGTTAAAAAACAAAAAACCATTGTTAGCTCCGCAGTAGGCGCGATTATAAAATTTATAAATAACTTCGTTTTTGTAGTTTGCCATAGACTTTTCGAATATGGGTTTAGCTTTGTGCAGCAGCATTTTTGAGCTGACACCATCTGTAATTTTGGCTGATTGTGGGATTGTGTCACTTAAAAAACTTCCTAATACAGCATCGCCTATCATTCCGGTGTGTATCATACCTATATTGTCAATTTTAAGCGTTTTTACGGCTTCAAAAGTATGACTGGAACCGGAATATACATTCAAACCATCATTAACTGCTACTGCATCTTCTATGGCTAATAATCCATCTGCTGTTAATCCAAATTGTTCTATCTTAAGTCCATAGTCATCGGCAATCTGTTTAGGCACTACTTCTTCAACAAAACCCGGTTCGGAAAAATTAAATATCACTTGATTATTATATCCCAAATCATTGGCTACTAAGGCTACCATTCTGGTATCCAAACCGGCACTCAAGGTAGTAACAGGCGTGTAGTCTCTTCTTTTTTCAAATTCAAACTCAGATCGAACAGCCTCTTTGAATAGTTCATCTATTGCATTTATAATTTTTTCTTTAGAGTCTGTAGTTTCCCGAATTTCATGTAAATGAAAATAAAATTTCAGCTTCAATTTTTCATTTTTACACATGGCATATTCTCCTGCTCGTATTTGCTTTATCTCTTTAATTAAGGTATAATCATCTTGCATGAAACTGCTGGTTAGTAATAGGTAAGCAGCTTCAATATCTAAAGATTTGCTTATGTGTAAGGTGGACAATGTTTTACTGAGCGTATATAAATCTGTAGAGAAAATCAGGTGTTCTGAATGCTGAAAATAAAATAATCTTTTAGTTGCGGTATGATTGTTAAAGGCAATGCATATTTGCTGCTTTTTATGGAAGAAAAATCCTACAAAATTCCCGGTGAAAACCTTAAAAAAATTCTCTCTGTTTTCATATAATTGACTGATTAAAGAAGGTATATCATCAGCCTTATAAGTGTGCAATAAACTATCAATATTTGTAATCAACCCTTCAGTAACGAATATAAATTCATCAGTATCTATCCAGTATTTGTCCGGCAAGAATTGTTTGGATGTAAATTGTTCAATTTGAAGATTTACATATTGAATGTTACGTTTTATGTAGCCCTTTTGAAAAGGAAACAAAGGCTTCCAATTGAAAGAAATCGATGGAAGTGGTTTGTTTAAAGATATGACTGCAATAAATCCGTGCATATTTGTTTTGTCAGAGTGCTAAGTTTGTTTTATGATATCGCTGTATATTTTATTTATTTCATTGCTGACTGATTCATATCTAAACTTTTGATTAGCAATACGTTGAGTGTATTCCGCATCATATGATTGATGATTGTCCAACATATGGAGCATGGCGTCCAATAAGGCTTTTTCATCAGCGACCGGAATTAGTATGCCGTTCGTTTGATTGACATGTTCGGCAATTCCACCTACATCAGTGCTTATAACAGGCTTTCCACTGGCTAAACTTTCACTTATTACAACGGGAGAATTTTCATAATTCGAAAATAAAACAAAAAAATCAGCTTGATGAAATTGAGTTGCCACTTCTTTGGGAGTTAATTCCCCGGTGAAAAGTATCGTGTCTTGGGGAAATTTTAAATCATCAGCGTATGATTTTATCTTGTCGTAATCAGGGCCTGTTCCTACTATGACCAAGTTGAAGTCACTCCTTAATAAACTCAGTGATTTAGTTGCCCTCAGAATGCCTGATATATTTTTGACTTGGTCGTCAAAGCACGAAACGTGAAGGATTTGTTTAATCTTGTTATGTGCAGGTTGATTAATTTTTTCAAAAAAGAAATCATCCACTACATTGTTAACTACTTGATAGTTAGGATTGTAAAGTTTATGAAATTTCATAGCTTCTTTTAATCCTTCCGAAACGGGTAAAACTGCACTTGCTGATTTGACTATCAATTTGGTCAATACTTTTCTGAAAAAACCATGATAAGAATTTCTATCACTAAAATACCTTGACCAATGCTCTGTAATCACATATGGGATTCCTTGGGTTAGTTTCCACCAATAAGCCAACAAACCCGTTCTGGTCAGTACATTTACATGCACTATATCAGGTCTGAAGTCTTTTTTTATTTCCTTGTAACCTAAGAAGTTGGCGCGAAAATAATTGATGATTTTGACAAATCTGCCAACAACCCCTTTAATATGATTGGGGTAATAAACGATTATCTCATGTAAATGCTCGTTTATGTTTTGTTTTACGATTTCAAATTTAGATATTTGTGTGTCGGCATGGAAATACAAAACGGTAACATCACTGTGCAAAGCGACTGCTTCCGCATGTTTTTTGACAAACAAACCTACCATAGCGTCCTCTCGATTGGGATACCAGGCTGATAAAAATAATGATCGAATTCTTTTTTCCTGATGCATTTATCTGTTTTTATACCCTCCCCACTAAAAACGAAGGTCTCAGTTTTTTTATTATGTGATATGGTTGGTTTTCGGCTCCAAAACCTCTGTAAAATCGGGCAACTCCATGGATAGAAGATCCTTCGAAGTCCAATATTTTATCTTGACCGGCTGTTTGCCGAATGAGGTGATCAACCAAATAAAACATGGCTGAATCTTTTTTGCCTTGTTCGTTTGAAACCGGAATTAGATAGGTAAAACGGTCTTTGAATAGGGTATAACACAATGCGGCTGTAACATCCCCTTTTTTATTGGAGACTGCCTTGATTTGAAATATATCACGTTCAAGTCCTTGTGTAATAAGGGCGTGCATCATTCCTAAATCTAAGGATTTATATTTTCTGTTTACCGACTCATATAATTTTAAGAAATCGTCAACATTATAATCATGAACGATTTTTAATTCATTTTTTTCCGCTTTCTGGATATTTCTGACTGTATTTTTAGAAAAGGATTTCGACAGTTTGTTGTACGAATCAGTTAACGGCAAAACATAATTAGGCATTTGAAATGACTTGGGGTACAAATTCGCATGATTTAAATTAATTTGATAGCTGTATGAAGGTAGATTTTTGATAAACATGCGAACAATTTCAATAGGAACAGGTGCCTTGCCGAACACTCCAAGTTGTTGAGCCATAGGAGGTTGTATGACATATGGAAGTTTGTATTTGTATTTAATCGGAACGGGCATGATGTACTTTAAATCATTGCTGATTAAAGCTTCCCATTGTGGTGATATGCTGTCTAAATACCAGGATAATGCATACACTAAACCATTGTCAGCCTGTAATATCAATTCATCCCAGTTCTTTTTGTTGATGGAGAAATGTGATAAATGTTTAATTTTCATGTATGCGTGCTGAGAATCGAAAATTTTAATTCCTCACAAAATTAATCAATATAAATATATAAACATAATTTTTCATTTTATTTTATTTTTTGAAAAGAATATAGTAATTTTGGTCTCATTATTTTTACAATTCAACATTCAATATTATGGCTAAAGAAGTGATTAATAGTTCCGGATTGGTGTATAACTCGCTGACTTCCGGAAGTGTTATTACCGGAAACATCACTTCTGAGAGTGATTTCAGGATTGATGGCGAAGTGCAAGGTGACATTGATTGCAAAAGAAAAGTTGTGATTGGTCATACCGGCGTATTAAAAGGCAACATTACTTGTGAAAGTGCTGAAATAATCGGTCATGTTGTGGGCAATATTATTGTAAATGAAACCATTACTCTCAGATCTTCTGCGGTTTTTACAGGTGACATTAAAACGCAAACCTTAGTTGTTGAACCCGATGCTATCTTCAATGGAAATTGTTCCATGAAGAACATGAAGAAGACTAATCACGATGTAACCAAAGTTTAAGCGTTGAAAGTTTTCAGCGCTTTTTATTTGATTTTTTTAAATTATATGCATTACAAAGCTTTCGTTGTTGAAGAAGTAAACGGACAATATTTATCTTCTGTTCAGACTCTTAATACCACTAATCTTCCACAAAACGAAGTGTTGATTCGGGTTCACTATTCTTCTTTAAATTACAAGGATGCCTTATCGGCAACGGGTAGTAAAGGAATCACCAAAAATTATCCCCATACACCCGGCATTGATGCTTCGGGAACTGTATCAAAATCAAACTCACCTCTATTTGCAGAGGGTGATCAAGTCATAGTAACCGGTTATGATTTGGGTGTGAATACGCCCGGAGGATTCGGTGAATACATCTGTGTTCCCGCCGAATGGGTGGTTAAGTTACCTGACGGATTAACGATGAAAGAATCAATGATAATTGGTACTGCCGGTTTTACTGCCGGAATTTCAATGCTGCGCCTGATGGATTTGGTACAACCCGACAGTGGAAAAATCCTTGTTTCCGGTGCTACAGGCGGGGTGGGGTCGATGGCTCTGGCGATGTTGACCAAAAAAGGATATACAAAGATTGCTGTTTCTGGTAAAAAAGAAGAATATGAGTTTTTGAAACAATGTGGTGCGGATGAAATTATTGCACGTCAGGATTTTATGTCTGCCGATGATAAAGCTTTATTTCCTGCTGCTTATGCCGGTGCTATCGATACGGTTGGAGGTGATATTTTGACAAGAATCATAAAATCCGTGCATCCTTTGGGTGCAGTAACTACCTGTGGTAGTGTCGCTTCAACCAATCTTTCATTAAACGTCTTTCCTTTTATTTTGAGAGCTGTGACCCTGATTGGTATTTCAGCGCAAAATTATCCGACTGAACTTCGTGCTGCTTTGTGGCAACGTTTGGCAACAGACTTAAAACCTGATATTTTATTAAATATGTATCAAAAAATCAGCTTAAAAGAACTTCCGGAAACCATCCGGCTTATCTTGTCAGGAAAATTAAAAGGCAGAACGATTGTTAAAATAGCAGTGTGAATAGAAAACAAAAGTATAGTTCTTAGTTCTTAGTTTATAGTTCTTAGTTTTTATAGGTTATGTGTGGAATTGCGATGGTAAGGTTGTTAAAACCTTTGGATTATTATCAACAAAAATACGGTACTTGGCAATATGGTTTGCAGAAGATTTACCTACTGTTAGAAAAGCAGCATAATCGCGGCCAGGAGGGTGGAGGAATTGGCGCAGTTAAATTGGACATGCCTCCCGGTGAAGAATATATTTGGCGCGAAAGAAAGGAAGGTGCCCATGCCATTCAGGAAATTATTGCCGATGTCAATCAACAGATTGAGCAGACTGATCCCAATATATTAAATGATGCCACTCAATCGAAATTACACTTGCCCTTTGCTGCAGAAATGTATATGGGACATTTGCGCTACAGCAGCAATTCCAATCAACAGTTTAGCGTAATGCACTTGCATCCCTTTTTGAGAAGACATAATTGGAAGAACAGAACTTTGTTGCTGGGAGGTAATTTTAACTTGACCAATGTGGATGAATTGTTTGAATATCTGACTTTGAAAGGGCAACATCCCAGGGATAAAGTTGATACCTTTTTGATGCTTGAACAGCTTGGTTATCGCTTGGATATGGAAGTCCAAAAAGAATATGATTTTATTAAACTGCGCTATTCAAATGATTTGGCAATTACTCAAAAAATTGAAGAGCAGTTAGATATAGCTTCCTTTATTCGGAAAAGCGAATTCATGTGGGATGGGGGATATGTGATCACAGGTATGCTTGGGCATGGTGATGCTTTTGTTTTCAGAGATTCAAAAGGAATTCGTCCGTGTTTCTATTATGTTGATGATGAGGTTGTCGTAGTTGCATCAGAACGGCCCGGTATTCAGACTTCCATGAATGTAAAGGAGCAAGATGTAAAAGAATTGACTCCCGGAACGGCCATGATTATCAAAAAGAATGGAAATATAAAGTTTGAACTCATACGAGGGGCTGATAAACATTTGCGAAAATGTTCATTTGAGCGCATTTATTTTTCAAGAGGAAATGATATTGATATCTACAAAGAAAGGAAACGATTGGGTGAAACTTTGACCGATTCAATATTGAAATCTATTGATTATGACGTAGAAAACTCTGTTTTTACTTTTATTCCCAACACAGCCGAAGTGGCTTTTCAAGGCATGATTGACGGTATCAAGAAAAAAACAAAGCAAAATCCGCACACAGAGAAGGTACTGATTAAAGATGTTAAACTACGTACTTTTATTTCTCAGAATAAGACCAGAAACGACCTTGCTACCCACGTTTATGATGTAACCTACGGCTCTATTCGTCGCGGAAAAGTTGATAATTTGATTGCTATTGATGACTCAATTGTTCGTGGTACTACTTTAAAACAGAGCTTGTTAAAAATCATCAGTCGGCTCGAACCGAAGAAAATTATCATCGTTTCTTCCTCTCCACAAATACGCTATCCCGATTTTTATGGTATAGATATGTCGAAGATGTCGGAGTTTTGTGCGTTTCGTGCGGTCACACAATTATTAAAAGATACCGGAAGGCAACACATCATTGATGAGGTGTATCAAAAGTCAAAAGCGCAAGAACATTTACCTAAAGAACAGGTTGTTAATTATGTGACTGAGTTGTATGCGCCGTTTACAGATGAGGAAATATCGGCACAGATTGTAAAAATACTAACACCGGATGAGGTTGATTGTCCGGTTGAAATTGTGTTTCAGACTATTGATGGATTACATGAAGCATGTCCTGATTATAAGGGAGACTGGTATTTTACCGGCAATTATCCTACGCCGGGTGGTAACAGAATGATAAATAAGTCATTTATCGATTATTACGAAGGAAAAGAAATCATAGATTAAAAACAATAAAATATGTTGAAGGAAATATTGTCAATTTCAGGAAAGCCGGGACTATACAAGCAAGTTTCACAAGGGAAAAACATGATTATAGTTGAATCTTTATTAGATGGAAAGCGTATGCCTACATTCCTTAGGGATAAAGTGGTTTCCTTAGGTGACATTCAAATTTTCACCAATACGGGAGAAATAGCTTTGGCTGAGGTGTTTGAAAACATCAGCCGGAAAGAGAATGCTCAGGTTTGTCCTGTCGATAATAAAGCTGACAATGATACGTTGCGTAATTATATGCAAGAGGTATTACCCGAATATGATCGAGACAGGGTTTATCCAAGCGATATGAGAAAGATTTTTTTATGGTATAATATTTTGATTAATAAAGGGATAACAAATTTCGAGTCGCCTGAAAATTCCTAACAACTTGCAGCATTTAAAATGAAAATCAAGGACATCATACAAGTCATAGAATCCTTTGCTCCGATTGCTTTGCAGGAGAGTTATGATAATGCGGGACTGATTATCGGTAATCCGGAAAGTCCTGTAAAAGCCGCTTTGTTGTGCATAGATGTTACGGAAACAGTCATTGAAGAAGCAAAATCACTGGGTGCCAATTTAATCATTGCCCATCATCCCTTGATTTTCACCGGATTAAAGAAGATTAACGGTAGCGATATGGTGCAACGTTGTGTTATTCAAGCCATAAAGCACGATATTGCCATTTATGCGGTGCACACGAATATAGACAATGTAATCAATGGCGTAAACGGTAAAATTGCAGATAAAATTAGATTAACCAACAGAAAGATTTTACAGCCTAAATCAGGTATGTTGGTGAAACTTATCACTTTCGTACCCAAGTTACATGTACAGCGCGTTAGAGAGGCTATTTTTGAAGCAGGGGGCGGACAAATTGGGAATTATGATGCATGCAGCTTTAATGCAGAAGGTTACGGAAGTTTCAGACCCAATGAAGAAGCAAAGCCTTTTGTGGGAAAATCGCATCAAATCCATTATGAAGATGAGACAAAGATAGAAATCATCTTGCCGGCATATTTGCAACATCGAGCCATTGCTGCTTTGATACAAGCGCATCCCTATGAAGAACCGGCTTTCGATGTTATCCCCTTGCTGAATGCACATAAAGAAATAGGTTCAGGCATTATCGGTGAATTGGTGAAACCTGAAAAGGCAAGAGATTTTCTCCAAAGAATAAAAGATATATTTGATGTTAAAGTAGTTAGACACACAGCATTAATCAATAAAAATATTCATAAGGTTGCAGTTTGTGGTGGCGCAGGAAGCTTTTTGTTAGAAGAGGCTATTCGGGTAGGTGCAGATATTTTTATCTCCGGAGATTTTAAATATCATGAATTTTTTAAAGCAGAAGATAGAATAATCATCGCAGATCTTGGTCATTTTGAGACAGAACAGTTCACAAAAGACCTGCTCTTTGAAATAATTCAAAATAAATTACCTACCTTTGCACTCCATATTTCCAAAATAAATACAAATCCCATTTTATATTTATAACATAATGGCAGCAGTAGATCCAAAAATAGAAAAAGAAATTAGTATAGAAGAAAAGTTGTTTGCTTTGTACGACTTGCAAAAAGTAGTATCTAAAATAGATGAAATCAAAATACTTAGAGGTGAATTACCGCTTGAGGTGCAAGACTTGGAGGATGAAATCATGGGTCTGACCACGAGAATCGAGCATTTTGAGAAAGAAATAGGGGAATACACATCTATGATAGCATCTAAAAAGATTTCGATTGAAGAATCCCGTATTAAAATCGCTCGTTATCAAGAACAGCAGAAAAATGTAAGGAATAATCGTGAACATGAAAATCTTGAGAAAGAAATAGAATTTCAGAACTTAGAGATAGAATTGTGCGAAAAACACATACGGGAGTATAAAGCGCTGCAGGAAACTAAAACAGAAGAACAAAAAAACACCACAACTCAACTGGCAGAAAGGAAATCAGACCTTGAAGCCAAAAGGGGAGAGCTGGAGGAAATAGTTACAGAAACTAAGCAGGAAGAAGAGAAATTGCGCGAAACAGCTAAAAAAATTGAAGCGAAAATAGAACCGAGACTATTGACCGCCTTTAAACGCATCAGAAAGAATGCCCGCAACGGTTTAGCTGTAGTCTATATTAACCGTGATGCCTGCGGAGGCTGCTTTAATAAAATTCCTGCACAAAAACAATTGGATATCAGATTGAGGAAGAAAATCATCGTTTGTGAATACTGTGGACGCATTTTAGTTGACCAACAGTTAGCAGGTGTAGCACCGGCAGAAACTGCAGAATAGGGCAGAGAGCAGAGAAAAAATTATATAGCTGTTAAATTTAAAATTTAGAATGTCTGAGAGGAAACTCTCAGACATTTTTTATTTAATCTAATCCTTAAGGGAAACATAAATAAATCTTTGTTCACTTAAGTAAAAAATATTACAAATGTTATTAATGTGAATTTAAAAATAAACATGAATAGGTACAATAATATCACAATAAATTCACGGAACTAAAGCATATAATTTACAAACATCACAAAAACAAAGTCGAAAACATCCGTGAATATTATATATTAATTCACCTAAAAACCAGTTGATTATCAAATAAATTTAGACTTAAACTTTAAATGAATTTTACAATAATAAAATAATCGCTCGTTTATTACAGTTAATACTAAAATAAAGCAGACATTATGTTAATAATCAAGTATGTTATGTGCATTAATATAAATAAATACTTTAATCTAATTCTCAAGTAAATATATAGTACTGATTTGTCCGAATCATTTATACCATAAATACTTAATAAAATTTGATTCTACCCATTATAAACAGATGGATAAGCAGTTATTAATTGCTTTAAAACCAATGATTGATTATAGTATTTTAATTCAGTTAAAACGGTTTTTTATTTACTTATTTAAAATTATAATCAAATCACATTTGTAATTTACATGCGTAGTGTACGGCACTATAATTTACATTCGTGAAGTTTGTTTATGTGAAATTATATTATTACATTTGTAAAGTCATTTTCTATCTTGTAACATTACAAAATCATCATCATGACGGATAAATCGCGCATAGAAAAAATCATTCAGACATTCGAAATGGCAGACGGACAGTTTGCACAAGAGATTGGAATTCAAAATTCTACCCTTTCTCACATACTCAATGGTCGCAACCGCCCCAGCTTAGATGTAATTAAAAAAATCCTGAGAAGATTTCCTGAGATTGATCCTGACTGGCTTATTTTCGGTAATAGCAGCATGCTTAGGAAAATATCGCAGCCTATAAGCCCGAATTTGTTTGATAGTATTGATCAAACATCCTCTAAAACAGAAGATTATCCTTCGGTTGTAACGAATTTTCCGAGCGATGATCCGGACATAAACGAGAAGAAAGCTGTAAGATCGACTCCGGAAGCTCCCTATTTCAGAACACAGCGAACAAATCGGGATACCAATCAAAACGATAATCAGCTTATCCAAAAATCGGATCAAACTTCTGTATATCAACTTAACCATCCGCAATCAGAGGATAAAAAAGTAACTAAAATCATATTATATTTCTCCGACCATACTTTTCAGGAATTCGAATCTAAATAATTGTTGTATTTTTGCAAAGTAATTCATGATTAGGGCTATCTCAAAACACCGCCTTGGAATTACTGCATTCTAACAATTTATTTCATTAATAATGAAGAAATTCATATTAGATTTGATTGTCAAAGAGAATGAGCACATAAACGAAGATTATTTTGTTTTAAAGCTCACTTCCAACGACAAGCTCCCCCATATGCTGCCTGGTCAGTTTGTGGAAATAAAGGTTGAAAATTCTCCTACCACTTTTCTCAGACGCCCGATTTCCGTCAATTTTTACGATAAAGAGCTTAATGAACTCTGGTTATTAATCCAGATTGTAGGCAATGGTACACGTAAATTGTCGGAAGTGCAAGTTGGTGATACTTTAAACTTAATTTTGCCACTTGGCAACACTTTTTCCATTCCTGGAGATAAAAATTCACGTTTGCTGTTGGTAGGAGGAGGAGTAGGATTTGCTCCAATGCTGTTTTTAGGCGCGTATTTGAACGATCTAGGTTATAGATGTGATTTTCTACTTGGCGGCAGGTCGGAGGCGAATATGGTCCAATTAAATGAGTTTAAGCGGTATGGTGAAGTCTATACTACTACCGAAGACGGCTCAATGGGTGAAAAAGGCTACGTAACCCAGCATTCACTGTTGCAAAAAAAGCAATTTGACATGATTTACACTTGCGGTCCTACTCCCATGATGCAAGCGGTGGCATCCTATGCTCACAAAAGGAATATTGCATGTGAAGTCTCCCTGGAGAATATGATGGCTTGCGGATTCGGAACTTGCCTGTGCTGTGTAACTGATACAGTTGATGGCAATTTATGTGTGTGTACCGAAGGTCCTGTTTTTAATATTACAAAATTGAAATGGCAGATTTAAAAGTAAAATTAGGCAAATTACAATTGAAAAATCCGGTCATGACCGCTTCCGGCACTTTTGGTTATGGTACGGAGTATTCAGACTTCTTTGATATCTCTCGAATAGGGTGTATTGTTGTGAAAGGAATCACACTTCGCAATAGAGAAGGAAACGCATATCCGCGCATGGCTGAAACTCCTTCTGGTATGTTAAACGCTGTGGGACTGCAGAATAGGGGAATTGATCATTTCATCAAACACATCTATCCTGAGATTAAAAATGTGAACACAAATATTTTTGTGAATGTCAATGGTTCTACCGTGGAAGAGTACATAGAAGTGGCCGAAAAAGTCAATGATTTGGATAAAATTCCGGGCATTGAACTCAATATTTCTTGTCCAAATGTAAAAGAAGGCGGGATGGCTTTCGGTGTTTCTTGTCCGGCAGCCGCAACCGTTGTTCGGGAGGTTCGCAAGGTTTATTCCAAGGAATTAATGGTAAAACTTTCACCTAATGTAACTTCCATTACCGAAATTGCCCGGGTGGTGGAAGGTGAGGGTGCCGACTCAATTTCGCTTATCAACACTTTGCTCGGTATGGCCATAGACGCAGAAAGCAGAAAGCCTATGCTGTCAACCATTACCGGTGGTTTATCCGGTCCTGCTATTAAGCCTGTTGCCCTGCGTATGGTGTGGCAAGTGGCTCAGGAGGTGAAAATACCTATTGTGGGAATGGGAGGCATCATGAATGCCCGCGATGCCATTGAGTTTTTCTTAGCCGGTGCATCTGCCGTGCAAATCGGGACTGCCAATTTTATTGATCCTACAGTAAGTATGAAGGTTTTAGAGGGTATTGAAGATTACCTGAATCGCCATAAATTCAACAGTATATACGATATTATTGGCACCATGACCATTTAGTTTAGTCTCTTTGTTTTGCGAAAACATCATTACGGATTGAGGGTGATTATAAATCTCTATAATCCGGTATTTCAGTGTTAATGATATAGCCGGCACCATCAGTATTTCTTTTACAGAAAAAGTGCTGCAACCCATTGCTCAAAATGAACATATCCACTTGTAGCTTGTAATTATATACTGCAACCTGATTGAAGGTTTCTTCTGTTATTTCAACGGTTGGAGCCTTGAATTCCAAAATGATATGTGGCTGCATTTGTTTGTCATAGACAATCCCGTCGCATCTTTTTTTCATGGAGTTGACTATTATCTGAGTCTCAATGGCTATCAAAGCAGCCGGAAAGTGTTTTTCTTCAATCATATAACGGATGAAGTTCTGTCTGACCCATTCTTCCGGTGTCAAACTAACAAACCTTTTCCGTTGAGTATCAAAGATGAATAGTTTTTCTGCTTCTTTTTTTATGTTGAATTGATAGGAAGGTAAATTTAGTTGCCACATTTTTCGTATTTTTGTAAGCATTTTCATTGCAAATGTACAAATATAGCTTGAAATAATACTTTGTTGTGAAATGTTTCAAATATTATACAGTCAAAAATCGTATGAAAACCAAACAAGCCATAGTTGAAAACTGGTTGCCACGTTATACCAAACGACCTTTAGAAGAGTTTACGGATTATATCCTGCTGACAAATTTCAACCTTTATGTTGAAAAGTTTGCAGAATGGTACCAAGTGCCGATATTGGGTAAAGATGGCACTATGATCAATGCATCTGCCAACGGTATTACCATCATCAACTTTGGGATGGGCAGTCCAAACGCTGCGCTGATCATGGATGTACTGTCAGCTATTCGTCCGAAAGCAGTTTTATTCTTGGGAAAATGTGGTGGGTTAAATAATAAAAACAAAACCGGAGATTATATTTTACCCAGTGCTGCGATCCGCGGAGAAGGAACTTCCAATGATTATTTTCCGCCTGAAATTCCGGCTTTACCGGCTTTTAATCTTCAGCGTGCTGTATCATCCAATATACGTGATTTTGGTAAAGATTACTGGACCGGAACGGTTTATACAACTAATCGGCGTGTTTGGGAGTGGGATGAGGCATTTAAAAAGTATTTAATCAGTACCCGTGCCAGGGCTATTGAAATGGAGACAGCTACTTTATTTTCAGTGGGTTTTCACAATAGCATTCCGACCGGGGCTTTGCTATTGGTTTCGGATATGCCCTTGCAAGCAAAAGGGATAAAAACCTCAGAAAGTGACAAGCAGGTAACACAGAGTTTTGTGGACGAACATATTCGAATAGGAGTAAAATCACTCAGCTCGATAATGCATAACAGTAGAACAATCAAGCACTTAAGATTCGAATAAATTCATCAACCTGTCTAACAAGCCATTACTACATGTACGATTCCATTCTAAGTGATTTAAAACAAAAAAAATATGCTCCCATTTATTTTTTGATGGGAGAGGAGCCTTATTACATTGATTTACTGTCGGATTACTTTCAAAATGAAATTTTGGATGAATCTCAACAGGCTTTCGATTTGACTGTAGTATATGGGAAAGATACGGATATTGCGACTGTTATCAATATAGCTAAAAGGTTTCCGGTCATGTCACCCTATCATGTGTTGATTGTAAAAGAAGCGCAACATATCAGGGATATGGATAAATTATCTTTTTATTTAAAGCAAGTTTCACCCACTACCATTTTGGTGATTTGTTATAAATACGGCAAGGTTGATGGACGCCAAAAATGGGTCAATGAGCTTAAAAAAACCGGTGTTCTCTTTGAATCCAAGAAGTTGCGCGATTACGAAATGGCTCCTTGGATTGGTAAATATGCCCGGAGCAAAGATTTGATAGTTGAGGATAAGGCTTTGATGATGTTGGTTGATTTTTTAGGGACTGATTTGAGTAAAGTAGCCAACGAAATTGATAAATTGGCAATTACGCAACAAAAAGACAATAAGACGATTACCCCGGAAATCATAGAAAAAAATATAGGAATCAGCAAAGATTATAATGTTTTTGAATTGCAAGATGCTTTGATACAAAAAGATGCAGTGAAAGCCAACAGAATCATTAATTATCTTGCAGAAAACAAGAAGGCACCACCCATGCAAATGGTTTTATCAACCTTATTCAGTTTTTTCAGCAACTTGATGATATTTCATTATTTGCCCTCTAAAACAGTTGAAAGTGCTGCAGCCGAATTTAAAATTCATCCCTTTATAGCGCGAAATTATGTGAAGGCAGCCAAGACTTTCAATGCCATGAAAACCATGCACATCATTAGCTATATGCGAGAAACCGATGCCCGCTCCAAGGGTATAGATAATCAAAGTGCAGATGATGGAGATCTGCTTAAAGAATTGGTTTTTAAAATTTTACACTGATCATATTATTAAAATAACATATAATGTCCATGTCAGATAATCATATTCCCGCCATTTTTGTCTCTTTGCTATCCGAATCTTTGCAATTAAGCAATATGCAAATCAGGAATACCGTGCAATTGCTGCAAGAAGGTGCAACCATCCCCTTTATCAGTCGCTACAGAAAAGAAAGAACCGGTGAATTGGATGAAACCCAGGTTAGTGACATCAAAACGCAATATGAAAAATTGCTTGAAATTGAAAAAAGAAAAGAAACCATTCTCAAGAGCATAGAAGAACAAGAGAAATTAACGCCTGAACTTAAAACACGCATTGACAACTGCTGGAATGCCACCGAGTTAGAAGATATTTATTTGCCGTACAAGCCAAAACGCCGTACACGTGCTGAAATTGCCAGGGAAAATGGCTTGGAACCTCTGGCAAAGATGATTATGAAACAGCAGGCAGGTGATGTTTTGCAGTTTGCCAAGCCCTTTGTAAAAGATAAAATTGAAAGCGAAGAAGCTGCACTGCAAGGTGCTTCCGATATCATTGCCGAATGGATTAGTGAAAATGAAAAAGCACGCAATACCATCCGCAGGATTTTTCAACATGAATCCTTCATCAGTTCCAAAGTTATCAAAGGAAAGGAAGAAGAAGCACAAAACTACCGTGATTATTTTGATATGTCTGAAAAACTTTCCCGAAGCTCTTCCCATAGGGTTTTAGCTATGCGTAGGGGAGAGGCTGAAGGTTTTTTAAGGGTAAATATCAGTCCCGATGATGATAAATGCATAGAAAGATTGACCGATTTTTTTGTCAAAGCAGATAATCCTTCTGGTGAATTGGTTCACAAAGCTGTTCAAGATTCTTACAAACGTTTGTTAAAGCCTTCCATCGAAAACGAATTTGCTGCAGAAAGCAAGTTGAAAGCAGATATAGAAGCCATACGCGTATTTGCGGAAAACTCCAAGCAGTTATTGTTGGCGCCTCCCCTGGGAGAAAAAAGGGTATTAGGTATAGATCCGGGCTTTCGAACCGGATGCAAGATGGTTTGTTTGGATGCACAAGGTAATTTATTACACAATGAAACCATTTATCCCCATCCACCGGTAAATGAGTATGCCAAAGCTTCTCGTACCATACAAAAATTAGTAGAAGCCTATGAAATTCAAGCCATTGCTGTGGGAAACGGTACAGCAGGACGCGAAACCGAAAGGTTTGTACAAAACATTCGATACGACCGTAAAGTGCAGATATTTGTAGTCAGTGAAAACGGCGCATCTATCTATTCAACTTCTAAAATTGCACGTGAAGAGTTTCCGGATTATGATGTAACGGTACGTGGTGCGGTTTCCATCGGTCGCCGCTTGATGGATCCCTTGGCAGAATTGGTGAAAATTGATCCTAAGTCCATTGGAGTTGGACAATACCAGCATGATGTAGATCAGACTTTACTGAAAAATGCGTTGGATCAGACTGTTGAAAATGCAGTGAACAAAGTAGGGGTGAATTTGAATACGGCTTCCAAGCATTTGCTGACCTATATTTCCGGATTGGGTCCGCAGTTGGCACAAAACATCGTGGATTTCCGTGCTGAAAACGGTGCATTTAAAAACAGAAAAGAATTGTTGGAAGTCCCCAAATTAGGCAATAAGACCTTTGAACAGTGCGCAGGCTTCTTACGGATTCCGGATGGGGATAATCCCTTGGATAATTCAGCCGTACACCCGGAAAGTTATACCATAGTCGAACAAATGGCGAAAAACTTAAATACCGAGATTGATAAGTTGATCCACAACAAAGAGCTGATACAGCAAATTGATTTACAGGCTTATATCACTGATAAAATCGGATTACCTACATTGACGGATATAGTGACGGAACTGGAAAAACCTGGCAGAGACCCACGTAAACAGGTACAAGTACTTGAATTTGATGCTAATATCCGTCAGATTGAAGATTTACAAAGCGGTATGGAACTACCCGGCATCATAACCAATATCACCAATTTCGGAGCATTTGTGGATATAGGCATCAAAGAAAATGGACTGATCCATATTTCCAAAATGGCGGACAGGTTTATTTCCAATCCTGCCGAAGTCGTTTCTTTACATCAACACGTGAAAGTCAAGGTATTGGAAGTTGATTTACAGCGAAGAAGAATCGGACTGCAATTGCTTTCCTAAAGCCCTAAAAGCTTATGCAAATACTCATTCCTACAGGTGTAACTATTTGATTTCCTGTATTAAATTGACCGATATACGGGGCAAATTCCAAGTGAAGAGCATTTGATTTTCGATAATCCCTGATGTAGAGGTTATTGACTTTTGCAACTTTCACTGCATCAATGGTCGATGTAATGGCGAAACCTAATGCCCCGGCCAAACCCACTAATGTTACAATATAAGGCTCTCCATACTCTATTAGAACCGTACTAAAACCCGTGACAAGCACTGTAGCCACATACCCACCTAAAAAACTTAATCCTCTGCCAACTTCTCCGCTAATCATTTGACCTAAACCCGGTATAAAAAAAGAACAAACACCCATCAAAGTAGGATCGTATGGATCTCCAAACTCCGGTACATACATTCTGTAGTCGTAATTAAGTCTGTTGATTTTGTAAGTTTGTGCATTTACAGACATTAAAGAAAAACCAACAAGCACAGTGAATAGTAAAAGGAATCTTTTCATTTTTTTTAATTAAGTACAAGATATATGGTGGTTATTATTTGAATTTAAATGTTTAATATTCCAAAGCCCTAAAAGCTTATGCACATACTCATTCCGACAGGTCTAACTATTTGGTTTCCGGCATTAAATTGACCAATATATGGAGCAAATTCTAGAAGAGCTTTTGATTTTCGATAATCCCTGACGTAGAGGTTATTGACTTTTGCGACTTTCACCGCATCAACAGTTGATGCAATAGTGACACCTAACATTCCGGCTGCACCGACTAATGTTAAGGCAAGTCCCATACTTGCTGCACTCAGGTTTTCTCTATAAAGTCCGGTATTCATCACATTCCAACCGACAGTTGTGACAAGAGTAGAAGCCACAGATCCACCCAAAAAACCTATTCCTCTGCCAATTTCTCCGCTAAGCATTTGACCTAAACCCGGTATAAAAAAAGAAGTAACACCAGCTACAGTAGGATTGTATGCATCTCCGAACTCCGGTATATACATTCTGTAATCATATATGTGTTTGTTGACTCTATAATTCTGTGCGTTTATAGACATTAAAGAAACACCAATAAATACTGTAAATAATAAAAGAAATCTTCTCATGTTTTTTTATTTTTAAATTAAACGTAAGATATACAGTTATTGTTTTATTTTCAATGAATTATCTTTAGATGTGGGATAAAACGTCTAAACATTGCAAATGTAAATATTATTTTTCAATGTTTTACCTTTACTACTTGAATTGTGTATATTTTTTACTAAAATGCTGATTAACAATCTATTTTGCACATAAATCAATTAAAATATATGAAGCAGTATAATAAGGGTTGAAATTGAAATAAAAAAAATGATGTAAATTTGCAGGTATCATTTCAAGGTTGATTCTCTTCCCAAATGGTATTTTCCTTAGTTTTTATTTATTCAACAAGACTATAATCATGTCAGTTACACAAAACATACAAAACATTCGTTCCCAAATTCCTGAAAATGTGCAGTTAATCTGTGTTACAAAATTCCATTCTGATGAGCTCATCATGGAAGCTTATCATGTAGGAGAGAAGACATTTGGAGAGAGTAGGGTACAGGAATTTTTGCCCAAACGAGAACGCCTTCCGCAAGATATACATTGGCACTTTATCGGACATTTGCAGACCAACAAGGTGAAATACCTGATCCCGGGGGTGGATTTAATCCATGGGGTGGATTCTATTAAGCTGCTTGAAACAATTGATAAGCAAGCTCAAAAATCAGATTGTGTGGTGAATTGTCTGTTACAGGTGCATATAGCTGATGAACAAACGAAATTCGGATTTTCTCCCGATGAATTGACAACTTTATTTGAAACAGATTTTCTAAAAGCATATCCCAATGTAAATGTCTGTGGGTTGATGGGAATGGCAACGTTTACCGATGACCACAATCAAGTGAGAAAGGAATTTAGAAGCTTGAAAAAACTATTTGATACCATCAGGCAAAACTACCAATCGGATAACCCCAATTTCAAAGAACTCTCCATGGGTATGTCTGATGACTATCAAATAGCTATAGAAGAGGGTAGTACAATGATCAGGGTGGGAACATTGATATTTGGAGAAAGGGAATATTGATGACTTACAAAGAAACACTCGACTTCCTCTACAACCGACTATCTGCCTTTCATTTAGTAGGTGGTAAGGCATACAAACCAGGTTTGGACAATACCTTGCGCTTGATGAAGGCCTTGGATAATCCGCATCAAAAATTTCCCGGCATACACATAGCCGGCACCAATGGGAAGGGTTCGGTATCGCATTATCTGTCAGCTATTTTGCAGGAAGCAGGATATAAGGTGGGTTTATACACCTCTCCACATTTGGTGGAGTTTGGCGAACGCATCCGCATCAATGGCAAGATGATAGAGGAGCAATATGTAGTTGACTTTGTTGCAGATAATCAGTCGCTAATTGATGAAATACAGCCCTCTTTCTTTGAACTGACCATGGCCATGGCATTCAACTATTTTGCTGAACAAAAGGTAGATATAGCCATAGTGGAAGTTGGATTGGGGGGACGACTGGACAGCACCAATATCATTCAACCCTTGCTAAGTGTGATCACCAATATAGGAATGGATCATGTGGAGTTTTTGGGTGATACATTGGCTCAAATTGCCTTTGAAAAAGCCGGCATCATCAAATCCAATGTTCCTGTGATCATTGGAGAAGCCTTACCTGAAACCAAACTGGTTTTTATTGATAAAGCTGCTGAAGTTCAAACCGATATCTTTTTTACAGAAGATGAAATAGCATGTCCGAAATTTATTGCATATAAAGAGAATAACATGCTTTTTAGCTATCAGCAAACCATTTATCGTTCTGAATTATTGGGATTATATCAACTTAAAAACTTAGCAACAGTTTTTTTAGCAGCTCGAATAATTAATCAATCTTCAGCATTCAACATTCCTGAAGAAGCCCTTGCATCGGGTATTGCTAAAGTGTGCAGTCTGACCGGTTTGTGCGGTCGCTGGGAGTTTTTGCAGAAAAATCCTGCTGTAATAGCTGATACTGCCCACAATGTAGCAGGAATGCAATCTATTGTCTATCAATTGCAGGTGCAATCTTGTCAAAACCTTCGGATCATCATCGGGATGGTCAACGATAAAGATGTGCATGGTGTTTTACAATTGCTACCGAAAAACGCACATTACTACTTTACCCAGGCACAAACTAAACGGGCATTTAAAGCCCAGGAATTAAGAGATAAGGCATTGGTTTATGGTTTGGTCGGTGAAGCCTATGACAATGTGGAACAAGCCGTCCAGTCTGCTTTAAAAGATGCTGATATAAAGGATTTGGTATTGGTTACGGGCAGTAATTTTGTTGTTGGGGAGGCTCTTCATTTTTATACTTCAATTACATACCAAGAAAATTAATCAATATGAACACAAAGCGAATATCTCCAAAATGGATAGACAGTTTATCAACCAATGAAATTTTTGTTTTTGGCAGTAATCTCGCCGGCGTCCATGGTGCCGGTGCAGCGCGCAAAGCCATGGAGTGGGGTGCAGTCTGGGGGCAAGGAGTAGGACTACAGGGACAAACTTATGCCATACCTACCATGCAGGGCGGAGTTGACACCATCAAGCCTTATGTAGATGAATTCTTAGCCTTCGCCAAATCTCATCCGGAATTAAAATTTCTGGTAACGGAAATCGGTTGTGGCATTGCCGGTTTTACTGTAGAGGAAATAGCTCCTTTGTTTAAAGCAGCTTTAAGCGAGGAATATGGGAATGTTTTCTTGCCGGAAAGGTTTTATGGAGTGATGGAGGAATAGATAGAATTGTTTTTTGATTAAAACTTTAAAGTTCTTTCGTATTCAACGTCAGGCTCTTTTGCTAAGAACAACTCTAATTGGTTTGTATCCCAATAATCATCTAAACTCACTAAAATCAAACTAAAAACGTAAAATTCAAAATTCTTTGTGATTTTAATTTTGAAATACAGGATAATGTTTGTACTTTTGTGGAAAGAATAAAGTATGAGAATTGTTACATTTGCTGCTATTAAAAAATTCTGCATAAAGTATCCTGATGCAGAAATACCGTTGCGAGATTGGTATTCAAAAACGAAAAATGCAGAGTGGACAAGTTTTGGTGATATTAGAAACACATTTAACAGTACAGATTATGTTGGTAATGACAGATTTGTTTTTAATATAAAGGGCAACAGGTACAGGCTGGTAGCCATTGTAATTTTTGCATCAAAGAAAGTGTATATCCGATTTATCGGTTCTCATGCCGAATATGATAAAATAACCGACATTAAAAGTATTTAATTATGGCAATTAAAAACGAAAAACAATACAAAGTCGCTTGTGACAGAATTGAAGAACTGCTGAAAGTGGTAAATAATGATACGCCAACTGATGATAAGTATTATATCGAATTAGATATGATTTCGGATTTGGTGGCGGATTATGAAGAAACATATTATCCTGTAAAGCCGATTGAACCTGCTGAGTTGATAAAATATGCCATTGCTGAACGCAATATGACACAAAAACAACTTGCCGAAGAATTAAATATATCTACGTCGAGAGTCAGTGATTATATTACAGGAAGAAGTACGCCAACGCTAAAAATTGCAGGAAAAATCTGTCGAATTTTGGAAATTTCTCCTGACCTGATGTTAGGAATACAATAAGAACAAGCTTTCGACTATATTTGCAGAAAGGATCCAACTCTAAAATTGAACCCTTCATTTTTACTACTTACACAGTTTATGAGGTACTCCCCTTTTTATGTATGACCATCAACATTCGATAATGAATACATAATTCCTAAAATATCATTACCTTTACGATCGTTTTACAACAAACTCTCTATTTGATAATCAAATTACTAACAATTACATTCAAATCATCAACATGAATAACAATAAGGAAATTAAGACATTTATTATTGGTTTGTCTTTGGTAATAGGACTTTCCCTATTGGGTTTTTTTATCTTTAAGGGATTAAAAACTTTTAGCGATAAAGACAGGGTTGTTACCGTAAAAGGTTTGGCTGAAATGGAAATGAAGGCTGAATCTGCCACCATGAATTTGAGTTTTTCATTTTCTAGTGATTACTTACAGGATTTAATCAGACAAACGGAAAATAAAAAGAAAGCAATCGTGGCTTATCTGAAAAGCAAAGGATACGAGGATGCTGACGTTAAAATCAACAATCCCGAGGTAACTGACCGACAAAGATACTATGAAACGAGGTGGAGAAATGGTCAAGATGTAGAAGTAAAAATCGACAGATATACGGTTCATCAAAGTTTAAAAATTCAAACCAAGGGTGTGGAAAATGCTGAAGATGAAGCTTCTCAAATCAGATTGGGCCTGATCAGTAAAGATTTGACATCGGATTTGTACGTTAATTACACTTTTCCGGAACTAAACTCCATCAAGCCCCAGTTAATTGCTGAAAGCACCAAAAATGCCCGTATTGCAGGTGAACAATTTGCCCAGGACTCTCACGCCAAATTGGGAAAAATCAAAACAGCTTCACAAGGACAAATTTCCATTATGGGAAGGTATTACTACGATGAGGAAGGCGGTAGCATACCGCAAGAGCCGTATATCCAAAAAGCCCGGGTTGTGAGCACAATTGTTTTCTTTTTGGAGTAAATGTATATTCATGTATTTTCAATACGGTGAAAAGGAAATAGAATACCTTAAGAAAAAGGACGAACAACTTGCTGCCGTAATTGATCAAATCGGCATGATAAAGAGGGAAGTAAACCCGGATTTATTTGCTGCTTTGGTTCACTCAATTACAGGACAGCAGATTTCCTCTAAAGTACATCAGACTGTATGGAAGCGTATGCAAGAGGGTTTAGGGACAATCACGCCTGAAACGATCAGTCAACTTTCACTGGAAGAAATACAAGCTTTTGGGATGACTTTCAGAAAAGCAGAATACATACAATCTGCTGCCCAAAAAATTGTCCATAAAGAATTTGATATTAACTCCCTACATGATTTATCTGACGAGGAAGTTTGCGCAAAATTAACTGAGTTGAAAGGGGTGGGAGTGTGGACGGCTGAAATGTTGATGATATTTTCCATGCAACGCCGGAATATTCTGAGCTATGGAGACCTGGCAATTCAGCGCGGTTTACGCATGATTTATCATCATAGACAAATTGATCGGGAGAAATTTAATAAATATTGGAAACGCTACACGCCTTATGCATCCATCGCAAGTCTGTATATATGGGCTGTAGCCGGTGGCGCTATCCCTGAAATGAAAGATTATGCACCCCAAAAATCAGGATAAAACCATCCTCAACATAACCTATGTTGATACGGATTTAGGTTTGATGATTGCCTGTGCAAGTAAAAAAGGCATTTGCATGTTTGAATTTGCAGATTACGAACATCTGGAATTGCAAATCACTCAAATTAGCAAAGCATGTAAGGCTACGCTTGTAAAGGGCGAAAATCCTTATTTTGATACGTTAAGACAGCAATTAAAAGAATACTTCAAAGGGGAACGTAAAGAGTTTGACATACCCTTAGACTTGGTAGGTACTGATTTTCAGAAGAAAGTGTGGAAGAGCTTGATGCAAATTCCATACGGCACCACCATCAGCTATGGTGAGCAAGCCAAACGTATTGGCAAGCCTAAAGCAGTGAGAGCAGTAGCTAATGCCAATGCTAAAAATAAAATATCCATCATCCTGCCTTGTCACCGGGTGATTGGAGCAAATGGAAAACTAACCGGTTATGGTGGTGGCTTGTGGCGAAAAGAAAAATTACTGGAATTTGAGCAACAGCACAATAATATAAGATAAAATACTTCAAAACCACCAATCACCAACCACTAACCACCAATCACTGTTTAAACCTTTGAATCAAATTATAAGCTTGATAAATCCCCAATTCGCCGGCTTTGCTTAAATCTGATAAACCAAGAGCATCTTCTTCGATAAAGAGATAGGTTAAACCTCTGTTAAAATAGGATTCTGCAAAATCCTGATCAATTTCAATGGCTTTTGAATAATGTACGATGGCAGTTTTAAAATCCTGTTGGGTGCAAAGTATATTGGCTTTGTTATAATGGCTGAAAGCAAAATCCGGCATCAGCTCGTTGACTTTATCTAAGTCCCTCATCACCATCTCTATATCATATTTCTTCTCCTTTTCAAAAATTGCTTGTTTTTCTTTCAGTTCCAAAGTACCTGTACCGGTTTCTAAAAAGGAGTTTCTCATGTAATCAATGAATTTGTAGCGAATATTGGCACGGGTAAAATAAGCCAATGCGAAATCAGAGCGGAGCCAAATGGCTTTGTTCAGATCTTCAAGAGCACTCTCAAAATCTTGTACCAGGGCAAATTCTAAGGCTCTGTAAAAATAAATATCGGCATCTACCGTATTGTCATCTATTTGAGAATTGATTGTATTAATAGTGTGAAAATGCTTGTCAATCAGCTCGTTTGTAAGTGCAATCTCCTGACAGGTTATTTTTATATCAGCTCCCAACAGTTGTTTTCTGTTATATGCTTCTACTTGAGGATGATAAAGATTGGTTTGTCGCAACTGATCGGTCTTAGCATAATAAGTCAGCACAAAGTTTTTCTCATTGATTACATCAACAAATTTGTTTTGAACAGCCCCCCTTTTTTCATTTGCATACCTGGACTCAGTTTGATTGTCCTCAACGTTCTGTGCAGCATACCGGTTGAATATTTCAGTCCTTCTTCCCGTTTTACTTTCAGGAATATCAGCTGCAATTTGATTTTTTGCATCTAAGTCTTGTTGAATTTTATCTCGAATATTGTCTTTGTTAGTCTCTAAATCATGAGCTTTCTGTCTGTATTGATGAGCTTCTCGCATATTGTTTAATGCTCCGTATGCCTCTGCAACGCCCCAATAAGCCGGTAAAAAATAAGGATGTTTATTGATGATGATTTGGTAATCAGCAATAGCTTCCTGATAATTATTTAATTTCATTTCTAATAAAGCCTTGCTGTAACGAGCTTCCATGATGGTAGAATCCATACCCAGCACTATTTTAAAATCTCCTAGCGCATTGTTGTTGTCTCCCAAATTGGAACGAAGAATGGCGCGGTTGAGATAAGCTGACAAACTGTTGGGATATAATTGTATAGCCCGGTCATAATCTGCCAATGCTTCCATATACCTGTTTTGCTCTACGTTGATAATCCCTCTGTTGATGTAATCTCCATAAAAGTCAGATTTTAATTTGATTGCCTTGGAATAGTCTGCGTAAGCACCGGTGTAATCTTTTCGCTGTAATTTAAGCAATCCCCTGGCACTCCATCCTACAAAAGAGCTGCTATCAGCTTGTATCAGTTGATTAAAAGCATTTTCAGCGGCAATGGTATCCTGAGTAGATAAGTAAAGTCGTCCTTTATCGTACCATAACAGCGTATTGCGGGGATTCATTTTCATGAATGTATCAACATCATGCATAGCAGCTTCATAGTTTTCCAACTTTTCATAGGCATACATCCTGCTGAGTAGTAGGTGTTGATTATTGGGACTAAACTCTAAAGCTTTGGTGAAATCTTGTATAGCATCTTCGTATTTTTCTAATTTCATTCGGGTGAACCCACGTGCATAAAAAGCCTGAGGTAGAAATGGATTTCTATCAATGGCTTCATTGCCGTCCAATTCGGCTCCTTCATAATCACCTAATTGAATTTTGGCAATACAGCGATACATGTAGGGTTCAGCAAGATAAGGTTTGATTTTGATGACCTGATTGAAATATTGGATGGAAAGCACATAATCTTCAAAATACAACGCATTTCGACCGATAGTCAGAATGCGTTCCGTATTCCATTGGGCGGAAACAAATCCCACATGAAACAGAAATACCAATGATATGATGAATTTATGTTTCAATAGATATAAATGTTATATGCGTTATCTACCAGTCAAAAACGTTTTCTTCACATCCGGCGTTGGCATTGAATGAAGCCGGTACGTCAAATTGCTCATCCGGAGTATAACCTAATGTGGTATCTGCCAGTACTTTTTGCATGTACAAAGCCCATATCGGCAATGCCATATTGGCTCCTTGTCCTTCAGCAAGATTGTCGAAATGAATGGCCCTGTCCTCGCCACCAACCCAAACACCTGAAGCCAATGAAGGTGTAAAACCCATAAACCAACCGTCAGAATTATTTTGCGTCGTTCCTGTTTTGCCACCCATAGGCATGTTTAATTTATACCGGTAACGAACCCTGACGCCTGTGCCTTCATCCATCACTGCCCTAAGCATATAAATCATTTTATAAGCGGTGGATTCACTAAAAATTTCATACATATTGGGTGTAAATGTTCCTATGATATTACCATGACTGTCTTCAATACGAGTTACATACAGTGGGTCAACCCGAATTCCCTTATTTTGAAAAGCGGTATAAGCATCTACCATCTCTATCAGTGAAATATCCGCGGGACCGAGACAAAGTGAAATAACAGGATCTAAATGACTTCTGATTCCAAAAGATTGCATCAATTTCACTAAAGATTCCGGTGTGAACAAACTCATCAAATAAGCTGATATCCAGTTGTTGGAATTGGCAAGTCCCCACTTCAGGGTTACTTCTTCGCCTACTCTTGCCGAACTTGTGTTGGTCGGTGACCAATCCTCGCCGTTGCCATCTTTCAAAGTGATAGGTACATTCATGGTTTTGTCACAGGGCCACATGCCTTCATCCATGGCTAAAGTATATAGAAAAGGCTTGATGGTAGAGCCAACCTGACGTTTTCCCAAGGTAACCATATCATACTGAAAATGAGAAAAATTAGGACCACCTACATAGGCTTTTACATGTCCCGTTTTGGAGTCTATGGAAACAAATCCGCATCTTAAAAAGTGCTTGATATAGCGCACGGAATCCCTTGGCGACATGATGGTATCTATCATTCCATTGTAAGAGAAGACCTGCATTTCGGTTTTAGTATCGAAAATGCTATTGATTTCTTCTGTGCTTGCACCACTTTGTTTCAGTCGTCTGTACCTTTCAGAGTCACGTATGGACCTGGTTAAGGATGCATTGATTTCTTCCTTGGTCACGTGTTTAGAAAAAGGAGCATAGGACCTTCCCTTTTTTTCCTGAAAGAATGTTTGTTGTAATTGGGGAATATGTTCATTTACAGCCTCTTCTGCATATTGTTGCATGCGAGAATCAATGGTGGTATAGATTTTCAAACCATCTGTATAAAGGTTATAAGGAGAACCATCGGATTTGAAATTTTTATTACAGAAGCCATACAACGGATTATTTTCCCATTGCCACATATCTTCTTTGAATATTTCGTCCTGCCAACTGGCATAATTGCTTTTGACGGGCTTTTTGGCAGTCATGATAACCCGCAAGTACTGCCTAAAATAAGGTGCTAATCCTTGTCTGTGATCAATTCGCTGAAAATCTAAAACCAAGGGTAACTGGCTGATTGAGTCCCTTTCTTCAACAGAGAGGTAACCCGATTTCCGCATCTGATCCAACACCACATTTCTCCTTTGAAGGGCACGGTCAGGAAATCTTCTTGGATTGTATAAAGAAGGATTCTTACACATACCGATCAAGGTAGCTGCTTCTTCTATATTTAATTCCGCCGGCGTAATATTGAAATAAACATGGGCTGCTGATTTGATGCCGACAGCATTGTATAGAAAATCAAATTGATTGAGATACAGAGTAATGATTTCCTCTTTGGTGTAAATTTTTTCCAATTGCACGGCAATAACCCATTCAATCGGTTTTTGCAAGGCTCTTTGGAATATGTTATTAGCTTTTGGAGAATATAATAATTTGGAGAGTTGCTGGGTTATGGTGCTTCCACCTCCTGAACTCTTTTGTCTAAACAACCCACGTTTGACAAATACCCTTGCCAATGCCTTTCCGTCAATGCCAGAATGGTCGTAGAACCTTTCATCTTCAGTGGAAATAAGTGCATCAATAACATGTTTTGAAATCTGGCTGTATTCGGTTTTAATGCGATTATCTTCACTTTCGGAAAAGCTTCCGATTAATTTTAAATCAGCAGAATATAGTTCTGTAGCGTATTTGTTAATAGGATTTTGTAATTGGTCTATAGCCGGTAAATAACCCAGCCAGCCAATATTGATAAAAAAGAAAATACCGGCGATGGATAGTAAACCGGCAATGAATATTGCCCAAAACCACCGATTAAACGACTTCTTAAAATTTTTGTTATTGGTTTTATCAGCCATGTTTAAAATGATTAACGGGCAAATTTACAATTTTATTTCTTACGAATCCTAGGATTATAATTTATTATATCAGTTTATGTTCGTTTTATACCTTCATTAAGTTCATAATGATGATATTTGCTATGTGTATGCCTGTATTTGATAAACTCAAACAATGACCACTCATAATCAAATCCTTGGTTGCAAGATGGGAAGCGGCATTCTGCATGCAGTAATCCAGCAACTCCTGACCAAAACGTTCGTGTAGATAGTTGGTGTCTATACCCTCTGAAGTCCGCAAAGCTATCATTATATAGTCATTATAAAAATCCTGCTCGCTCAGTATTTCTTTTTCAAAAAAGGACTGATGATTCCGGATTTGCTTTATGTATTGTTGTACTGAAGACACATTCCACTGTCTGGATTTTCCATCGAAAGAATGAGCAGATGGTCCGAAACCTAAATAAGGAATAAACTTCCAGTAGGCGCTATTGTGCGTTGATCTGAAGCCCGGCTTTGCATAATTGGATATTTCATAAGCCTCATAACCATTTTCTTTCATTTTTGCCCTGAGACGATTAAACATGATAATTGATGTTTCGTCGTCTGTTTCCCGTACTCTTCCTTCATTCCTATGATGCCACAAAGCAGTTCCTTCTTCGTAAGTCAGGCCATAAGCTGAAATATGTTCTACCTGTAACTGAAGAGCAGCATCCAACTGTTGCTCCCAGTCATTTATATTTTGTCCGGGCAGAGCATAAATCAAATCAATGCTGATATTTTTAAATCCGTATTTTCTGGCATTAACAACAGCATCATACGCTTGGGCAGCATTATGCCGGCGATTTAACTCTCTTAAATGTTTATCATTAAAAGTTTGGATGCCTATGCTTAAACGATTGATTGGAAGGGGAGAGAGGGAGTCAAGATATGCATTGGTCAGATCATCAGGATTTGCTTCTAAGGTGATTTCAGCATCGCTGCAAATCGTAAAATATTGGTGCAAAATATCAAAAATTAAGCGAAACTGATTAGAATTGAGTACACTGGCGGTTCCTCCTCCAAAGTAAATCGTCTGAATTGATTCTCCGTTCAATTCATCCTTTCGCAATTTAATTTCATGGATCAATACCTGTACAAAGGCATCTATTTTCTTATTGTCCGAACTGATTTCTCTATAAAAGTCGCAGTAGGAACATCTTTGGGTACAAAAAGGTATATGTATATAAATACCTGCCATGAAAGTTTTTTATCCGACCGTAACTTCCGGATTAATTTTCTTGATCAATCCTTTCAGTACATCGCCGGGACCCATTTCCAAAAATTCGTCAGCGCCATCGGTTATCATATTCATAACGGTTTGAGTCCATCTGACAGGAGCCGTCAACTGAGCAATTAAATTTTGCTTAATTGCCTCAGGGTCGGTTTGAGGATAAGCATTAACATTTTGATATACAGGACATACGGGTGCAACAATTAAAGTATTACTGATAGCTGTTTGCAGTTCTTCGCCCGCCGGCTGCATCAAAGGAGAGTGAAAAGCACCGCCTACCGGTAATTTTAAGGCACGTTTGGCTCCTTTTTCTTTCAGTGCTTCACAAGCCATGTCTATACCTGCTACAGAACCTGAAATCACCAATTGTCCCGGACAATTGTAATTTGCCGGCACCACCACTTCAGTGGTGATGGAATCGCAAACTTCTTCCACATCCTCGTCGCTCAATCCGAGCACAGCGGCCATGGTGGATTCTTCCATCTCACAGGCTTTCTGCATGGCTAAAGCACGTTTATAAACCAATTTCAATCCATCTTCAAATGATAAGGCTTTGGCTGCCACCAAAGCGGAGAATTCGCCTAAAGAATGTCCGGCGACCATATCAGGTTTAAAATCTTTTCCCAATACCAGTGCAGAAATCACCGAATGTAAAAAAACAGCAGGTTGGGTTACCTTGGTTTGTTTTAAGTCTTCAGGGGTTCCATCAAACATCAAATCAGTTATTCTAAAACCAAGGATCTCATTTGCTTTTTCAAAATACGTACGGGCAATCTCGGATTGTTCATACAAATCTTTACCCATCCCAACAAATTGAGCTCCCTGACCGGGAAAAACATAAGCTTTCATACGATTATAGTTTTTTTGATTGTAAATTTCTTTTTATACACACAAAAAAAGATGATTTTAATGTACTGAATAACAACTATAACAGCCTTAAAATCATCTTCTTGCAAGTTTTGTCGGGGTGGCGGGATTCGAACTCGCGACCCCCTGCTCCCAAAGCAGGTGCGCTAACCGGACTGCGCTACACCCCGTATTTGTTTCAAAACGGCTGCAAAGATAAGGTATTTTTTTAGATATACAAGTAAGTTTATGGATGATTTCTTTAAAAGTAAATTCCGTGAATAATCAGTAAAGCCTTTCTGTTTATTTCATTGAATTTTTAGATAAAATGTTATGAAACAAATAATTATCTATTCCTGAACTGTTTGTTTGAGAACTTAAAATAAATTATGATCGTATGAAAAATGAAAATTATCATGTAGATTTGCATCCCAATTTCATCAGACAATCTATGAACGTAATACTCAAGTATTTTCCTGATTTAACTCAGCAACAAAAGCAGCAATTCGAGGCTTTGTATGATCTGTATACGGATTGGAATGCTAAAATCAACGTAATTTCACGCAAGGATATAGAAAATCTGTACCTGCACCATGTTTTGCATTCTTTGGCTATTGCCCGGTTCATCAATTTCAAGTCGGGTTCAAAATTGTTGGATGTGGGTACGGGCGGTGGATTCCCGGGTGTTCCTTTAGCCATACTTTTTCCCGAATGTGACTTTTTATTGATTGACTCTATCGCCAAAAAAATCAGGGTAGGGCAGGAGGTTGCAAATGCTATTGGGCTGAAGAATACAGCATTACAACAAAAATGCGTACAGGAAGAAAAGGCAAAGTTTGACTTTGTGGTTAGTCGTGCTGTGATGTCGCTTCCTGAATTGGAAAGATTGGTAAGAAAAAACATTGCGTATGAACAGAAAAATGCATTGCCTAACGGATTGATAACCCTGAAAGGCGGTGATGTTCAAGATGAAACACAGTCTTTCAAAAATATAGTCAACGTTATTGAAATCAGCGACTTCTTTGAAGAAGAGTTTTTTAAGACGAAGAAAATCATTTATCTTCCCTTAAAAGGACAGAAAAAATAATCCGAATCATAAAAAATCACTACTTTTGTGACAATTTCTATTTTATTAAAAGTATGTACAGGACAAATCATTGCGGCGAATTACGCTTGCAAGACGCAGGGAAAAAAGTGACCTTAGCAGGTTGGGTTCAAAAAATCAGAAGGATGGGAGGAATGACTTTCATTGACTTACGTGATCGTTACGGCATTACACAATTGGTTTTTAATCAGGATATTCATGCTGAATTATGCGATCAAGCCAATGAATTGGGACGTGAGTTTGTAGTGCAAGTTACTGGTACCGTATCGGAAAGAAGTAATAAAAACAAACACATTCCAACCGGAGATATTGAAATTTTAGTTGATGATTTAGTGATTCTGAATGAGTCAGTTACGCCTCCTTTTACCATAGAAGAAAATACGGATGGGGGAGATGATCTGCGCATGAAATACCGTTATTTGGATTTAAGAAGGCCCAATGTCAAAAATAATCTTGTCTTACGTCATAAAATTACTTTTGAGACACGCAGTTATTTGAATAAACAGCAATTTTTAGAAGTAGAAACTCCGATATTGATTGGATCTACACCCGAAGGAGCCAGAGATTTTGTCGTTCCTTCACGCATGAATCCCGGACAGTTTTATGCCTTACCTCAATCGCCGCAGTTATTCAAGCAACTGTTGATGGTTTCCGGATTTGACCGATATTTTCAAATTGCCAAATGCTTCAGGGATGAGGATTTGCGCGCCGACAGGCAACCTGAATTTACACAGATTGACTGTGAAATGTCATTTGTAGAACAAGAAGACATATTGCAAATGTTTGAAGGTTTGACAAAACATTTGTTTAAAACTATCAAAAATATTGATATTCAATATGATTTTCCAAAAATGACCTATGCAGATGCCATGAAATATTATGGTTCGGATAAACCGGATATTCGTTTTGATATGAAGTTTGTGGAACTGAAAGAAGCTGTATCAGGAAATGATTTTGTGGTGTTTGATAGTTCCGAATATGTCGGAGGTATCTGTGCCAAAGCTTGTGCGTCTTATACACGCAAGCAAATTGATGAATTGACAGATTTTGTAAAACGTCCGCAAATAGGTGCCAAAGGATTGGTTTATATCCGCTGCGAGGATGATGGTTCTTTCAAATCTTCTGTTGATAAGTTTTATTCTCAAGACGATTTAAGACGAATAACTAAGCTATTTAATGCACAAGCCGGTGATCTAATCCTCATATTAGCAGGGGATAAGGGAGACACTCAAAAAGCTTTGAGCGAACTAAGACTCCTGATGGGATCAAGATTGGGTCTTCGCAAAACAAATGATTATAAACCGTTGTGGGTCACTGATTTTCCTCTCTTTGAGTGGGATGAAGAAACCCAACGTTATTATGCCATGCATCACCCGTTTACATCACCGAAAAAGGAAGATATTCCAATGTTAGACAAGTCTACAGGTGACGTTAGAGCCAATGCATACGATTTAGTTATCAACGGTGTGGAGTTGGGTGGGGGATCCATCAGAATTCACGACAGTAATTTGCAGAATAAAATGTTTGAGTTACTTGGTTTTACCAAAGAACAGGCAGAAAAGCAATTTGGTTTTCTGATGAAAGCATTTCAATATGGAGCACCTCCGCATGGAGGTATTGCTTTCGGCTTAGACAGATTAGTTTCTTTATTTGCTGAATTAGATTCAATTCGCGATTGTATAGCTTTTCCTAAAAATAATGCCGGACGTGATGTGATGATCAATGCGCCGTCTGCCATAGACGAAATGCAATTGGAGGAATTGTCGATCAAACTGATCGAAACAAAAAGCTAATGGCGGTGTCTCATAAGTGCCCAATTGCTGCGTTGCTTTCGATATTCGGGCTCAGTCACATACCTCAAGTATGCTCCTTTGCCCTCAATCTCAGCGCCTTGCATTTGAACACTTCTAAGACACCTTGCGGGTTTTAGTTGAATATTTGCTTTTGAGACAGCCCCAAGAGCAGATTGAGAGAGGGCATAAACCTGAATGCCTTCTATTTTTTATCAACATCCTATTTGACATAATATAAATTATAGGAAAATTCAAATGTTTGTTTTATATTTGCAGCAATATGGTTTTTCATCGCTACTTTTTTAATTTAAGTTTCTGTGTATGAGGATTGTATTAAAAATATCAATCAGTAAAAAAAATATGAGACAAAAAAAATCGTCCTTGTTTGAGCAACAAAGTTGCAATTCCGGACGATTTAGCTGTTTGAGCGTAAATTTTTTAATAATTACTTCTGAACATCAACAGCGACAGTAGCAGCCTGTGGTTCATCTTTTTTGACTGATGGTTTTTTAGGAACTTCGACAATTTCTTGTTGTTCGGTAAATTTATTAATAATTTCTTTGTCCGGATTGTTTTTACGTGCATAAGCACTTTCGTAAAACAAATCACGAATTTGAGTCAGAATCGGATCAACAGACAAACCGGTATCCATATTCAAATTTTCAAGAATTCCTTTAGCTGCAGAAATAGATTCAGGTTTGGGAATCTGAATTACACATTGCAAGTTAGTATCTTGCTCATTTGTAAATGTTGCAGTATAGATTTTACCTATAACGCGAGCACCTTTATTCATGGACACACGCCCTACACAAAAAATGTTACCAACAACAGTTCCTTCCAAAAGCAATTCCGAGCAAATGATATCACCCGTTATTTGAGACGAACTATCAACAATCACACGATTATTGGTAAAAATTGTACCATTGAAATTACACTCAATGCGAATTGCCTTGTGAGATTTGATATAACCTTCAACAAAACTGATCTTAGGAATTAGAATTGGTGAATCATCATTCCTGTAGTTTTCTTTCTTAGAACTATCTCCATTCATTTTTTTAGGTGTTTTTTTAGAGAACATGAACATTATTTTAAGTCATACATGACAAATGAAACGACTTCATTTATATAACTAAAAAGACAAAGGTAAAAAAAGTTTATATAAAAGCAATATTTTAGTATGTTTTTGTTTGAAAAAATAACAGAAAAATGACAAATAATTACTACTCAAGTAATTAAAAATGAATGATTTCCCATACCCTATTTCGTTTTTTTGCTTAAATAAAAAGTTTAAGATCGCGACCACTTTTTCAGTTTATCGGGCAAGGTCATACTTTCAATCAAGAATAAAAACAAAATTTATAAGCATAAAACGTTCAAAAAATATTACCTTTGTGCTTCGAAATAAAAACTGAAAAACAATAAAAAAATGACATTCAACGATACTATCAAAAAAATCTTTGGTAACAAGGCGCAGCGTGACTTGAAGGAAATTGAACCTTATGTAGTCAAAACCAAAAAAGCATACGAAACAGTCGTTCAATTATCCAACGATGAATTAAGAGCTTTTGCTGAAAATCTGAAACAGAAAGTTAGGGATTATACTGCTGCAGACGTCTCTCGCATTGAAGAATTGAAGGCATCAGTGGAAGAAACGGAAATTCATCAACTTGAAAAAATTTATAATGAGATTGATAAATTAGAGAAAGAAGTAATTTCCAAAAACGAGAAAATTTTGGAAAATATCCTGCCGGATGCATTCGCTGTTATTAAAGATACGGCTCGTAGATTCACTGAAAATAAAGAGATTAGGGTAAAAGCAACTCAGTTTGACCGAGAATTGGCTGTAAAACACGACTTTGTATCCATAGAAGGCGACACTGCCATCTACAAAAACGAGTGGTCTGCCGGTGGAAACATGATCAAATGGGATATGGTACATTACGATGTACAGCTTTTTGGTGGTACGGTTTTGCATAAAGGAAAAATTGCAGAAATGGCTACCGGTGAAGGAAAAACATTGGTGGCTACCCTACCCGTCTTCCTGAATGCTTTAACCGGACGTGGCGTGCATGTGGTGACTGTTAACGACTATCTTTCTAAACGTGACTCTGAATGGATGGGTCCTTTGTACATGTTCCATGGTTTGTCCGTAGACTGCATTGATAAGCACAGACCTAATTCCGAGGAGCGTCGTCAAGCTTATCTTGCTGATATTACATTCGGCACCAATAATGAATTCGGTTTCGACTACCTCCGGGATAATATGGCCATACATCCGGAAGATTTGGTACAAAGAAAACATAATTATGCCATTGTGGATGAAGTTGACTCGGTTTTGGTGGATGATGCACGTACTCCTCTAATTATTTCAGGTCCCGTACCTCGCGGTGATGATCAGCTTTTTGACGATTTGCGTCCAAAGGTGGAAAAATTAGTTGCTGCTCAAAAAACGCTGGCAACCAAATATCTGGCTGAAGCGAAGGAGTTGATGAAATCTGAAGATGAGAAAAAACGGGAAGAAGGTGCATTGGCGTTGTTTCGTTCTTTTAAAGGGTTACCTAAAAATAATCCGCTGATCAAGTTTTTAAGCGAACCGGGCATTAAAGCTCAACTCTTGAAGACTGAGGAGTTCTATATGGAACAGCAAAACAGAAACATGCACATTGCTACTGACCCTTTGTACTTTGTAATAGATGAAAAGAACAAAGGAATTAATCTGACAGACAAAGGGATAGATTTAATAACCGGAAACTCGGAAGATCCGAATTTTTTTGTATTGCCGGACGTGGGCAGTGAAATTGCCGAATTAGAAAAGAACACTACCCTTTCTCCTACTGAAAGACAGGCTGCTAAAGATGAAATTCATCAAAATTATGCCATCAAATCGGAACGTGTACATACTATCAATCAATTATTAAAGGCTTATACGCTATTTGAAAAAGACGTTGAATACGTGGTATTGGACAACAAGGTGAAAATTGTGGATGAGCAAACCGGGCGTATCATGGAAGGACGTCGTTATTCGGATGGTCTGCATCAGGCAATTGAAGCCAAAGAAAATGTAAAGGTGGAAGCAGCTACACAAACTTTTGCTACCATCACCCTGCAGAATTATTTCAGGATGTACAGCAAATTGGCCGGTATGACGGGAACTGCTGAAACTGAAGCTGGCGAGTTCTGGGACATTTATAAATTGGATGTGGTGGTTATTCCTACCAACAAACCCATAGCAAGGGACGACATGGAAGATCGCGTGTATAGGACAAAACGTGAGAAATACAATGCCGTTATTGAAGAAATTGATAGTCTTATCAAAGCCGGACGCCCGGTGTTGGTAGGTACAACTTCTGTGGAAATTTCCGAGTTATTAAGTAGGATGTTAACGGCCAGAAGAATCAAACACAATGTATTGAACGCTAAATTACACCAGCGGGAAGCCGATATTGTTGCAGAAGCCGGACAAAGCGGTACTGTAACTATCGCAACCAATATGGCCGGTCGTGGTACGGACATCAAACTAAGTCCGGAAGTGAAAAAAGCAGGTGGACTGGCTATTGTCGGCACTGAACGTCATGAAAGCCGTCGCGTTGACCGTCAGCTTAGAGGGCGTGCCGGTCGTCAGGGAGACCCTGGCTCTTCAGTATTTTTTATTTCTTTAGAAGATGATTTGATGCGTTTGTTCGGTTCTGAACGCATAGCTTCGGTGATGGACAGATTAGGTTTCAAAGAAGGTGAAATGATTGAGCATTCCATGATTTCAAAATCCATTGAACGTGCCCAGAAAAAAGTAGAAGAGAATAACTTTGGGATTCGCAAACGACTATTGGAATATGATGATGTGATGAATTCTCAAAGGGAAGTAGTTTATTCAAAACGCCGACATGCTTTGATGGGTGAAAGAATCGGGGTTGAAATTACAAACATGATTTATGACCTCTCTGACAACATCGTTGAAAATACAAAAGACATTCAGGATTATGCCTATTTCGAAGAAGAATTACTCAGAAATTTTGCCATTAATGCCCCTCTTGAAGAGGAACAATTTATTTCCGGAAGGATCAACGATATCTCCGAACAGGTCGCAGAAGAAGCATTGACCTCCTTTAACCGGAAAATGGATAAGTTGGCTGATATTGCGTATCCTGTTATCAAACAAGTATATGAAAAACAGGGGCAACAATATGAAAACATATTGGTACCCGTAACCGATGGGAAGCGTATATATAATATCTCTGCTCATTTGGAAACTGCATATTCCACGAAAGCCAAAGAAATTATACGCTCGTTCGAAAAACAAATTTTATTGCATGTCATTGATGATGAATGGAAAGAACATTTACGTCAATTGGATGAATTGCGTAATTCAGTGCAAACAGCTTCGTACGAACAAAAGGATCCGCTTTTGATTTATAAATTGGAATCTTTCGGTTTGTTCAAAGAAATGATTGAATCAATGAACAGAAAGGTAGTATCTATACTCATGCGCGGACAAATTCCTATGCGTGAACCTGAACAAGTCAGGGAAGCACGTCTTGCTCAACGGTTGGATTTAAGTCGCTACAAAACCCAAAAAGACGAATACAGCTCTAGTCAGGATCCTACTAAACAAGACACACGCGAAAATCAAAGGACTGAGCCTATTCAAGCAGAGAAAAAACCCGGACGTAATGAACCCTGTTTCTGCGGAAGCGGTAAAAAATACAAACATTGTCACGGTAAATAAATACAACAAGACATAGAAACACACAAGAAAACAAAACGATATGTTAAATTACATCACCTGGGACGTTGATCCGGTACTATTTAGTTTAGGCAGTATTCATGTCAGATGGTACGGTTTACTTTGGGCATTAGGCATTTGGTTTACCTTAGTCATTACCCAAAAAATATTCAAACATGAAGAATTACCCGACAAATGGACAGATAAATTATTTATATACACGGTTTTGGGAGCTATTTTAGGTGCACGACTCGGTCATTGTCTGTTCTACAACCCGACTTACTATTTAGCGCGTCCACAAGAGATTTTATTTATTTGGCAAGGAGGATTAGCCAGCCATGGCGGTGCGATAGGCATCGTTATATCAACTTATTTATTTGATAAAAAATTCTCGAAAAAGGGCATGATTTGGGTATTTGACAGATTGGTCATTGGCGTGGCAGTCTGCGGCGCTATGATTCGTTTAGGTAACTTGATGAACTCGGAAATTTATGGAGGCCCCACTACCCTACCCTGGGGATTTATCTTTGTACGCGACAATCAAGTAACGCCCATGCATCCCACCCAAATTTATGAAGCCATTTATTGTCTGATTACCTTTGGCATCACCTATTGGCTCTATTGGAAGCGCGAAGCCTACAAACGTACTGGTTTGATATTCGGTGTATTCCTTATAGGTATCTTCCTTTCTCGTTTTATAGTTGAATTCATCAAAAACAACCAGGAAAGTTTCGAAGAAGGCATGCTTCTTAACATGGGGCAACTACTTAGTATTCCTTTTATTATTTGGGGTATATGGCTGATTATGAGGAGCTATAAACAAACAAACAACAATTCTGCTTCGAAAATTTCTACTTCGAAATAAATTTAAATTGTTTTGTTTGACCACCAAAAGTGGATGTAATGATATAAAATCCCGTTGGTAATGCAATCCAGGTTTCTTGTCCTTGAATTTTACCGGAATATACTGTGTGACCTGATAAAGATGTCACCTTGACAGGGATGGCATTGACATGGTCTTTGAGAATTATTCTACATCCACCTTCTTTTTCTCCTATTACTTTTAAAAAACCCTCTTCAACCACATCTAAGCCTGCTTCTTCATGTAATTCTTTTAATTCCAAACGAAAATGGTCCACCTTAAACCATCCGGCATTATTTGTTGCAAAAGTTCCATCCGATTTTTTGTTGTTGGTACGAACTCCAAGTTTAAGTGTTTCTCCTTGAGCTATTACCACATCAACTTTCATTTCTCGTAAATTAAGAGGAGACGCAGTTGAAGGTAGCCAGGAAGCAAAACTATATTCCTCATCTGTATTCAGGTTTGCGTTGCTGTAGTCAGATTCATAACCGTAATATTGTACATTATTGTTGGCGAAAAGACGTTGAGTTGTTAATTTCCCATTATCAACAGCCATTTTGCAATATACGGTATATTTGCCTGCCGATAATCCGGATATATTTTGGTACAATTCAAAATTACCAGGCATGGGTGAAGATTGATACCAACACGCATTATTACCGTCTTTGTCAGCAGCATCGTTATTAATGCCGAATGAAGTACCATTTATTCCCGTATCACTCCATCCGTAAGGTGTTCCGTAAAAAGTAGCACCATCATTAAGAACTCCTTCTGACTGGTATTCAAAACTGGAATTAATAATAAAAACCGTTTCTTCAGGATCATTAGATTCAACAGGTTCGCTGGTTTTAAATGAATAACTTAAAGAGATATTATTTCTTTTCATTATATTCAGTTGCGATCCACTGGTAATAAGTTCACCTTTGATCCGTAAATCCTCGAATTCAATATTACTGATATCGTAACTTCCGTAAAAATTCATTTTATTGTTATCAAGACAACTTAATCTAACGATTTTTATATTTGAAATAGGAGCTAGCTTTGATTCAAATTCCACTGCATAATCACCACCCGATATGGTTGCTTCCGTTTCTTCAACCCTGATATCACGAAACTCTACATTAGCAATCGGTTTCGTACCTTCCCGCGTATCAATGGAAACCCCTCTTCTGCAGTGAATCGCATCGCAATTGCGAAACAACATATTCGACATATTGCCCACACTCTGCATACCGGCTTTAACTCCACCGCTCCAATTATAACTGACATTGTTGCTGAAAACACAATTATCCATATCAGTATATCGTGCTTTCACACAATATGCATCATCAATGGTTATTACAAAACATTGATTTACTACGGTATTGGATGATGAAACAGAATTGATACCATCGTTCTCTATCTTATATTTAATATCCTTGTGATTCAATACTTTAACGTTTTGAACAATCAGGCTGTCCGAACGCATCAATTCAATAGTCCATCCTGAACCATCTTTGACAATGATTCCATTCAATTCCACTTTCGAAGAATAATCAAGCTGTACAACCCTTCGCCGGGGATGTTGCACCGATTGAGAGGTAAAACCGGCAGGGGGCGACATAAGTTTATAACCACTTCCGTCTATTTCACCCCTTCCTGTAATTTTTGCATTCTTTGCGTTGTGAACAATTACAGCCGGCGGCAATGTTGAAGTTTGCTGGTATTGACTTCTTATATCAATTGCTTTGAGAACAGCTCCGGGGGCTAAGTAAAGCTCCACATTGCTTTTCACCGACAAATTTTCTTTTATCGTATATAACCCGTAGGGAACATAAACAATACCTCCACCTGCTTGTGAAGCATCATTTATCGCTTCTTGTATTGCTGTTTGTGCAAACTCCACTCCCGTCGAATCAGCAAGATACGGTGCAGCCGTAATCCTGTAAATGCCTTCTGTAGCAATTGTCGGGGCATTCACCTCGGGCAAATCACCCAAAATAACTAATTTCTCAAGGTTGTTTATTTGTACTACAAGGTATCTTGGTGTTTCGTCGTCCGATGTTACCTGCGACAGATTAAATGATAAGCGGTTATCGTTTACTGTGGCCTCTATGCCCAATGAAAGAGGACTAATTTTAAAAGTATCAATACTTTCACTGGAAGTAATCGTAATGTCTATATTTCCGTCGAAGCCAATGTGCATGTAGTGATAATCCATGTAATCAATTACATTTACATCTTGATCATTTATTGTAATACTGAACACTTCGCTTTTCTTTGCATTCTGAGGAAGCGGATAAATGTCCAGAGTTGCCCCACAAACAAAATTTATCGACATGAGAAATAAAAACAGGATGATAGAAAAAAACCGATTAAGATAATACATAATTAGCTATTGAAAAATAAATAAAAATTGATGAAAATATTCTTGTAATATCAACAGATCTTACTATTAGATGTTCTTGAGCTTTGGAAAAAACTTCAAAGTTTTCTGTCAATTTACTAAAACTTTACCTGTTTTCAACTTTTCATTAGCAAAGGCAGCAACGATATAAAGTCCTGTAGGTAGTGAAACACAGACTTCTTGTTCCTTTGTTGTATTGGAGTATAATACCTTACCTGATAAAGAAATTATCCTAACATAGGCAGAGTCAACTTGTTCTTCAAAAATTATCCTGCACCTGCCTCTCTCCCCTATCACTTTTAAAGAAGCGTCTTCTATTAACTCTAAACCCACTTCTTCGTATAATTCTTTTAATTCCAAACGAAAATCATCTACCTTAAACCAACCCTCATCACCGGTCGATGCAGTTCCATCCGCTTTTTTATTGGAAGTACGAACACCTAATTTCAGAGTTTCACCTGCTTGAATTACTACATTTACCTCCATTTCCTGTAATCTGTGATTACTTGAAGTTTCCAAACCGGCAAAACTATACTCTTCTCCTTCTGCGATATTGGCTCCATAATCAGTCGTATAGCCATAATATCGCACTTGATTGTTTGCAAAAAGACGTTGAGTTGTTATTTTTCCATTCGGTACTGACATTTTACAACGGACTGTGTATTTTCCGGAAGGCAACCCGGTAATTTCCTGGTACAATTCAAAGTGATCCGGCATAGAAGGAGCGGAACGATACCAACAGGAGTTGCTACCATCCATATTGGTTGCATCTCTATTAATTCCAAAGGAAGTTCCGGAGATATTTTCTGTATCTTGCCAGCCATAAGGTGTTCCATACACAGTAGATCCATCATTTAATACACCTTCTGATTTATATTCAAAACTTGCATTGACTATAAATGATGAAAACTTAATCATTGTTTTTTTGTAAGCAATAATGGCTTTTTTCAAATCCTCACGAGCTTTTACCAATTGCGTCATGGTAGCGTTTGCATTCTGATGCATTGTTTGTGCCGTTTGAATTGATACTTGTAGTGTTGTGCGTGCTTGCTGTGGGTATTGTCCGCCTGCAGTACCTCCGGTTGTCGAATCATAGAGATTTTGCGCTTCCAGTATCAGTTCTCCCAACATGGACAGTATAGCTTGGTCATCAAGTTCTCGGATGCGCTCTAAACGGAAATTATCTACCTTGAAGAATCCGGAATTATCTGTTCTATAAGTTCCATCACCTGCTCTATTGCTCGTACATATACCTATACGAAGGCTCTCACCTTCTAATAATATGAACTTCACGGCCATTTCTTTAAGTGCAATCATTTGTCCACCACCACTTTCGGACTCTACCTCATATCCGGCAAAAGTATTAATCTCTGCGGCAGTAAGGTTGGAGGCATAGTCACTCTCCTTCCCATAATACTGTACGTATTTATTGGCAAAAAGACGTTGAGTAGTCAACTTACCCTCGGGAACCGCCAGTTGACAACGAAGCAGGTATTCTCCGGCAGGAAGCATGGTTATGTCCTGATATAATCTAAATTCATACGGCATGGGAGTAGAAGCATACCAACAAACATTCATGCCATGGAAATTAACAGCATCCTGATTAGTTCCCCAGGAATTACCTTTGAGAGTTCCTTGCTGTTTCCATCCATAAGGCGTACCTCTAACTAAAGTGTCTTTGTTTACTTCTGTTATTAACTTTCCGTCCCCGCCAAGCTCAAAATCAGGATTAATAATATATCCGGTGAATGAATCAACATGAGCGGAAGTTAGCTCTAAGGCACTTAGAGTAACTCCGGGGTCGGCAAAATATATTTTTACAATTATATCTTTTGCCGATTCACTTGTAATAGTCATGTCTTGTCTGGCATATCCACGAAGCACACTCGAACGCCAATCATTATTTCCTTCTTTCGTATTTAAACTTACAAACCGGGGTGTTGCTCCATCGACAGAAACTGCATAACGCAAATCCAACTCAGGATAAAGAGGAAATGTTGGTAAAAACTTAAGCCTTAATTTATTTTCTCCTTTATTCAACCGTACTTTGTATTCCACACTTGGAGCCGAGCTTATATTAGAAGCTGTATATTGTATCATATTAAGTGGCAACACAGTTACAGAGGATCCGGCTACCCCCAGTTCTTCAATCACTTTTACACTCTGGGATTTTGTTTGGTAATCCTTAGCTGCAATTTCAATTTTCTGAACAGGAGTTTCGTCAGGAACAAAATCATAAGGTATAACATCAGGAGTTACTACAATAGGATCATAAAAGAAACCGCGTGACATCGGTGCATAATGCATAATCCCATCCCACTTTCCGTTAGCAATTACTTTGTTGTACGTATTAGTCAAATCTCTTATTGTACGATAAGCCTCTTTTGACCGATCAGCAATGGCTAAAGCCTTTGATGTTTTTCCAAGTCTTGCATAATCAAAACTTAACTTTCCGCCGAGTATTTTTTCATTGATTGCAGCGGCACCTTTTATCGGATACACAATCAATTGAAAATATGCTGCTTTAAGTCGATCCGGTATTTGGGACTCTAAAACGTTTACTTGATCAACCAATGTTGCATATGCAACTAGGCGGTCTTCCATTTCGTCAACATCAAAGGTAACCCAATTGATTTGATCAGGCCTTCCGGATGCGGATAAATAGTAATATTGACGTTGTATTTCAGCAATAGCGTCAGCCAAATCAGAGCCAAAATTTTCTTCTGCCCAATACCTCGCATACTGATGAGCCTTTTCCGGACGCCATGCTTCCACATCCCAGGCTAAATCCATGGCAAATTGATATTCATATTCTGCCGGTTTCAAGTCTCCAATGTTAAATACCCAAATGTTCTTTGCATTCAAATCGTAAGCCTTCGTCATTTCACGGCTGATTTTTACCGGTGATGTGGAAGAAAGCCACAAATAATCCTGACGTGGAGGTCCTAAATAAGAAAGATGATAGTAAATACCGCTGCCACCACTTCGTAATTGCTCCTGAGGAGTAGATAGCTGACGGATATGTCCGTGATTATCGTCTGCCCACAGCAAAGTCACATCATCTGGCAAATCAATGCCTTCATTATATTGAAGCAGTACCTCTTTGTACGGACAAAACAACTGAGGGATTGTTGATTTGGGTTTTTCAACATAAGTTTCTAAAATATTACGCTGATTAGCAATAATATCCTTCAGTGCTTCAGCCCTTTCTTTATCGGTATTGTATCCTAACATTGCTTCATCATGAACAGCGCGCATGCCAAGTGTGTAAACAGCCTCAGTATTTTTCGATTCTTTTACACGATCTATCCAATAGTTCTTTATAACTGTACTGTTGGTTTTCCAATTCCATTCGCCTTTGGTTACTCCGGGATATTCTGACGAAAAATTACGACGCCATTCATCTTCATTGTTTCGAAGCATAGGTTCACAATGGCTTGAGCCGAGTACTATCGCATATTTACGTGCCACCGCGGGATTTTCTTTGTAATACCAAAATGCTTTGGTACATGCATGCATGGCAGGCCACAGATAATTCGATTTTGTCCGGAGCATCAACTCAAATATTTTCTCGTATGTGCGAGGTCCTATATCTCCTCTTCCACTATTAATGGTTTTGTCTATATTTTTTGCTGCCCAGGGTTGCATTGCCCAGTCTTCATCATTGATAAACATGCCACGGTACTTTACGGAGGGTGGTCCAAATGCATCACTACCCGACACATAAATTGCACTACGAGATTCGGGTATCACATCTGCCCACCACACCCAAGGCGAAACGCCCATCATGCGGGAAAGCTCGAAAACTCCGAAAGCTGTTCCGCGGGGATCGCTACCGGCAATTACCAGTGCCCTGGACATACCACTCAACGGGTTGTCAACCACCGAAATGCTGAATGTTTCCCATTTGCCCTCCAGGCGCACTTTGTTGATTTTTCCGTTTTGTGCCAACTGATCGATCAATGACGATTTACCAAGTGTACCAACAATCACAGAGGGATTGCTATCCATAACTGTTTTAACTGCAGGTCTTGCTCCAGTGATCATAGCAACATCGCTACTAAATGCCTGCACAACGATTTTTACTACATCCGCATCATTGTTGTCAACTATAATAGCAGCAGCGGCTCCATCTGCAGATAAAGGAAAAGCCTCACTTGAAAATGTTTCAGAAATAACAATATTTTCCGCATTCAAGGATGAATGAGAGCATAATAATCCGTTTAACAGAAAAAACGTCAGTAGAGATAAAAGACAATGGTTCTTCATTACAGGAATTATTTTAATTATGTGTTTTTGGTTAATTTACGCTCGGTAAAAAATTTCTTCAATCAGGAATATTTTTTACCGAGCGATAACACCAAACAGCACTCAAAACATTGAAATAATTATTATCTGTTAAATGCTCTGAATTCTATTATTTTACAAGTACTTTAAATGTTTTGGCATCATTTGTTTTCACAATATACACACCTTGATCTAAAGTAACAGATGTTTGTGAATTATTCACTTTCACATCGGCTACCCTCATACCATTGATGGTGTAAACTGCATAAGCACTTGTACCTTGTACTGTCAGACTGCGGTTGTTCACAATATATGTAACCTTTGCCTTTACTTCATCAATATTAGAAACGGGGTCCACCGTGTAATTTATTGTGTAGGTCTTTGTGGTAGTTCCGTCAAGCGCAGTAGTAATTATGGTAGAAACGCCTGTACCACTACTTACATCAACAACTCCTGCTCCGGCAACAGCTGCATCAGGTTGATTAGGAACTGCAGTTGGTGTTACTGAAGTTGTTCCTTGGGGTAATTGAGCAGTATAAGATGTTGTTGCAGGATTAAAAGCAGGTGTCAATGTTCCTACATCTAAGGTCAGCGAACTAATCGTTGCATCAGCGGCTTTCGCAGGATCGAGTTTTATCAAGCGAAAATCATCCATCTTAAACCAGCCATGCATATTATCACCGCTTCCGGCTGCAGTATTATCACCGTTTCCTCTCATTGTGCCCGACCGAATTCCTATTTTTAAGGAATCGTTGTCGGAAATAGTAACATATACCTTCACCGGATAATGACTATCTCCACTACCACTAGGAGTATAACCACCATAACTGTATATTTCACCTGGTGTTTTGTTGAGTTCATAATCCTCTTCTTTTCCGAAGAATTGAACAGAGTTATTGGCAAAAAGACGCTGTGAAGTATGTCTACCAGTTTGCGCAGCAAGAAGACAAGTTAATTTATAAGTTCCTGCATCCAGCAAATCTTTATTAATCACCTGATAAAACTCAAAATCATTAGGCATGAAACATTTCGAGTTCCCATTAATCCATGCTGCAGATCCATTAGTTGAAGATCCACCCGCATTGATTCCTATTGATTGATTTGGAGTAGTTTCGTCAACATTAATAAAATTTCCCAGGTCATCTTTAAATAAAAACTCCCAATCGGAAAGTTGCCAACCATAATACTCCAAGTGAGTGGCTATTGTAGTAACACCTGTTTTCACAGGACGCCATGCACCACTGTTGTAGGAAGAAGATCCATCCGAATAAGTCGGATAGTTATCGGTATCACCATAAGCAACAGTTGCAGTTACATAATCAAAATCACTGTTAACTATCAGACCTGTGTAATTTATATCATCACCTTCCGTAGAAACACTGTAATTGATGGTATAATCTTTTGTTGTACTTCCGTCAAGCGAAGTAACCTTAATGGTAGAAACACCCGTACCGCTACTTACATCAACTGTTCCAGTTCCACTTGCCGGATTATGAAGGTATGTTGAAACAGTAGGTTTAACGGATGTGGTCCCCTTCATTAAAACACAACTGTATGTGGTTACAGAAGGATCAAAAGCCGGTGTTAAAATAGCACCTTCATAATCCACAGACAAGGATACAAGATCGGCAAAAGTTCCCAATACTCTATCCAGGCGCATGGTAACATTGTTTACATCTGAAGTAAAAAAGGTCACTTTATAATAACCATCTTCACCTTGTTTCAATCGCCATTTAAAGTCAGAAGCACTACCCTGCAGATAAAGTGCATTATAAGTATTTCCGTCCGATACTTCCACATCAGCAGCAGTAGCTCTCAAAGACCAAATATCTCCTAACCAATTACCCGGGGTAGTCCTATTGACAACAGCTTTAAATCCTTGACTTCCACTGCTCGTCTGCTGGTGAAGCAATTTCCCATACCAAACAAATTGCCCGTCTGCTACTTTAGTCATCATTTCAACGCTATTAAAATCTAATTTCCCTTCTATTGCCCGTCCTCCAAGCCCGATTTGATTGATTACCGGTTTTTGTGCATAAGCACATAAACTAAAAGCCAGTATGGCTAAAATAAATGTAATTTTTTTCATTTTTAAAAATTTATAAAATAATTGATTCGTTAAAAAAATGCTAAGTAACAGAAATATAAATGTTCGCTTTTATATTTCTGTTACTTTTAATTTGAAATATTCCCTATTTTACCAACACTTTCATTGCCTTTTCCTGAGTGTCAGTCATCACATGAACCACATATAAACCTTGCGGTAACTCAATCATGGTTTCTGAAAGATTTAATACCTGGTCATAAACCGTTTGTCCTGACAATGAAACTACGCGCAAGCGTGCCGGTGTTGCTTCTTTTAAGCTTAACAAGAAACCGCCTTCCTGAGTTTTAATTGCAAAATGTTCTTTTGCTGCTTGGTTAAGAGCAGTAGAAGGATCACCTCCTTCAATGAGTAGTAAGCGGAAGTGATCCACTGTAAACCATCCGGCTTTTGTTGCCTCAGTTGTACCATCTCCTTTCACATTTGTTGTTCTAACACCTATGGTTAAGGTTTCATTCTCCGCAATATCAACTTCAACAGACATATCTCGCAAAAATCTACCATCTGACATATTGTCGGTTGACGGTTCCAGGCCAGCAAAAGTATTTATTTCGCCATCTGTAAGATTATTCGGATAATCGGATGCTTTGCCGTAATAGCAAACATTATTATTGGCAAACAAACGCTGATTAGTTACCATGCCTGCCTCGAGGAACATCAAACAGCTTACTCTGTATTTTCCGGCAGGCAATCCTGTTATATCCTGATAAAGTGTAAAATGATCCGGGAATGGATTTTTTTGTGCCCAGCAAGATTTAGCTCCATCTGCATTACTGGCTTCCGTTTTAACCCCATAAAAAAGATTTCCGGAAGTAGGCTCCAGGCCTGCTCTGTTTATATCAGACCATCCATAAGGCGTATCCCTGTCAATAGCATGTGATGTTATTTGAGTAGGTACTCCGTCAACATCTTTCAGTTCAAAGTTTGGATTGACAATCATATGTGTATAGTCATTCGGATCCGGAGCAACAACACGCATAATGCGAAAATCATCAGCTTTAAAATAACCAATACTACCTAAATTACTTGGGTGTAATGTTCCATCTTTTTTCAGTCTGCCCGTTTTTATACCGATGGTCAAAGTATCTCCCTCAGCTACAGTTATCACAACAGACATTGGTTTTAGTCTGGCTTCTGAATCACCTGTGTTACTTGACATTTCCCAACCCGCAAAGCTATAGGTTTCACCTGCCACAATATTTGTGTTTTCCCCATCACGATAATCTGCTTCTACACCAAAATACTGAGCCATGGTATTGCTAATCCCGGTTGAAGCAAAAAAACGCTGATTGGATAATCTTGCCGAAGAAACATGCAAACGACAACTAACGCGATATTCTCCTGCAGGAAGTCCTGTTACTTCTTGATACATCGTAAAAACTTCGGGTAATTGAGCTGCTGCGGGAGAAAACCACATTGCATTGAATTCATTCTTATTAACTGCTGATCTATTGACACCATAAGATATACCCTCCGGATAAGTAATAGAATTATCCTGATAGTAATCCGTCCATCCCGGAGGGGTTCCCCGAAGGGCATTGTTATAAAGTCTTGTATCTGCAGTGTTCGTGACATCAATAGGATCATCAAGATCAACTGCACCATCCTTTACATAATATTCGAAGCTTGGATTTACAATATAATCCGTATAATCAATCTTCACTCCCTGAGCTTTCAATTGCAGAGGAAGAAATAAAAAACAGAGAGCAATATAGCTCAACTTTTGCATAAATATTCCTTTCATGACATAATTTTTTATGAAATAATAATAATTTTATCACAAGAAACTTTTATTTCTTGATGTTTAATTTTACAAAGTTGAATAAAAGAATTATTGAACAAGTACTTTGGCTACTTTACCCATTTTGGTTTTTACAATATAAACCCCGGGATGTAAATCAACCGAAACATCTGCAGCATTGGCTTGTATCTCTGCAACTTTTACCCCGTTGAGATTATAAACCATGTATGCATCTACCCCTGTCACCTTCAATTTACAATCTTGCACACAGATATTTACTGCATCCGACAAATTTTTATCAACTGCGTTTGCTTCGCCAAGTTTTGTCAGACGGAAATAATCCACTTTAAACCAGCCATGAAAAGGATTTGCTTGTGCCACAACATTTCCGTCAGAATTTATACCACCGGTACGAATTCCTAATTTTAACGAGTCACCTGCTTCGATAACAGTGTAAACCACCATTTCTTCCAAGTCTTTTTCAGTGGTTCCATTCCATCCTGCAAAAGTAGCAATCTCACCTGTTGTCAGATTGGAAATATACTGAGATTCCATTCCGTGATACTGTACGTCCTGATTAGCAAACAAACGCTGACTTGTCTTTTTATTATTTCCCACTCCCAAGCGACATTGTACTTTATAGGTTCCTGCCGGTAAATCATTTATGACCTGATAAAGTTCAACAAGCTCAGGTAATATTAAAGTACCTCCAATCCAACAGCCATATTCACCATTCATGTTATTAAAATCTTTGTTGAGACCCTGAGAGTTATTTCCCATTACATTGTTTCCACCTTCGTCCTTAAAACCAAGAGACCATGTCCATCCATAAAATTGGTGTGTTGCACAGCTCGATGTTGTCGGCCGCCATGCATTGTTAAGCCAACCATCCATATCCGGCGTAACCGTTACCGGATCACAATTTGCGTCGTATGCCAACTCAAAATCGTTATTTACAATTAAATGTGTGTAATCAGTATCTTGCTCTTGTGAAAACAGATTTTGTCCTGTCCCCATTAAGAAAAAAACAATGATTACTACTGATAATCCGTTTATTAAGTACTTTTTTTTCATGATAAATACAATTAAATAAATTAAAAATTAAGTTGCTAAAAGATTCAAATATTTTACTACTAAATATCCTTTATATAGAGTAAAGATATATCATAATAGATTACTATTTGGGTTAATTTCATAAAAAAAGTTGTAACCCTTATTTTTAACCTATTTATATCATTTGTTTTTTAGGGTTATTTTCTCTTACCTATTATGTACTAATAATGTACAACAATCTCTTTTAAAAACAAAATATTTTTTCAGTAAATAATTTTTCCATTATAGAGTGTTCCATTCAATAACACTTTATATATGTATGCTCCACTTGGAACAACACCTGAAAGTCTTATCTGATTATTACCCTTATAAACATAAGTATCAATTTCTTGTACGCATTTTCCATCTGTAGAATAAATTTCGATTCGTACATTGCCTGGCTTTTCGAGCACCAGATACAGTGAATTATCGTAGCAATATACTTTTTGAATATCATTGCGAATAATTGGAGTTCTCAATACATTTCCTCCTGTAAATATTGCTTCCGACAAAGCTGACCATAGCTGTCCATTTTTTGTTCTGGCTTTGATGGTGCATGCCTCAGTTATATGTAAGGGAGCAGAATAATGTATTGCACCGGCTGTTATATTTCCTGTACCTCGTTCGCGAGGATCTGTTCCATCTGTGGTGTAATAAATTAAACCATCGGTTGTGCTCATAGACAATTCAATAAAATCATCCACATTTTCCCCATAAGAACTAAAAACAGGAGGCGCAATCTCAGAAACCAACCCTAAATTTTCCAACTGTTCATATACAATACCGGTACGTCTCGGAAAATAATCGTTCAATAATTTTTCTTTTCTTGGAAGCCAATGGTCATTGCATGTATAAAGCGGCGGATTAGAGTTTTGAGGAGTCAGTGTATTCATTCTGTAATCGCCCCAACGTGCAGATTCAAGAATAACTGCAAGGTCTATCTCAGCAGCTATTTTTTTGTAAAGTTCAATTGTCTTTTCCGGTGTCAGGCTTCCCCCATTGAAAAAATGCTTATGCACACGGTCGGCAAACAACAGTCTGAATTCATCGTTATTATATAACCCACCATCTGTAGATGAGCCACTGGAACTGCCGAACATGATGGAACGAAGTTGCCCTTGCAATCCATTTATCCTGTTAATATTTACATCCGTCAAACTATTTTCAGCATCCCAACTGAAAAAATAAAATCCATTTCCCGGATCAATCCGGCCTCGCGCCGCGTACCAATTGTTATGAGACCAATCAAGATTTCCTATGTAAAAATTAAGCAATATATAATCAATGTAATTCTCCATGTACAATAATTGCTCTGATAACAGTTGATCAAATTCTCCGTTTGCAGCTAAGTCAACCATTCTGTTGAATGTGGTAATATCTCCGTCTGCAAGTCCATCATGATTGATCACATCGAAATCAAGTTCATCGCCCTCAAAATAAGAAACCATAAATTTATCATTAATTCTCTCCGAAATATTATAAAGTCCCCAATACAACCCATTGATAAACAAATGAACGAAACGGTCATGGGAAGAAAGATGTCCCATATCACGCTGAATTCTTTTGCTAAAAGAATCATTCGTATATTGTGCATTCTTTCTTTGACTGGATTCCGAATGTAACCAACTGAGATTATATCCAGCATGAAAAACCAGATGATCAAATTTAGTGACGGCTGTTTCTTCTTCAAACAAATCAAATTTTAAATTTGCTTCTCCGTATGTTTTTCGAAAAACAGTACGAAATGAATGTTTTCCTGATTTTTCTGGTTGCCGGCTGGCAGCACCATGTATTCTTAATCCACAATTAATTTGAAATTGCCTTCCTGTCGAAGGTTCATAATATTCAAGAGAAACCGGACGTTCCCAACCATCCCCCAGATTTACTCCTGTATGAATGTATATTCCTCCTTCATTTTCATCGGTTGAATCTGAAAAAAGATAACCGAGGTTAGTTACGATACTTACACTGGGAATAGCCAAAAAGGCTTCTTTAATCTGATTTTTATAAGAAGGATGATTGCATATATTCGGGTCCATCGCATAATCAGCTGGAGCACGCTCTCCTACTTCGTAGTCATCGTATCTTATATCACTGCCTAAATATCCCCAACGATCAGGATATCCTGTCGGATTGTTGGGTTGATTAACAATATCTTCAACAAAAAAATATGTATTGGTAACAACAGGACCGGGAACTCCATTTTTTATTCCAACCGCTCTTAATGGGGTGGTTTTAGCAACATGTACAGGTCCGGTATATAGTGTATGTTGCTCTGTTGGACGTGTTCCGTCTGTTGTATAATAAATCTTTGTGTCCGGATCAGATACAGTTAATGAAACGGTAAATGGCTCATCAAAGAACCCACGTTCCACGCCAAACACAGGGGGTTGTATTTTGTTTTCAATCGTATTCTCAGCGCCTGGTGTCGGGATTTCAAAAAAAACATGCTGTCCTTCGTAATAACCATAGGAAATATCTGTCTGTTGAGGAGGGAAAACAGGTGTGTATGCATCGCAAATTGTTCCGTCCGGCTCAATAATCGCAAGATATTCGCCATCTTTGGAGAGACTGAAATTGGTGTGTAGCTCGCTATTAGGATTGGTGCGGTTTTTACTGGAAGCAAAAACAACCAAATACTGTTTAGCAGGAATTGAAACAAGTGGAAATATCCATTTAGCCGGTTTGCTATCCGAATCAGTCAGCCTCCAGCCCTGCAAATTAATTGCTGAGTTGCCGGGATTATACAATTCTATCCAATCCGAATAGTCGTTATCTTCATCTTGTAGTATTGTTGAATTGGAAGCCAAAAACTCATTAATAATAATTTTCTTTGAGTTGTTTGCACAAAGAATTACAGATATTATTAATACAATGATGGTAAACAGCAGTCTTTTCGCGTAATGCATAATTCTATTTGAATATTATTTAGGATATTTTATTTACTATTGAAAATACAATCTAAAAATGATATTAATATTATCTTACAACAATCTTGATTGCTTCAGCACCTTTTGTTTTTACAATATAAAAGCCCGGAGCCAGTTTAACACTTTTACCCTCACTATCGGCGGTCATTTCCGCTACTTTCATTCCATTGAGATTAAAAACAGCATAACTGTTAACACCTGTCAGGGTCAAATTTCCATTTGACACCCAATAAGCTATTTTTTTTTCTACCTTATCAATGCCTGAGTGAGAGCCTACAATATAATGAATGGTATAAGTTTTTGTAGTGACCCCATCAATAGCAGTTACCGTTATATCTGACTGCCCAGAGCCTAAACTTACATCAACGGCTCCTGCTCCCGCCACTTTAACTTCCTGAAAAAAAGCAAATGCCGAAGCAGTTACTGTTTCTGTTCCTTCGGGTAATGCCACTTCATAAGAAGTTACTTCCGGAGAGAAATTTAAATCACCACTACTCAGCGTAATGCCCGCAAGATCAGCATTACCGGCAATTTCCGGATCTATCTTTGTCAGACGGAAATAGTCTGTTTTAAACCACCCATACAGAGCACTTGCATTACCGGCAATGCTTCCATCACTCCTTTTATTTCCTGTACGAATGCCTAATTTTAAAGAATCACCATCAGCAATAGTAGTATAGACTTCCATTTCCTTCAAATTATTTGCACCGGTGGAATGATTCGCAAATGTTCTGATTTCTGTTGCTATTTGATTTGAAATATATTGATTTTCATTACCATGGTATTGCACATTGTTATTGGCAAACAAACGCTGCGTAGTTATTTTGCTATGATCAACTCCCAGAAGACATTGTATTTTGTATGTACCGGCAGGTAATCCATCAATAGTTTGATAAAACTCCTGAATTTCATTAGGAAGCTTAGTAGAGCCTCCAATCCATGCCACATAATTACCATGCTTGTTAGTAGCATCTGCATTAATACCCTGGGAATTATTTCCCAGATCATTGAAATTCACATCAAAGGTCCAACCATAAAATTGCTTACACGTTGATAACCTGGGTCTCCATGCGTTATTATCCCAGCCATCAATACCAGGTGCCACAGGAATAGATTCGGAACAATTACCGGCATCAGGTGCCAAATCAAAATCGTTATTTATTATCAGATTCGTATAATCAACATTATTGCTTGTTTTATAATGTATAGTATATATTTTATTCGTAATACCATCAACAGCAGTTACTGTAATCGTAAAAGATCCGCTGCCCGAACTCACATCAATTGCTTCAGCACCATCTACACTTCCTCCAACATAAGAAGTTACGCTTGGAATAATGCTCGTAATTCCCTGAGGAAGATAACAGGTATATTCGGTTATATCAGGATTGAATGCAGGACTCAACATACCTTCACTCAATTCAAGTGAGGTCAGCGAAGCAGCAGAAGTATTATAGATAGAATAAAAAACATCAGCATATCGTTTACCAAATTCAACTTGTGAATTTGCAGTAAAATGAAGATTATCTGAGTTTGCTGTTAAACCGGTAGCTTTAGCCACTCCATAATTGGTTAAAACATTGTTCACTCCATGAATGGCCGAATTTACATTGGCTAATTTTTGCTCGCCATAATTACTATTAGTAGCAAGATAGTGTCCCAATTCTCCTGCAACAATAATCATATCAGACAAATTCAAATCCGTTCTGATTTTTGTAAATAAGGTTTCCATTTTTCCTTGATATACTGCGGGATCGTCACCGGCATTTGCTTCTCCCTGATGCCATATCATACCGATAATATCCCCGCTTTGCGCTGCTTTCTTTCCTCTTGATATCAGATTGGAATATAAATAATATGGAATATCTGAAGGTTTTTCATCATTGATCCATCTGTCAATATTAGTTCCTCCGGCAGCACATGGCACTAAACCAATAGCTACATCTCCACCTATATAATCTGCCAGGCGTTTGGCAAAACTGATTCCCATACCGACAGCCGCTGCGCTTTTGTCCCAATGCAACGGATGTCTGGCTCTGACCCAAACCGAATCTCTGTTTAAAGATAAGATGTTGGCATACGTAACCGTATCAGCTGGTGCTAATTCGGAATAAATACCCCGTCCGGCCATATTGGATTGTCCGGCCAATAAAACAACGAGTAATCTTTGATTCTCTGAAGCATCCTGATGAGATACGAGATTTTGTGTTTGTATGTTTCCTGTTATCAAAATCAAACAGAGAGTAATTACGAAAGAGTGTAATTTTTTTTTCATTTATTCTGTATTTTAGAATTTTAATATACGACTATTTTGAATGGTTGGGTTGATTTTGCTTTTACAATATATACACCCGGGATTAAATGAACTGACGTCTCAGGTCCGTTTGTTCCGGCTATTTTCATTCCGTTGACATTATAAACCGTATAAGCATCTACCCCTTTTACAACCAACTTCCCATCAACGACAGTCCAGATAACCTTAGTACCTGCTACCTCATCAATCTGCGTAGAATGTACAGTATATTGAATGGTATAAGTTTTTGTAGTAATTCCATCAAGAGCGGTCACTTTTATATATGAAACTCCGGATCCGGTGCTAAGGTCAACAGTTTCACATCCTTCTATCTTCACATCTGCAATATTAGGAGTAGCTACAGGAGTTACACTGGTAGTGTTTTCCGGTAACTGAACATTATACGTAGTGATTTCAGGTGAAAAATCCAATGTTCCAATACCCAACGTTATATTACTAAGAGTTGCATCAGCAGCATCATCAGGATGAATTTTTGTAAGACGGAAATAATCTGTTCTAAACATCGGTGATTGCTGCGTTGTGATGGCGCCACTGACATTTTTATTGCTGGTACGAATGCCTAATCTGAGAGAGTCATTTTCACCAATATTGATGTAAATCTTCATCTCCTTCATTTGAGTTTCACTATATTCCGTGTATCCGGCGAAACTATAATCTTCGCTACCATCGTCAACCAAATTGTTCACGTAAGCCCCGGAAGTTCCAAAATATTGAACACGATTGTTGGCAAAAAATCGTTGGTTAAATTTTTTGTGGGCACTGCTTCCCACAGCCAATAAACATTGTACCCTATATGTACCTGCCGGTAAATCTTCCTTATCAATGATTTGATAAAGTTCAATTTCTCTTTCCTCTGACCCGTCTGCATTTCCTCCTACCCAGCAAGCCCAACTTCCATGTTTAGACGACCCTCCATCAGCATTAATTCCCTGGGATTCACTGGTACCCAAGACAGATGTGTCATGAGTCCAACCATAAAATTGCTTTGATGGACAAGAAGATCTTGTTGGTCTCCATGCATTATTATACCAGCCATCCATATTAGCTGTTACAATTACAGGATTACATTCGGCATCCGGTGCCAAATCAAAATCATTGTTTATTATCAAATGTGTGTAATCAATATCATTGGTAGGTTGTATTTTTTTACTTATCACATTTTCATATACTTCCGATACGGAAGGACATCCAAAAATACTATTTGTAGAAAAACTCACCGACTTCAAAACATCCAAACTGTAAACCGGCTCCGTCACGTCTTCCGGAAAAGGTTTTTTGTGATAAGATTGAAAATTCAGGAGGCAAGCGTTTTTCCACCAAATAGCTTCTTCTGCCTGCAATTCCAGTTTTTCAAGTACATTATTAAAGCGATTATAATCAACGTATGCTTTCACTTCTTTCCAGGTATTTCTAAATCCTGCCGCCTGATTTACTCCTTCTTCGTATTTAAGACACAAAGCGTCCCATAAAGTCCTGCCGTTTTTCATTACCCTATCCCATGAAACTGCATGGAACCATAAAAGATTTTCTTCCGGACAAGTTTCAATGCTTCCAAATTTGCTTTTTAGGGGCTCGTTGTATTGAGTAACGCCTGCATCACGTAACACCCCAATAGTTAGAGCACCGGCTTTATGAAAATTATTACGTGACCAGGGTAATGGACCGTAATGATGTCCGGTTGATGCCAGGAAGTTCAAACCCAATGGGGTCATATAATTTACTGCAGCAAGCCAGCTATCAAGCATCAGCTTGCTTACTGTATCAACAAATGAAGGATCAGTACAGAAAGTTTGAGCAATCCATTCCTTGGCTATCTCTTCACTGCTTAAATAGGGATTCCATGCCAAACGCCCGAAGGCATACCAGTTTGCCTGAGCGAAATCATGCCCACACCAATTTGCATCTTCTCCAATATTGGCAACGCCTGCTATCACCGAAGATTCGGATATTTTTTTCAAAACGGTACTGCCTTCTCCATCCTGATAAGTATCACTTTCCAACACTTCTTTCCACATAGGTGCCAAATACACTAAATGATTGGCTGCTCCCAGGTATTCTTGAGTAATCTGGATTTCAAGTCCAAGCTTAGTATCTTCCATGGCTCCGAACAGAGGACTAAACGGTTCATGCGGTTGAAAATCCAGGGGTCCGTTTTTTATCTGGATTACAACATTATCATCAAACTTCCCATCCAGGGGCTTGAACTCCAGATAAGCCTGTGCACTTCTTTCTGCACTTTGATTGCCATAAACAAAAGCCCGCCATATAACCAAACCATTGTAAGGCTCCAGTATTTTAGCCAGCATGTTGGCTCCATCTGCATGAGTACGTCCGTAGTCCTGCGGACCGGGTTGTCCTTCCGAATTTGCTTTTACTAAAAACCCTCCAAAATCGGGAATTAAAGTATATATTTCATTTATTTTGCTTGTCCACCAGTTGATAACATCCTGATTGAGCGGATCGGCAGTTGATAAGCCACCTAATCTCATGGGAGAAGTAAAATAAAGAGACAAATAAACCTTGATACCATAAGGACGAAATTCATCTGCCAAAACTTTTATTTTATTCAAATATTCCGTTTTTAAAATATCAGCGGTAGAATTCACATTATTCAAAACAGTTGCATTGATACCCACCGACGCATTTGCCCGGGCATACATTTTATAGCGACTGGAAATAACACTCGGAAGTTCCGGCCATTTCCATATTGATCTTCCGGCATAACCACGTTCAATGGTTCCGCTCAAATTATCCCAATGATTCAACATACGATGTTGATAATAAGGAGTTTCTTCTATATCCAAACTGCTCATGTCAGCATCAGTCTGTTGTAAACGCAATAAGTGATACGCACCATAAAGCAAACCGATTTCTTCATCTGCCGAAATAGTTATTTCTGTAGCTGCAGTATTGATTTTATAACCATCTTTCAAATTTGTCGGATTTTCGTTCAAAGTCAACCGAACAGTTGTTCCCTTCCAGTTTTCCTGTAACTCTTCCATTGCAATGAGGGCAGTTGTTCCAATGGCATTGTCCGACTTTGTGATTGTTGCTTGTGCCCCACCCTCAAAACGTAACCACAGATTGCTTCCGTCTTCAGCAGGCAGGTTATTTAAAGCTTTTGGTTCCTCAATAAATAATTCAACATTCGTTTCAGATACTTCAAAGTTGTTCGAGACTATAACATCGTCCGTATCAGCATTTAGTTTTACCGCTACTTTATAAACTCCCGGCTGTGGAGCAATATAAGTGGGGTCAGATGCTCCGGAAATGAGAACATCATTTTTGTACCAGCGATATTCGGCATAAGCGATGGTTGAAGGAGTTCCCTGTGTAATTATAACAGGTTTTGGCGTTTGTAAGATAGATTGTACTTTTTCAGCAATAATTCCCAAACCTTCATCATTTGGATGAATACCATCTGCCATAAGATGTGGTATGTTTTCAGTAGCCCGATAGCCATCAATTACAGCTATGCCGTATGTTTTCGAAATTTCTCTGATTATCGGGATAATTTCATCTTTTATGACTTCGTCCAGTATTCCAAATTTATTACCGGTATATGCTTTTATAGGCATAAGCATGTAAATTTCCTGATTAGAAGAATAGGATTGAAATTCCCGAATCAAATTCAGGTAATCATTTCGAAATGTCTCCGAAGAATTAGCTATTACTTTCCAATTTTTATCTTTCGAATCGTTTGTTCCTAAAGCTATTATTGAAATATCCGGATTCAAATTTTTATGTAAGGTATATTGATTGGTAGCAGTCCAGGGTTGATCACCTTCTCTAAAAAGGGTAGCTCCTGAACGCCCAAAATTTCGCACCTGGTATTCTTTTCCCAATATTTTACCCAATTGAATAGGCCAGGCATAAAAACTTTTATCAGAAGAAGCAGCTCCTTCAGTGTTGCTGTCGCCTACGCACCCAATGACCGTTTTTTTACGAACGGGAGAAGGTTTTGTATAAAGTTCAAGTTCATGGATGCTGACACATGATCCGGTTATTGTACATTTAGCATAAAATCTCACTTTTGACGTCTTTACAGCAAAAGTTTGTGTTTGCCAACCGTTAGTATTAGACTCAACATATGGAAATATATCCACCCAGGAACTCCCTGACCAATATTGAACTTTCCAATGAGTTACCTGGTTGCCTCCATTATCTTCAAAAAGCCTGGCTTCTCCTATTTCCTCCTCCTTTCCAAAATCAAATTCAACCCAAGCTTCAACATCCCCGGTTGCCTTATTGTCGTTAATGCCTGCTGATGTTCCACCATCCCAGAGGCGTAAAATTGAAACATCTGACGACACATCAAAACCGCTGTCTCCTGAATAGGTATTTGCTTCTACTAAATTATATCTGTACAATTTTACGCTGGATACTTCAGCTTGTACATTAACACCACTCCATCCCAGGCAGAAAAAGCAAAAAATGATAAAAGGTAATTGTAGTTTCGTTTGCATGGTACGTGTTTTATTTTATAAGAAAATAATCAGCATTGACAGCAAGCATATAATTGTTGCATACACCTTTTCCTGTTCAGATTAAAATCCGTGATGTGAAATACATAATAATCAGGCAATAATTATCCCTCATTAATATATAAAATGTATCTCAATCCATTTTTTCATGTGAATTGAGATACATTTTTCCAAATCATCTATAATAAGCTCCTAATTCAGCTAAACCGGTGGAAGGTCCGTTACTATAGTCAGATTTTACGATAAACTCAAAAAAACGACATTCTACGTCCAGCGTTAAATCAAAGTACTGCTTTTGATTGCTTTCTTTGTTCATCATAAACTCACCTACTGAAGTCCATTTTATACCATCTTCACTCACTTTGAAAGCAATTGTTTTAGCCGGTGTTATCGGTGGCGATCCTGGTCTGTGCTGTACGAAAAATCCGGACACTCTGTTGATTATTCCCATGTCAACAAATACTGAATGAGGATATCTTTTACTGTCAACTTTGGTCATATGCCAATGGGTCGATGGATCTCCATCCAAAAGGTTCTGAGGATAACGATTGGTAGGTATATCATAATCGCCCTCTATAGTCCACAAGGTTCTCTCATATTCAATTGCCGTACCTCTTACGGAAACTTCTTTAAAAGGTGTACAGAAAGTATCTATAGCTGTTTTTTCCGGTAAATAAAACGTGCGATATCGAAGTGCAGTACCTGATTTATACTCACTGATACGTAGGGTATCCTGAAACAAATACAGTTCATCTTCCGATTGAGGAACTTCAACAACAACAGTAATTTCTTTGTCTGATACATTTGTGTACAATAATTCCATCCTAAGTGCCGTCAAGTCAGGACTTCCCCATATAGCCTCTATTTTTGAGGTAATTCCTCCGTCAATATAAGCTCTTAATGGTGTATCCAACAACGAATTTTGGTAAGCTTCTCCAAAAACTTTTCCCGTTGCTCTACTCACTATAGATGTATTGCCTTTATCGTCGTGTGTGATTATTTCAAATGAATAAGCTCCTTCCGCAAGATCACCAATCTCAATATTAAATTTTTTAGGCGCCTCATCCATCTCCACAGGCAATATCATGGAATCTGATCTATTGTTCCAGTATACATCCATAGAAACTATAGACATGTCTGTTAATTGGAAGTTGAGTATTACACGTTCTCTTCCGGAGAACACTTTTATTGTATCCGGAGAACCTGCATAGCGGGTTTCCGGAACAAGAAAATCTTTTGAGATTTCGTTCATGTCTGTACACGAAACAAATATAAGTCCCAATGACAGTAATATATATATAATGTGTTTCATAATTTTATTTTTTAAAATTGTCATTTTACTTCTCCATACAGAGTCAGTTCAGCTATATACATGTGATCCAGCATTCCCCATACTGTCAACGTTTTGATTCGAATATATCTAACCGGTGGAATCTCATCCTCACCTCCCGGTTCTGGAAATTCAAATTCTTCTCCATCAACCCCGGCAAACTGCACATCTTCTTGTGTAAGAACACCATCAGGCGATCCCGAGGGCTTAATTGAATGACATGTTTTAAGCAGCACCCAATTTTCCCAACCACCATCCGTATCCGGATTTTCACTACCCCATATTTCGAATATTTTCGGATCGCCTCCGGTATAAGACCCATCATACGCGTCTCCATACCGATGATGTACTTTAATTCTACTCAATAATGCTGTTACTCCCATATCAAAGGTAAACCATTGTGGCAAACCTGTTCCGGGTTTTGTGTGAAAAATGTGATTACCTGTACGCTGGTTAGGACCATACAGATCATTCCACAAATTAGCCAAAGCAGAGCTTATATGCCCCTCATGGGTGTCTCCCGGAAGTTTCAATTCCTTAAATAATGATTTGTCCAGCTGTTGTTCAAAAATAGGGGTATATAAACCGGATAAAGTATCCGTACGATTATTCCATCTATCACTGATGCTAACGCCAAACCAGGTTTCTTTTGGTTCATAACCACGCACAGCAAACCGTCCGTCTTTTCTTTTAGTATAATATGCATCTGCAGGAACGATTTCTCCTAAACTATCCTTGGTCAACACTGTGAAACGCAAGTTTGCTTCATAAGGATTTTCAAATGCAACAGATACACCTCCAAAGGTTTTTTTGACTTCCAGGGTTTTAAATGCCAATTGAATAGGAGAAGTTAATGGTTTGAAAGTAACCTGAACCGGCTCCGACATTTTTTCACCTCTACTTACTGAATAAACATTAGCCGTATATTCTATTGTGTCAGCAAATCCTTCCAATAATAAATAATTTTTGTAAAATGAGGATTTGGTTTCTTGTACGCTACCGTCAGCTAAAGTATAGACAGCTTTAACATACAATAAATTTTCGTCATCCGGGATGGAATATGTTATTTTAGCTCCTCCCGGTAAACTTTCCGATTGAATATTAGTAACCTGTGCAGGCGCAATATCATCGTTAAACGGCAAACGATCATAATCTTTACACGAAACAACAAAAAGAATGTTCGCAATCAATAATATATATAAGTATTTTTTCATACCTAATTATGTATTAGTCCTGTGTTTTACCAGCCAGGAAGTTGATTTAAATTTTTATTACTCAATAATTCTGTTTCAGGAATGGGCCAAAAATAATCGCGAGTGGAGAATTTTTGGTCAAAAAGAATTTTTTGTCTGTAATAAGACTGAGGATCTTCTTGCTCTAAATCCCAACCTGAAATTGGTTTGTTGAACTCGCTTGTTGCTTCTTTCCATCTTCTGATATCCCAGTAACGCTGTCCTTCAAAAGCCAGTTCTATTAGTCTCTCACGATGCACAATCCGACGGAACCCGGCAAGTGTTTCATGATCTTTTCTTCTGGAGAACAACGACCATGATGTTTTTACCGTTCCTAATCCCGCTCTTTCACGAACCTTATCTATGTATTCGAAAGCCTTGTCATTAGGACCTCCATTGGCTTCATTCAAAGTTTCTGCGTAAAGCAAATAAATACTTGCCAAACGAATTTCCGGCCATGGATAACGTGTTGGGTTGTAATCCGAACTACTGATTGTGTTATTAAAATAGACTAATTTTTTAGGCCAATATCCTGTTACGGAATATCTTATAGCATTTTGAGCAGAAGCCGGCTGTCCTTTTTTAGCTGAAACATACAATAGTTCATCTGCTTTACTGTCATCAAGTTTACCGTGTCCATACCAAATACCTCCATCAAAGCCTAATGCCGCATAAAAACGAGGCTCTCTGTTAAAGTGAAGATTAGATGTAATATAACCTTCTTTTATATACAATTTAGAATCTTCAGTACCAATGCTAAGCCCCCATCTCCCTGTATAATCATAATATTCATCGTCTTCAATGGGAACGCCATTTTCGGAATAAAACATTTCTACTATTTTCAACGGGGGAGCCATATATCCATAAAAAGTTGCATTGGTAATAAACTGAGGATCAAGTCCACGTGGAGTAGCCAAGCCCTGTATTGATCCTGCGAAACTATTTGTATTACCCCATATAATCTCAGAGTTCCCTTCTTCACATACACTGTTTCGTATGTTCATCTGAATTTTCATTGTATCGGAAAGTTCGTACTGGAAAAAATCAGGCTTAAATTCATATAGTTTGTATTTAAGGGAATCGCAAAAATCAATTGCTTTTTCACAGGCATCTGTTGCTTTTTGCCATTTTTCAATACTTACTTCAGGATTAAAGAGTTCCTGCCCATGCATATTTTTAAAGCCTACAAAGTCTTTGTTTCCATTAAACAAAGGACTGGCTGCTTCCGCCAAGACAATAGCTTTTTGACAGTAAGCAACAGCTTTTGTTATGCGTCCATATTCGTCGCTGTTATATACTTCATCGGGTAATCTTTTAATGGATTCATCCAAAAGTTCCACAATATAGTCAAAACCCTCATCTACAGTATTTCTGGTAGGATAAACATCACCATATTCGGCACTAACAGGAACGTTTTCCTTTATCAAAGGAATAGGACCGAACATTCTCAGTAAATAAAAATGATAATATGCTTTTAAAAACATTACTTCACCAATCCATCTTTCTTTTTCTGCATTAGCCATATCGGGAACCCTACCGATATTCTCCATAAAGATATTACATTGACGAATAGCTTCATATAAATCTCTTCCTCCCTCATTCCCTTGCCAATAATTCATAAAGGGATTATTAACTCTTTGATTTCCACGAGCAATATTCCATGCCGAAGTAGAGTTCCTTTCAGGCATCCAAAATTCATCGCCTGCCGAATGAGCCGTATTCCCATCAAAAGTACCGTGTAGAGGCATGTACGAATAACAAGTAAACAAAAACCTTTCAGCTGTTGTTCTCATATTAAACGCATGGTCAATCGTTGCGATATTATCCGGCACCACATCTAAATAATCACAACTATTCAGTACTACTAGGACAAGAACAAATATTAATTGTATTTTTTTCATGATATTTTTCTTTAAAATGAAAGATTCATCCCTATGTTAAACACTCTTTGTATTGGGTAACCTAATCCGTTTCCACCCATTTCAGGATCCCACAGTTTGAATTTCGAAAATGTGAGCAGATTGGTTCCTGTGAAATATATTCTCAACCTGGTTGCTCCGGTCAGTTTCGGGATTGTATAACCCAACTCAACAGACTTCAACCGCAAGAATGCACCATCACGCATAAACCATGTGCTTCGTTGAGAGTTATTGTTATTCCCTGCTGCACTGGTACTTAATCTTGGCCACAAAGCATATAAGTTTTGATTTTCCTCCGACCAGTGGTCGTCAGCATAAGCTTTCAACAGTGCATTTTCATATACTTTAGAGCCATCATCCCCATCATAAAGAAATCTTGTAAAGGGAGCTGTTGCGTTAAAGTTTATCCAAAATGATTCTCTTGCCAAGCCTTGAAAGAAGGTTGAAAAATCAAATCCTTTATATCCGACAGAAAATCCAAATCCATAAACAATCTCGGGCCGGTCAGGGTAACCAATTGGAACTTGATCTAATTGTGTAATCTGACCATCACCATTTATGTCTTTATATTTAATATCACCTCCTCCGTACTCTCCAAAGTTTTGTCGGGGAGAGTTAAGAGCCTCTTCATCATCAACAAATAAACGCTCTGCGATATAACCCCATTGCTGAGCTATCGGATATCCGACACGGCTCTTCCACGGAGTATTATCATAAGTCGGTTCTTCATAAACAAGATATTTACTTGTTGCATACGTGAAGTTTACACGTGCTTGAGCCCACAAATCTCTACTAATTACCTTATTGTAATCAATAGACAAATCTAAACCCTGGCCTGTAGCTTCTCCTATATTAGCAGCCGGTTGAGCAGATAATCCCATGGTTGCGGGAGTAGCTGTACGCACCATAAATATACTTGTACGATGTTCATCATATACATCCAATGCGATATCCAGGCTATTCAATATATTAACTTCCAAGCCCAGGTTTGTTTTCAGGGCTTTTTCCCAAGTGATGTCCGGATTGGAATAACGAGACAAAGAAACACCATTTTGCGTATAGCGATTGGTGTAATATCCAAAAGTTGCTGAACGACCGGAATCATTCATATTTACATTAGACAAGTAAAGAAATCTGTCATTACCCAATGCGTCATTCCCAACCAATCCATACGTACCCTTCAATCTGACTTTTGGAAGTATCCTGCGTAAACCTGCACCCCAAAAGGATTCATTCGATATACTCCACGCCAGTCCTACCGATGGAAAAAACCCAAACCGATTGGTTTTATAAAAACGCTCGGAGCCATTATATCCGAAGTTAAATTCGGTGAAATAACGATTGGAGAAGGCATAAGTAAAACGTCCTGAAATCCCAACATTCCGATAAGGCAAAGATGCTTGTAAATCACCGGCGTTTCCCGTTAATTTATCACGCAACATCAACACTAACAAGCCACTTACTCCGTGTTTTTCTGCAAAAATCCGATCGTAATTTATGGAGCCTTCCATATATAACTCAGAACTTAAATCTTTCGATCCGGGAGAATAATTCAAATATTCTGTTCCGGAAGTTTCATTCAAGGGTGCAAGCATGTAAGTATTCGCTTCCTTATCCCAAATAGATGCATTATAGTAAAAAGGAGTGTAAGCTCTGGTTACATCAAAGAAACTATATCGAGAGGTATTCATGATGCCACGCAAAAACAATCCTTCGGTTATAAATTTCAAATCCTGTCTCAACTCCAATTGGGTGGACATATTAGACTTGGAATAATTTTTATATCCCTTGACCATGTCTGCGTAAGGGTTCAAATAAGTACCATCATCATAATTACCAAACAAGATATGTTGAGTAAACCGATGAGCTTCATCTTTAGGATAATAGGCAGGGAAAAGTACAGGGTTGGTCCTCATAATATCCCGATATACTTTTGTACCTCCATTAATTGGTCCTATATAATCATCGAAAGTACCCGCTAAACGTACACCTAATACGGTAGTAGGTGTGAGATCTATACTTACATTTGCACGCAACGAATAACTTCTCAAATTGATATTGTTATTAAAATTATTTTCTTGTGGTACTTTCAAAATACCATTATCATTGTTGAATGAACCGGATACGTAATAACGAGCAATTTTTCCACCTCCACTAACACTTAAATTAGCACGTTGATTCATGGCATAATTGGCTAAAAGTTCACTTTTCCAATCAGTCGTTGGGAAAACAATCGGGTTAATATTTGAAATGGTATTATCAATTTTCTGTTCTGAATAAAGTATCCTACCCAAAGGGTCACGGGTTAAAACAGCTTCATTGTGAAGACGCATGTATGTTATCGGATCAGCAAATTCGACTTCTTGGGTTGGCATGGAAACCGCATTTTCTAAACGAACACTTACTTTAGCCTTTCCTTCTGTTCCTTGTTTGGTGGTGACCAATATGACCCCATTAGCTCCACGCGCACCATAAAGAGCAGTAGAAGTAGCATCTTTCATAATAGAAAAGCTTTCGATATCATCCACTTGCAATCGTGCCAATTCGGTAGTGGATACTTCTACGTTGTCAATCAGTATAAGTGGATCCTTTTTGTATCCAAAAGTAGTAACCCCACGAATAAAAAAATCCGCATTGTCTTGCCCGGGTTCTCCACTTCTTTGATATGAAATCACTCCAGCTACACGACCAGCTAAGGAAGTAGTCAGGTTACTTGACGGTACTTTCAATTCTGTTGGCTTAATTGTAGTTATGGAACCAACAATATTGTCTTTTTTCTGTTTACCAAAGGCAACTACCATAACTTCATCAAGTGCCTGGGAGCTTTCAGAAAGCACTACAGGGATAACTCGCCGGCTCCCAACCGTAATAGATTGAGATTGGTATCCAATATAATTAAATACTAATGTTGCTGTGTCGCTGGAAACCTTTATGGAGTATTCTCCGTTCAGGTCAGTAATAGTACCTGTGCTTTCTCCTCTGACAACCACGTTAACTCCTACTAAAGGTCCACCGAAATTATCGGTTACCGAGCCTATTACATTAATGGGAGTTCTAACTTGACTCTGTAAACTATTTTCCGCTATAAGCGGAATAGTCACAAATCCTATACTTACTAAAAGTATCAGACTTTTAATTTTGTTTAAAGTTTGCATTAAATAGATGGCATTTGATTTTTTGTTACACATATAATATAAAATCTCGTTATAAACGACTTTTCAACTTAGGTTACCAATAACCTCAAGAAATCTTGTGCGAAGAATAAACAAAAACTGCAAGGAAACTAAGAATATTGTCATATAATACTTTACAATAATTTACGTGCTATCCTCCTCTAAATTTCAAAATTGTGCAGACTTCTTTCAAGATAATTATTTGACAAATATATAATGTGGTATATTACTATATGGGTTACAATATAGATTAATAAAAAACAAAAAACATTAATCAACAACATCTTGTATTACGTGTCCGACCATGTACAAACTTAAACTTTCTACCTTCAATTAGTTCTTAATAACGACCCCATTGACCATCAAAGATATTGTATCCTAACAATTCTTCATAGAATGGATAAGGTTATATCTTACCCTTGAAGAATTTTAATCTTCTTATCAATTTGATTTTATTTATTTTACAATAATCTTACTTACATGATAATTCCTGTCATTCTTGTCAGCAGTAATAACCTTTACAATATATACACCCTGAGAAAGAGGAACAAACGTATGGTTTGAAGTCAATGTACGAGAAACAAGTTGTACACCTGCAACTGAATAAACATGCAATCTTGCAGCAGATTGTACATTTTGGGCATGAACAATCAATCCCCCTCTGACTCCTTCAATATTAAAATCTGTCTGAGAATGATCCTCCATTTTTATTCCTGATGGAAATAATTCTTTTAATTCCAGGCGGAAATTATCTACTTTAAACCAGCCCGATTCAAGACCATTCTCGCGTCTGCCATCTTTATACTGATTGCTGGTCCTCACACCTATGCGTAAGGTTTCACCTTCCTGAACTTCTGTTTCTACCTGCATTTCTTTCAAGAAGAATGATCCGTTGGGTGTCCACCCGGCAAAAGTATTGTGTTCGCCTTCTGTAAGATTTACTCCGTAATCCTCTTCTTTGCCAAAATATTGTACGTTATTGTTAGCAAAAAGACGCTGTGTGGTCAACAAACGACTTTCATTCACAACCATGCGACATTTGACTACATATTTTCCTGCAGGGATATTCTTCAAGTCTTGATACAACTCAAAGTTTCCAGGCATCGGGATTGAATGATACCAGCACACGTTACTCCCCGCTATATTTCCTGCATCATTGTTAATACCGAAAGATTGACCTATTATGCCTCCGGTATCTTTCCATCCATAAGGAGTTCCACGCACGGTAGAACCATCATTCAGAACACCTTCTGCACGATACTCAAAACTCGGGTTGACAATATAGGAAGTAGATCTCACTACACTTTTCCGATAAACTGTAATGGCTGACTCAAGCGTCTGCATAGCTTGAATATGCTCTTCAAATGTAGCATCTGTTTGGTCCCTTACTGCAACAGCAGCCTCTATTTCCGAAAGAAAGTCCGTACGGGCAGATGCAGGATACATGCCATCAAACACACCTTCCGAAGTAGTGTCATACAGTTCCTGCGCTTCGGCAATCAAATTTGATAATACTTCTGAAGGTGCATGAACAGAATAGTCTGCAATTAACTCCAGACGGAAATGATCAACTTTAAACCAACCGGCATTGTTGGTTGCATATGTTCCGTTTGCAAGTTTATTGGAAGACTTGATTCCAATGGGTAAATCAGTGGTGTCTGTTAAGATGAACTTGACTGCCATTTCCCTCAGATTAATACCTCCTCCGTCGCCGGCATCAACGGGATATCCGGCAAAAGTGTTGTTTTCGTTTGCTGTGAGATTATTTTGATAATCCCCTTCCGCACCAAAATACTGAACATGATTACCGGCAAAAAGGCGTTGTGTAGTCAGTGATGCTTTGGGAACTCCTAATTTGCATCGCAACACATATTCTCCGGGAGGCAAATCATTTAATACCTGCGACAATTGAAAATTAGCAGGCATAGGTGTTGAATTATACCAACATACATATTGTCCGTGGTAATTGGCAGCGTCGGCATTAATTCCCCAGGATTGTCCACTGAGTGATCCTGTGCGTGTCCATCCATGGGGGTCACCTCGATAATTACTACCATCCTGACGCAACCCATCCGTCATTTCAAAGTCAGGATTTACAATCAGGCTGGATATGTCATTTTTTGCAGGATAAACAATTGACAGTCCACTGAGAACCAAACCCGGTTCAGCAAAATAAATACGTACTGTAATATTTTTTTCGGTATCACTCTGATACAATGTTTCAGTTAAGGTAAAACCTCTACGCACATCTACCAACCAGCGAGCACTTTCTCCCAATGCATTTCCGCCACCTAAACCATTTCCAACCGTTACAAAGGTAGGTTCTCTTCCATCAACAGAAATTGCATAGCGTACACTTTTCCCTTCATAAATCGGAAATGTTGGTAAGCATTTAACTTGAATGGCATTTTCACCTTTTACCATCGGTAAACTATATTCTACATAAGGTGCTGTAGTAATGTTACTGGCATCGTACTTGGTCAAATCCAGCGGATGTACCGTGAGTGAAGCTTCACCAATACCTAAAAACGGAATAGTCTTGATAGTCTTGCCATTATTAACTTTGTTGGAATAAGCTGTAATTTCTATATTACAAATAGAATCCTGTGGTGTAGGATTTAGATTACCATCATAAATTTGTTCTTCATCCACTACAACAGGATCATAGAAGAAGGCATGGTTACGGGGTGCATAATTCATCATTCCATCCCATTTGCCATTAGCCATGACTTTGTTATACTGATGCGTTAAATCTTGTATCAGTTGATAGGCTTGTTGCGCATCCAAAGCAATAGCAAGTGCATCGTCTTTGCGTCCGAGTGCAGCATAGTCATGACTTAGTTCTGCACCAAGGATTTTTCGATTCATAGCCCAGGTAGCTTCTATCGGATAAGCAATCAATTGAAAATAAGCATCTTGCAAACGTTCAGGGATTAGGGATTGAACGGATTTCATCTTCTGAGTCAGGGTATCAAAGGCTGCGATACGTTGTTCCTTTTCAGATATGGAAAAATTAATCCAGTTAATATGTTCGGCACGACCTTGTGAGGTCAGATGAAGATATTTTGTCTTGATATCTGCCACCTGATTTCCTAATGATTCGCCAAAGTTTTCATTAGCCCAGTATAGTACATAATCGGCTGCATTTTCAGGCCTCCATTGTTCAACATCCCAGGCCAAATCCATAGCAAACTGATATTCAAACTCATGTGGTTTAATGTCACCCACATTAAATATCCATGCTGTCTTACAATTCAGATCGTATGCTTTAGACATTTCGAAACTGGTATGTGCCGGTGATGTACCACCTAGCCACAAATAATCGTATCCATTGGGTCCTCCCCAATATGAGAAATGGAAATAAACACCACCTCCCCCACCACGTAATTGTTCTGTAGGATTAGCAAGACGGCGAATATATCCGAAATTATCGTCCACCCACATGATAATAACATCATCAGGAACTCTTAAGCCAAGGTTATAAACAGGAAGCACCTCCTTGTAAGGTATAAATATTTGTGGAATTTGATTGGCGGGTTTGCCAAGGGTGTCCTGAAGCATAGATCGCTGTGTAGTAAACAAGTCTTCCAATGCTGCTTTACGTTCCTGATCAGAATTATATCCTTCAATGCCACTATCATGTATTCCACGCATACCAATACCATATACAGCAGGATTGTTAATAGATTCTTTAATTCTGTCTCCCCAATAAGTAATTAAAGTTTGTCTGTTTGTTCTCCAATTATATTCACCCGGCTGACGTCCATATTCGGTCACAAAATTATTACGCCATTCATCTTCGTTGTTACGCAATAAAATATCACAATGACTACCTCCCAGCGCTATCTGATATTTTCGTGCAACAACCGGATTTTCTTTATAAAAGAAAAAAGCTTTGGTGCAATTGTGCATAGCAGGCCAGAAATAATTCGACTTGGTGCGTAGCATCATTTCAAAAATACGCTCATGGGCATTAGGTCCAATATCCCCTCTCCCATTAGGACGAATGCCGGGGTCCATATTCTTTGCTGCCCAAGGTTGCATTCCCCAGTCTTCATCGTTAATAAACATGCCACGATATTTAACTGATGGAGGTCCAAAAATGCTTTCTCCTGACGTAACATAGATTTCCTCTTTAGGTTCCGGCAATACATCTGCAAACCACACCCAAGGAGAAACGCCCATCATCCGCGAAAGTTCAAAAACACCGAAAGCAGCGCCACGGGGATCACTCCCTGCAATCACCAGGGCTTGATCAACGCCAGACAAAGGATTATCAATCACTGTGATCAAGAATGTTTCCCATTTTCCATCCAATTTGGTTATATCTATCTTGCCGGCATCGATCAACTGTTGTATGAATGTTGAGTTTAATGTACCAACAATCATAGGTTTGGGTACGGAAATGGTATTTGCAAGGGCAGGTCGCAACCCGGTGATGAGTTGCACATCTCCGGCAAATGCAGTCGCAGCAACCGTTACTACCTCAATATCTAAGGAATCAACAACTATAGTAGTTGCCTGATTTCCTGATACTATCGGGAAAGCTCCCGTTACAGCTGTATTGCTAACAGCAACAGGGTCAGTGCCTGCCACAATAAATTGCACTGCAAAAAAGAAAGTCAGAGAAGAAATAATATGCCTCATAAGATAAAAATTATAAAAAAGTCGATTGAATTAATTAGAAATTATTTATAGAATTTGAGTTTACACATCCCGTTTGTTATACTATTATTTTGAATGTTTTAGCTTCTTTTGTCTTTACAATATATACGCCTTGCATTAAATCAACAGTAGCTTCTAAACCATCTGTTTTCACATCAGCTATTTTGATTCCGTGAATATTATAAACCGTATAAGCATTTGTTCCTTTTACTGTTAGTTTATTGTCAACTACAGAATATATAATTCTCTTACTTACTGTTTTTTCTCCGGAATCAGAATCTACCTTATAATTTATTGTATAAGTATTTGTAACACTTCCATCAGGCGAAGTAATTACAATAGAAAAAACTCCTGATCCTGAACTTACATCCACGTTTCCTCCTCCTGAAATAACTGCATCCTGAAAAACAGGAACAGGAACAGCAGTTACAGTTTCAGTACCAGCCGGCAACATAACATCATAAACAAGGGTTTGTGGTGAAAAATTCAACTCTCCAACATTTAAAATGATTTGAGCAAGATTTGCATTTGATGCGTGAGTCGGATCTACCTTTAATAATCGAAAATAATCTACTTTGAACATAGGTGATTCTTGTTTAACTGTATTACCGTTACTTAACTTATTGCTGGTACGAACTCCTATTTTCAAAGATTCCTGGGCTTTAATGTCAACGTATATCATCATTTCCGCTAATTTGTTCTCCTCAAACGATGTATGTCCGGCAAAAGCATAGTTTTCTCCGGATACTAAATTATTTTGATAGTCTGAAGGACTTCCATAATACTGCACATTATTATTGGCAAATACACGCTGATTGTTTTTTCTATTTCCACTACCCACAGCGAATAAACATTGTACTTTATACATGCCTGCAGGTAAATCATTTATCGTCTGTGAAAGCTCAAATTCACTATAACTGGATCTGTTTCCACCAACCCAGCACACCCAATCTCCATGTTTGTTTGATGCATCTGTATTAATTCCTTGTGACGTACTGCTACCCGTAAGACTTAAATCACACGTCCATCCATAAAATTGTTTACACGTGGAGTTTTTAGGTCTCCATGCAGTATCTTTAGTTCCATCCGATTTAAGCCAACCATCGAATCCGCCAACTTCAGGGACTACGGATACAGATTTAGAACAATCGGTGGGATCCGGGGCTAAATCAAAATCATTATTGAGAATTTTATCTGTATAATTCTCATAATTACCTCTTACAAAATTTACCGTATACACCTTATTATTAAGCTCATCCATTGAAAATACGGTAATAGTAGAGGTTGTTGAACCTAAATCAATATCTATGGGATCTGTTCCTGTTACTTTGGAGCCATAAAAAGGAGTTGTTATGATTGGAGTTATAATGTTTTCACCAACGCAAGTGTAACAGGTGTATTCTGTTATTTCCGGATGAAAAGCAGGACTTAATACACCATGCTCATAGTCAAGTGAACACAAATTGACAACTGAATGATTACTATCAGTATCATATAAAGCCAGAGCACACCAAAGCATGGCAGCTTGTCCGTGGCGATCACCTGTAACACGATTTCTATCTAAATAATATTGTTTGGTATTTCCAATATTGGTCCCGACACAAACATTGCGTAAAGCTCCATTTTCATTCATATAAGTCACCAATGCTAACCAGGCCTTTCGTACAACCGGAGCATATTCATCCACATCCAACCATCCTTTTTTCACTCCCGTTATCATGGCATAAGTAAACATAGCTGATCCTGATGTTTCAGTCCACGCATCGGGGTCGTCAATCAACTGATTCCAAATTCCTTCTTCATTCCGATAATTTTTAAGCGCATTCATCATTTTACGATATTCTTCTAAGATACGTAATCTGTTAGGGTTATCTTCCGGAAGATAAGTTAATAAATCAGCCATACCAACCGCCATCCATCCATTACCTCTTCCCCAGAAAAACGGAGCATCCGGTTGATGATGATAAAACAATCCGTTAGGTCGTTGTAAAGAATCGAGGTAAGCAACCATTTCATGAGCTGCACGATTGATGTATTTTACGTCACCCGAAGCAAGAAAGGCTTGACTTTGTATGGCAGTTATCATAAACATATCGTCAATCCAGAAACGAGTCTGCCACGATAAACCTTTTTCCGAAAGTTGTCTGTATTTCTCTGCATTTCCGGGGCTTGGGTTAGCAGGAACAATCCATTGCCGGTCGGCAAAATCAATCCCTATATCATAATATGCTTCCTTTTTTGTCTGCATATATAATTGTAAGGGGATAACTCCAAACACTGTATTATCCACATGATTGGGAGTTTGCATTGCTCCACTGTTTTCACCTAGTATTGGTATAAAACGATTTTCTAATTTTTCAAGCAATTTTTTATCATTGCTAATCTTAGCAAATCTTAATGCTCCAAACCATGAACAAACTTCAGGATAAGTTACAGGAGTTGTACTCTCACTGGAGTTGACATATAATCGAATGATTTTTAAAGCAACATTTTCAGGCCTGCATGCTTCCGGAAATTTTTTAAATTCATCAGGGAGTTCTGCATGTACTGAAGCACAAAAAAATACCACCAGAAACAATAATAGTTTTTTTTGATTCATAAAAAGCAAATAATTAAGTCTATAATATCATTTTGGTAAAATAGTTTTATACTTAATGGTTTATCTAAAAACTGGAGCTACCTTCATTGTATATGACGGAGTACCGTAACCCAATGTAGGCCAATCATTTTCATCCCATTCAACCTTATCTAGCATCAATTGACGATTGGTGTCGCTATTGACCTCATCACTAGTATAGGCATGGTAAAACATCCAATCTACTCCGTTGTCATCAGTTATGATTCTCGAGTTGTGTCCCGGACCACCGAACATAGCATCTCCCCGCATGATTATCGGTTGGTAATTTGAAGGATTCCACGCGTCAAAATTATTCATATTCGATCCGGTCTTACTCAAATATGGACCTTCAAGTTTTGTAGATCTTCCCACTACTACTTTATAGGAACTTGTCATTCCCTCGCAGCAAGCGCCTATAGATGCGAATAAGTAATAGTAATTCCCTCTTTTATGAATGTAAGTGGCTTCAAATGACTTACCCGCTACTTTCGTTTTTTTGCTCAAATCTTTCACTGCCATACCATCTGCAGTCAACTCAGTCACATATATACCGTTGAAGCTACCCCAAAACAAATACCGTCTGCCATTTTCTTCAAAAAAACAAGGATCGATGGAGTTATGTACACCTATTTCAGTACTGATGAACAATTTTCCATTGGGATTGCCTGCAGGTGGTGTAAAAGGTCCCTGAGGTTTGGTAGATACACCTACACCTATGCCACATCTACTTCCCTCACCCCATTGGGAAATGGAATAATACATCACATATTTCCCATCAAAATAATTAATGTCCGGCGCCCACATGCCCGGACCATCTTTTTCCGGATTTACTTCAACAAAATCAGGACGTTTTGTGAACACCTCACTGTAGGTGTCATTAATTCGCTCCCAATTTAACATGTCAGTTGATTTATATCCCCTTACACGACCGGATGTTACATATAAATAAAATTCATTTCCAACGCGGATAACTGTCGGATCAGCATAGCTCCCTGCCATAATAGGATTTGTCAAGAAAGCTTCATCACTTTGTTCCAATGTTACGGTAAAACATTTAGATGTTCCATCTTCTCCTTCTATGGTATATACAACAGGCTTAGAAAAGTCATGACTACTTACTCCGCTCTTTTGTACCACCCCTTCCACTTTTACAATAGCATTTTCTTCGGTAGTTGTGAACTCTGGCTTTAAAGACGTAATGTTAACATTTGAAGGTATTTTGCCTTCATGCGTTATTTCTCCATTTTCAACATTTATTGTCGGTTGATACGGTTCCATCTGTTTTTCAGGAAAAGTAAAAGTTCGGAAATTATTTTGTAAATCAGGCTTGGTTATTCTAACCACATATGATTTTTGTTTTTCATCATCAACATAAAGGTCATAAACACGCTCTTGAGTGAAATCATAACGTTTCATGCCACTTACCTGAACTTCATCACCAACTTTGAGAATAATATCATAATTATTCGTTTCAAAATGCACTACCAATTGAGTAAGATTGACATAAGCCGGTATCGTTTGCTTATTGCTGATTATCTTGTTGACATTATCAATATGCAGCACATATTTAACCGATCTTTGATCTACTATTGAAAATGAAGTAATTCTTCCTTCAACAGGAGGATCAGTGATCGGATTTGTACCATTACATGATAAAAAGTTTAACGCAAAGGTGAATAAAGATAAAAAAAACAAAAAATCCCTTTTCATACAAAAATATTTAAAATTTCATTAGTCACACTCGGCCATATATTCAATTCATTGAAAATTAAAATGTTACATATTAGTGATTAATTTCTTATAACAATGCAACAAAACATCTCAGTAATCTAATATTTGCTACAGTCAAATTCAATCTTCCTTTTTCCTACTTAATCATCTTATTAACAGGATGTTAATAACAATTAAATTGTCTAAGAAACGATGAAAAAATAAATTTTGTGGAGCATGTTTTTCATGAATTTAATATCCTAAACTGTGAATTAAAATCAAATGTAACCTTTTATAGGTTACTTTTAGGGTTAAAATTCAAAAAAAAGCTGTAATCCTTTCCTGTAATCTGTTTATCACTGAGAAAAGGGAAAAACAATTTTATGCTATGCAAATGCTTTGAATTTCCTTGTTTATTATTCTTATTTTGAATCTATACAGGGCATAAAGCAGGCATATTACGATATCTAAACTTAAAAAATCAATACTTACATTTATAATGTAATAAATTATTTTTATACATTTGTACCACCAGGAATATTTAGTCAATTAGCAATCATATATAAATAAAGAAAAAGTGAAATTAAACAAACCCTCAATATTTATGTTACGTGTATTATTGATATTGATTGGAGCCTTATGTTTGGTCAATTGCAAACAACAAGAAACTAATCGTAGCAATAATGATTTACGTGCTCCGGCTTATCCTCTTATAACCATTGATTCTTATTCAAATGCATGGTTATTCGGGGATACTTTGTATAAACAACAGATTTGCCATAACACAGGACGCGAATTTCCACTGGTTGGGGTAATACGCGTTGATGGGAAAAGTTATCGTTTTATGGGAGCAGACCAAAGTGTTGAATTTTTAGCTGTAGCATCAAGTCAAGGTGTGTGGAAAGGAAAATATATTTTCAACAAACCGGAAGGAAACTGGACACAGATAAAATACAATGACGATGCGTGGATGACTGGAGAAGGCGCTTTTGGATATTCTAACCGATATATGCCCGAAGTGATAATAAGAACTCCATGGAAGAGTGAACACATTTGGATTAGGAGAGAATTTGTGTTAGAGGAAGATTTAACGGGAAAGAATGTCTTTTTAGAATACTCAAATGATGATGATGCAGAAATATACATAAATGGTATTGAGGTGGTTAACACAGGACATGTATTAAAAATGGGTGAAAAAATCCAATTATCTGATGACATTGTTGCTTCTCTTCGTAAAGGTAAAAATATTATAGCGGCGCATTGTATAAATAGAATTAGAAATTCCATCATTGATTTCGGATTAACATTTAATCAACCCATTTCTCCCGTCATAGAACACACAGCAATTCAGAAATCGGTTAATGTTCAACCAACACAAACAATCTATTCCTTTACATGTGGTGGTGTTGATTTAAAACTGACTTTTACTGCTCCTCTGTTAATGGATGATTTAGAACTATTGTCTCGTCCTTTGAATTACATTTCATATGAAGTAGCTTCCAATGATTCTAAGACACATGAAGTAGAATTATATTTTGAAATAGGTACAGAATGGGTGACAAGTTATGATTGTCAGGAAAGTGTAGGGGAAACTTTTGAAAAAGGAAATCTTGCTATTGCTAAAATGGGCTCAGTAAAACAAGATATATTAAGTGAAAATGGTAGCGATTATATCGATTGGGGATATCTTTATCTTGCTGCAAAGAAAAATGATGTGAATTTAACTTTTGGAGATTATTCTGAGATGAGGGCTTCTTTTTGTTCAGATGGAGCAGTTAATAAAAAAGTAGGAAGAGCAAATAACAGAAAAAACCGCATGTCACTTAACCACTCTCTTGGTAAAGTAAGGTACCCGACCCATGATTTTATCATGCTTGGCTATGATGATTTATATTCTGTTCAGTATTTCGGAGAAAATCTCCGGCCTTATTGGAACCGCAGTGGAAAACAGGACATAGTCGTTATGTTAAATTTAGCAGCATCCCAGTACGAAAAGATAAAAAGATTATGTGACAAATTTGATATTGACATGATGCACTATGCAAACTATTGTGGAGGAAAGGAATATGCGGAACTTTGTGCTTTGGCTTATAGGCAGACTCTATCTGCACACAAGTTGCTTATGTCTCCCAACGATGAATTGCTGTATCTATCTAACTCAGTGATGAAAACAGCTACTGTCGATGTTACCTATCCGTCAGCTCCACTATTTCTGTTATACAACATTGATTTATTAAAAGGGATGCTGAATCCGATTTTCTATTATGTGGAAAGTGGAAAGTGGCCTTATTTATTTGCTCCGCATGACATAGGAGATTATCCTCATGCTAATGGTGAAGCTTCCGATAATTTTCGGCTTCCGGTAGAAGAATCAGGTAACATGTTAATACTTACAGCTGCAATTGCTACTATGGAAGGAGATGCTAGTTACGCAGAAAATCACTGGAATACATTGACACAATGGGCAGACTATCTTCTGAATGAAGGATTTCGTCCTGAAAATCAATTAAATACAGATGTTTTTACCGGACTTTCAGCAAATAATTCTAATTTATCAATTAAAGCTATATTGGGTATTGCTTCTTTTGCTCGTTTAGCTGATATGCTAGGTAAGAACGGTACAGCAAAAAAGTATGCTGCCGAAGCACGCTTACTGGCTCAGGAATGGACTACATTAGCTGACGATGGTGATTATTATCGTTTTGCTTTTGATCAACCAAACACCTGGAGTCAAAAGTATAATTTAGTGTGGGATAAAATTATGAAAATGGATGTATTTCCACATGAAATACGTGAAAAAGAAGTTGCATATTATTTGACTAAACAGAATAAATACGGATTGCCTTTAGATAGCCGAAACTCTTATACAAAAGCAGACTGGATTGTTTGGACGGCAACTTTATCTCCAAATAAAGAAACTTTCCAACAGTTCATATCTCCTCTTTACCGATTTGTTAATGAAACATCTGCGAGAGTACCAATGGCTGACTGGTATTGGACAGAAACATCAGATATCCTTGGATTTCAGGGACGTCCTGTTGTTGGAGGGTATTTCATAAAAATGATGGAAGATAAATTAATAAATAAATAAATAAATAAATCCGGATTAGTGTGCATTTGACGTAATACTGAATTTTATGTTAAGAAAAATACATATAATAACTATTACATTTTTACTATTATTATGCTCTTATAATGTGTTCGCACTAAAGCACATTAACGGACTTCTTTTTTCATCAAGTGCTGAGAGAATAAATGACCGGACATCTTTAATTTTATTTGATAACAAATTATTAAAATTGAATGATTCTGTCCGGATAGATTTTGAATTGTCTATATGGGATATCAAGCAATTTGGCTATATACTTAGAGTAATAAATGAAAGTAAACAAGAAATCAATTTCGCATTTGTGAATTTCTACGGGGAAGATAAAATGTATCTAGATTTTCATAGTCCAATTACCCACAAATCAGTTCAGATTCCTATTACCAAACAAGATATTGAAGAGAAACGATGGTTACCCATCAGTATTAAATTTAATTTGGAAGCTGACCAGGCAGAAGTAACCTGTCAGGATTCTTCATACTTTTGCCAACCAATCGGATTAAAAAATCCTTCGTTTATAAAACTTGTATTTGGATTATATGGACCGAATTTAGACGTACCGGAAATGGCTATTCGTAATATTAGCATAGAAGAAGCCGGAGGAAAAAAATATAATATTCCATTAGATGAGGTACAAGGTGAAAGAGTGCGGGATAGTAGAGGTCGTGTAAGAGGAGTTGTTAAAAATCCAGAATGGCTAGTCAATAAGCATTTCTATTGGAATGAAATGACACGGTTCGAATCTGATCCAATGTCTAGAATTACTTACGATGAAAAGCATAACAGAGTTTTGATTGTGGATGAAAACTCTGTGGCAGCGTACGCTATGAGGTATAGTGCATTAAAACAACCGATTTTGAACTTTAATTTTCTCCTAAAAGAAGGAGGTGCTGCTTATGATAATGAAAATGACATACTGTATGTTTACAATTCAGAACAAGAAGAAAAGAATGAAGCTACTATGGCTTTCATCAATCTGAAAGATCATTCTGTAAAATATAAATTTGCCCGAATTGATAATCAATTATATCATCATAATGTTTATCTAGAGCACATAAAAAGTAATTTATATATTTTTGGTGGATACGGAAATCACTCTTTTTCTAACAAAATGTTTATTTATGATTTCATAACCGATCAATGGAATGATATGGAGTTTGTCGGTAATGAGATCTGTCCGCGTTATTTTTCTGCTTTGGGACAAAGAAGCATTCCATCTCAGGTATTGATCATGGGAGGTATTGGTAATGAATCCGGTAAACAAGAACACGGGGGAAGATATCTGTATGATTTGTTCTTAGTGGATTTAACAACACAACAAATAAAAAAAATATGGGAAATAGATAATATACAATCCGACTTTGTACCTTGTAGTAACTTGATACTTAATAAAGAAGGTACACATTTTTTTACTTTGTGTTATCCTCAACATCAGACAAATTCAATTTTACAACTTTATAAATTTAACATCTCGGACGGTAGCTATGATATAGTCAGTGACTCAATTCATATTAATACCGAACAAGTTGAAACATCCGTCTATTTATTTTACAATGAATTGATACAGGAATTTTACAGTATCATTAGGGAAAATACATATGAAGGTCAAGCTGAAATACGAATATATTCTCTTTTAGCACCTCCTATTCACGTTTCTGAATTGGAACCTAACAGTAAACCATCCTTGCTATGGTTAATAATATTATTATTAACTCTAATGATTATACCGCTTGTTGCATTGTTGATTAAGAAGAAAAAAGAAAGCACAAACAACTCAATCTTACTAAAAGAAACTTTAAACGGACAGATAAACGAAGATTATAGAGAAAAAGTTACACAAAATGCCGTATTCGTTTTTGGTGATTTTACTGTTTTTGATAAAAACGGAAAAGATATAAGCTATCGATTCAGTCCTAAATTGAGATCACTATTTGCTTTAATCCTCTTTCACAGCATTGAAAACGAAGGAATTTCCACAGACATGTTAACTGCTGAACTATGGTCAAACAAAGACACTAACAGTGCGAAAAACATACGGGGTGTTACAATTAACAGGTTACGTGGTATTCTCAAGGATCTATGTGGCATATCACTTCTTCTTCAGGATTCAAAATGGTATTTTTCATTAAACACATCATTTTATTGCGATTATATCGAATATAAAGAGATTGTTAGCAACATTAAAGATAAAAATACAGATGATGAAGACAATAATATGTTTAAACTTTTTGCTGTGTTAAAGCGTGGGGCTTTATTTCCAAATTTGCAGGAAAGTTGGATTGATGCTCATAAACATGTGTATGAAAATGAAATAGAAAAAATACTTTGGAAGTATATACTCAAATTATCTAAAAATAAAAAATACACAGAGCTAATTAAGTATATTGATTTGTATTTTGTCATAGATCCATTAAATGAAGAAGCTTTTAAGTTGTATATGCATGCCTTACAAAAAACAGGAAAGAAGAATCAAGCTAATTTGTTATACAATAAATTCGTTTCAAATTATCAACAGTCCATAGGAGAAAAACCTGATTTAACTTAATCATGCAATCCTGATATATTGTTATTTTCGACCATTACACAAACAACCTAAACCCAATTCAATCGCATTTTCACGAAGATGTCTGGCTTGGATGTGGATTTTCTAAATAATGTGTCGATTTACTCGTTTTTGCGAGAAACAGGCACAGTTTTGGCCTTTTTTGCTTCGTTTTTTTAGGGTGAAGACAAAAAATGAGGTAGGGTTTTGCGCTAAGTCCCAAATTTATAATGAACTTATCGTTTCTTAATTTTCATTATACATTAAACAAAAACCCAAATAAATATTACTACAAACAGCAAAGCAGGTAACATATTGATAATCCTCAATTGCTTTATTCCTAAGATATTAAACCCTAAACCTATCAACAATATTCCACCTACATTGGTCAAGCCGTGTATGATATCAGGTGTAAAAATTTGCGATGCCCACATAGCTAACAGTGTTATTCCTCCTTGAAAGATAAACAAAGGTATTGCGGAAAATGCGACCCCTATTCCAAAAGCGGAAGCTAAAATAATGGCAGAGAAAAAATCCATCAAAGATTTGGTCAACAACAAATCGGAAGATATGCCCGTTCCCTCTTGGATAGCACCTATGATGGTCATTGAACCGATACAAAATAGCAGGAAGGAAGTTACCAATCCTTCAGTAAATTTTTCACTTCCAATCTTCATTTTGGCTTTCAGATAATTGCCCAATTTATCTGCCGCAGACTCTATATTCATCCATTCTCCACACAAAGCACCCAAAGCTACACTAACCACAACGATTAAAATATGTTTCAATTCAAAGACCATGGAAACACCAATGGCAACAGTAAACAATCCTATGGCTTGAAAGTAGATTGAGGTAAATCTTTCGGACATTTTCTTTTTAAACAAAATGCCTATGGTTGCTCCTGCTATTACTGCAATTGTATTGATTATTGTGCCTATCATAATTCTTGTATTGAAAACAGTTGTTAAAACGGGCTGCAAAGTTAAGAATTTTTCTGCAAGCAGATAAGGATAATTTTTGCTACATTTGCAGTTCGCATTTTTTAATCTGCCATTTTCTGATGAATTCATTCCTATATCGCATAGCATCAACATTTTATCAACATCATCAAGACAAACTGAATGCGTTTACCTTTGTTTTTCCAAATAGACGCGCCGGTTTATTCTTTCAAAAATATTTGTCTGAAATCACAAAAAAGCCCCTGTTTTCCCCTGAAATTATTACCATAGAATCCTGTTTTTTACAGGCTTCAAACTTAGAGTTAGCCGACAAACTCAGCAATCTCTTTAAGATTTATAATATCTACAAAACAATCAGTAAATCAAACGAAAGTTTCGATACTTTTGCTTTTTGGGGTGAAATGTTGTTGGCTGATTTTAATGAAGTGGACAAACACCGGGTTGATGCTCGTCAACTTTTCACAAATATCAGTGAGTTGAAAGAAATTGATACTTTCTTTGAAGTGTTTACTGAAAATCAAGTGCTTGCCATTCAGCAATTCTGGAAAGATTTTGAACCTTCACGCAGGAATGCATCACGTGATCAATTTGTTGCTACCTGGAGCATCTTATTTCCTGTATATGAGCAATTTAAGAAAGAATTGTTAAGTGAAGGTTTAGGCTATGAAGGCATGATTGCTAAATGGGTAACTGATAAATTATTAAATAACGAGGACATACCTTGGTTCAATGATAAACAATTCGTTTTCATAGGATTTAACGCCCTGAATCCCTGCGAAAAAGTATTGATGACAGAACTGCAGAAAAAAGAGCAGGCAGATTTTTACTGGGATTATGAAGCCCCCGAACTGAGAGATAACAATAATCCGGCTTCTTTGTTTTTCAAAGAAAATACCCGGCAATTCAAGTCAAAATATGAAATTAAACCGCAGGCTGAATCCCTTGATAACACGCAGATCGAATTGATTGAGATTCCTTCTTCAGTTGGGCAAACTAAAGAAATCTATCACATCCTCAATGCTTTATATCCGAAAAATGAAGAAAATTCATTTCTCAATACCGCGGTTGTTATTCCGGATGAAAATCTTTTGTTACCTCTGTTGTATGCTGTTCCGGAACATATTAACAAGATTAATGTTACTATGGGATATCCCATGCAATTTACGCCTGTGGCAGGATTGATGGAGCATATTTTTGAGCTGCACAAAAGAAAAAAATTAGTTGAAGGAGAAGTAAAATTTTATCATCGAACTGTCTCCAATATACTGAACCATCAGTTTATCATCATGGTTTGTGGCAACACCATCAATAATATCAACTCACATATTCGGAAGCAAAACCTAATTTATGTTCCTGCGGAAGTTTTGCATCAACATAAATTGTTACAAGCTATTTTTCAACCTGAGATTGAAGCTGAGACTTTGCTGGATTATTTGCTGAATATTCTCAAATTACTTTATGGTGCTTGGCAAAAGATTAAAGAGAAGTCGGCGGATTATCAATTAGAATCCGGTTTTTTATATCAATATTACATTACTGTCAATCGCTTGTCCGGCATACTAAAAATGTACAAACCGGCAATCAGCATGCAATTGGATACTTTGATCAGTTTGGTCAAACAATTGACGTCCGGCATTACAATTCCTTTTGTGGGCGAACCATTGGACGGATTGCAAGTCATGGGGGCTCTGGAAACACGGGGTTTGGAATTTGAGAACGTTATCATCAGCTCCTTCAACGAAGGCATTTACCCGAAGAAAAGTTTCTCCAATAGCTTTATTCCTTATAATTTGCGAAAAGGCTTTGGCTTACCAACTTACGAACATCAGGATGCCATTACATCCTATAATTTTTATCGTTTGATCCATAGGACAAAACGTATATTTTTACTTTTTGATTCACGAATTGATAATGGTATCACCGGTGAAGTAAGCCGTTTTTATCATCAGTTGAAATACCTCTATCAATTGAATATACTTGAAAAAAAAGTCGCCTATGACATTAGTATTCGGGCAGACGATGACATTCAAATCGAAAAAGATGAACGTATTATAGTAAAGCTCAATTCGTTTTTAGATGCTTCACAAAGTAACACGGCATTGACTGCAAGCAGCATCAATGCATACATAAAGTGTCCGTTGCTGTTTTATCTAACTTATATTGAGACAATTCAACCCATGGATGAATTGTCGGAAAAGCTTGAAGCTGATGTTTTCGGAAGCATTTTTCACCAGGTCATTGCTCGACTATATCAACCCTATGTCAATCAAACCATCTATCCTGAAGTATTGGAGGCAATGCTCAAAGAAGAAAACACCATCAAATCCTATATCTCAGAAGCATTCGCAAATCTTTTTTTCAAGTTGCCTACCGGTAGTACGATGGAATTGCGTGGAAACAACTTGTTGATTGCACAAGTTATCTTTAAATACATCAGGGGAGTATTGACGAGCGATAAGAGATATGCACCCTTTACTTATATCAGTGGAGAAAAGAAATACACATCAATACTAAAAACGCGCTACGGAGAAGTAAATTTAAAAGGATACATTGATCGTGTCGATGCCAAAGATGGGGTTGTCAGAATTATTGATTACAAAACCGGTAGCGGATCGCTTGAATTTAAAGACTGGTCAGATTTGTTTTCTCATGAACCTGAATCCAAAAAACAGGCACCTCATGTTCTACAAACATTGCTTTATGGTTATTTGTATAAACAGAAAACCCAATTGAAGCAGATTATACCGGCAATCATTTATACAAAACATATTTTTAATCAAGATTTTTCACCACTGATAGTCTATAAACCAGAAATAAATACCCAACAAGTTATTGATAATTACTTCGATGTTGAAAAAGATTTTCTTTCCGGACTAACTTCCTGTATAGAAGAGATTTTCGATCCGGAGATTCCTTTTCAACAGACACAATTACATGATAATTGTAAGTATTGCGACTTCAAAAATATATGCAACAGATGAAAAAATTTTTTAGTATGTCAAAATTAAATCTTTCCTTTGTACCCGATTTTTAAAATTTGAAAAATCCGATGGATAGTTTTAATTCTTAACAGTTAAGAAATCATCATTTCAAAAGAATAATAGTGCAAAACATTTGTTTTGAAAAAACATAAAAATGGCAAAATTAATAGGTTCTATAAAAGTAGATATTCAGAAATGCAAGGGCTGTGATCTCTGTGTGATTGCTTGCCCGTTAGATGTAATTGCATTGTCGAAAGATGCAAATTCCAAGGGTTATAATTTTGCACATATGATTAATCCGGATGCTTGTAATGGATGCTCCGCCTGTGCAGAAGTATGTCCTGAAGCAAGTATAACAGTTTATAGAGTAAGAGTATGAGAAAAGGTTCTGAGGAAATCATGTTGATGAAAGGCAATGAAGCCATTGCCCATGCTGCAATTCGTTGCGGATGCGACGGTTATTTTGGTTATCCGATTACCCCTCAATCGGAAGTGATGGAAACCCTGATGGAATTAGAGCCTTGGAATACCACCGGCATGGTTGTGTTACAGGCTGAAAGCGAGGTTGCCTCCATCAATATGGTTTATGGTGCTGCCGGTTGTGGCAAAAAAGTCATGACATCGTCTTCCAGTCCGGGTGTCAGCTTGATGCAAGAAGGTATTTCCTATATGGCCGGCGCTGAACTGCCGGGTGTGATTGTGAATGTGATGCGCGGTGGTCCCGGTTTGGGAACCATCCAACCCAGTCAAGCTGATTATTTTCAGGCGGTTAAAGGCGGAGGACATGGTGATTATAAAATGCCGACTTTGGCACCGGCTTCCGTTCAGGAAATGGCAGACTTAACAGTCCTAGCTTTCGATTTGGCTTTTAAATACCTTACGCCAACAATGTTATTAGCTGATGGCATCATAGGGCAAATGATGGAAAAGGTGGTACTTCCACCCTACCAGCCCCGATTGACAGAAGATGAAATACGTGCAAAATATCCCTGGGCAACTTTAGGAAAACCTCATGGTAAAAAGCCTAATCACATCACTTCTTTGGAATTGCTCAGCGAAGATATGGAAAACTTGAATAAACGCTTGCAAGCTCGTTATCGCACTTTGGAAAAAGAAGAAGTCAGGTTTGAAGAAATTGCTTGTGAAGATGCGGATTATGTATTTGTTGCATTCGGCATCTCTGCCAGAGTTTGTCAAAAAGCAGTCGAAATCGCTCGTAGCGAAGGTATCAAAGCAGGTTTACTTCGTCCCATTACGCTTTATCCTTTTCCTGTTGAAAAAATAAAAGAATTGTCAAACCGCGTAAAAGGCTTTACTGTCATAGAATTAAGTGCCGGACAAATGGTAGAAGACGTGCGATTGGCAGTTAATGGCAAAGTACCTGTTGAGTTTTATGGTCGTATGGGTGGTGTTGTTCCTTCACCAAATGAAGCATTCAACGCCTTAAAAGAAAAGTTGATTCAATAAATTGAAAGAAGATTATATGAACAATATGAACATTACAGATATAGTTAATCCGGCAAATTTGGTTTATAAAAAGAACTCGGTTTTAAACGATTTGCCTATGCACTATTGCCCGGGATGCAGTCATGGCGTAGTGCATAAGCTTTTAGGGGATATCATTGAAGAATTGAATATTCAAGAGCAAACCATAGGCGTTGCTCCGGTAGGATGTGCAGTTTTTGCTTATAAGTACTTGGATATTGATTGGCAACAAGCGGCACATGGTCGTGCTCCCGCTTTGGCAACCGCAATTAAAAGATTATTGCCCGATCGCTATGTGTTTACCTATCAGGGTGACGGTGATTTAGCAGCCATTGGTACTGCCGAAACTTTACATGCCTGCAATCGTGGTGAAAACATTGTCATCATCTACATCAACAATGGGATTTATGGAATGACCGGAGGCCAAATGGCACCGACTACCCTGCTGGGAATGAAGTCAACTACTTCCCCAAAAGGACGCATGTACGAAAGAGATGGTAATCCGTTGGATATGCCTAAATTACTGGCTGAACTGGATGGTGTTTGCTATGTAACCCGTCAAGCTGTACATACGGTTGGGGCAGTCAAAAAATGTAGAAGAGCCATCAAAAAAGCTTTTGAATATTCAGCTTTGAACAAAGGGACATCCATAGTTGAAGTGGTTTCTACCTGTAATTCAGGATGGAAAATGACGCCGGATTTCGCTAACAGATGGATGGTTGAGAATATGTTTTCAAAATATCCTTTAGGTGATATAAAAGATACAATACAAGCATAGAAAAAATGACAGAAGAAATTATTATTGCCGGTTTTGGTGGACAAGGAGTTTTGTCTATGGGTAAGATATTGGCATACTCGGGATTAGTACAAGGAAAAGAAGTTAGCTGGATACCATCTTACGGTCCGGAACAAAGAGGCGGCACATCCAATGTAACCGTAATATTGAGTGACGACAGAATCAGTTCACCGGTACTTAATACCTATGATACAGCTATCACCCTCAATCAGCCCTCTTTGGACAGATTTGAAAGTCTGGTTAAACCGGGTGGCACTTTGATTTTTGACGGAAATGGTTTGAGCAGAATGCCGTCAAGAAAAGATATCAACATCTACCAAATCAATGCAACCGAATATTCCATATCCCATAATGCTACGAAAACTATGAATATGCTTATTTTGGGAGGATTACTGAAGGTAAAGCCTATCATTGAAGTTGATAATGTGTTGTCGGGATTAAAGAAAATGCTTCCGGAACGTCATCACCATTTATTACCTATGAATGAACAGGCAATAAAAGCAGGTATGAAATTGATACAGGTATTTACCGTTTAATCATTTTAACTACAGCCCAATTATTTTTTTCCTGAAAGCTTTGCGTAGACAAATCAAATTTTGAGGCTTCTTTTTCGAGAGCAGGAATGTCTTCTACATAAAAGCCACTCATTAATAATACGCCGTTAGAATTTAAACTTTCGGCGTATTGTTGTATATCCTGCAAAAGAATATTACGATTGATATTCGCTAAAATCACATCAAAATGATTTCCTTTCAACAAGCCTGCATCTCCTTGTTTAACTTGAATATGAGACACATTGTTTTTTTGAATGTTTTCAATGGAATTTTCAACACACCAGGAATCAATATCGATGGCAATGATGCTGTTAGCGCCTTTTTTAGCTGCCAATATTGCCAATACGGAAGTACCGCATCCCATATCCAATACAGTTTTACCTGAAAAATCCAATTTCAACATTTCAGCTATCATCAAAGAAGTAGTTTCATGATGGCCTGTTCCGAATGACATCTTTGGGTCTATCACAATAGCGTACTTCGCGTCCTGTAGGTTAGTATGGAAAGAGCTATGTATCAAACATATATCATCAATCAAAATAGGTTCGAAATAATGCTTCTCCCATGCTTCATTCCAATTGATTTGCTTTATTTCTTTGAATTCAAAATTGACAATATCTGCATATTCAAAGTTGTGCATCAGGCTCTCAAATGCCTCCTGGCAATAATTATCTTTGCGGATATAAGCGACCAACTGCTCTCCTACCCTTTCAAAACTTTCAAAGCCTAAATCACCCAGAAAAGAAGCTAATAAATCACTGATGTATTCCTCTGCCGGAGTAATCCGGATGGTAAATTCCAAATAATTTGTATTCATCCTATAATTGAACTAAACTGCATTTTACAAACATGTTTGCAAATCTACATGATAAATTTCAATAAATATATAATTACGCTAATTTTACAGTGAATAACCCGAAACTGTTAATATTCAAAATAACTTCCGAGAATTCTTAACTCAACACGCTACTATATGCTATTTTTGGTACAATTATTGATAAGAATCAAAGCGTTTTTCGAACAAAAAAGAATCATTTTAAGACAATTAGTTACACAGAAAGGGAGGAATCATGAAAACAATTTATTTAATCAGTTTTTTATTGACATGCTTTTTATCTTTCGCTTCTGCTCAAAACTTAACAGACGATATTTATTTTACGCCTGCCGATGCTAAAAAAGAGACACCAAAAGTCAAAGTTAGAGCCGACAAGCCGCGCTACAAAAACGGTGCAAAAGAAATTATCTTCAAAGACAGCAGTCAAGGGAAAACAGTTGTATTGGATCAAGACACTGTTTTTTTTCTATCAGAAATGAATGATAGTATTGCCATGGAAGAAACCACCAACACTGACCAAGAAGAAGGTTATTACCTGGATGGTTTCGAAGGCGGAGAAATGGAATATGAATATGCAGAACGAATCCGCAGATTTCACAACCCAAAATTTTCTATCCACATATCCGATCCTCAATATATGGATATATACTTCTTAGACGATTCCAAATGGAATGTATATATTGACGGATCTTACGCTTGGGTGACACCCACTTGGACCAATCCTTACTGGTACAACTACTATTGGGCTCCATACAGCTATAGCAGTTGGTACTGGAGAACCAATCCCTATGCCTATCATAGCTGGTATTATAGCAATCCATGGACTTATGGTCTTTATGGATGGACAGGATACAGTCCCTGGTATTATGGATATTATGATTGGGGTTATCCTTATTATGGTGGATATTATGGACACTACTATGGTGGCTGGGGATATCCTTATTATCATTATCCCTATTATTGGGGGAGTTATACTACTGTTTCCCGAAACAAGAATTATAGTGAACCGGCTCGTCGGAGAGCCATCTCAGGCGGTTCATCCGGTGCTTCATCTGTAAGTACAAATACGAGAATATCAGGAGGAAGCTACAGTCCTGTTGTTGGACGATCCACTGTTGTGTCCAATGAAAGATCATCCCGCAGCACTTCAACCGGCACGAGGCCTACAGAATTGCGGAGCACGGTTAAAAGCACGTCTAACGCAGGTACAGCCAGATCAACAGCAATTAATACCCGGATTTCAGGTGTCGACACACGTACAAGGACAGTTACGACTTCCGGAAACATTGACAGAGGAAGCAATACCATCGTTCCAACCGTAAGACAAACTCAAACTCGTAGTACATCCGGGACTGTTAGCTCCCCCACCCGATCCACAAGAACAGTAACTACACCTACACGTAGCAGCACAACGGTACGTGCCGGTACAGGCGGAAGTTCAACACTGAGAAGCGCTGTGACAACATCCAGCCGCTCAAGCTCCTCTTCTACAAGTACCTATACGCCCTCAGTACGATCATCATCTTCTTCAAGCACATCAAACTATTCTGCCCCTACAAGGAGTAGTTCGTCTTCAGGTTCATCAAGTTATAGTGCACCATCAAGAAGCAGTTCGTCTTCAAGTTCATCAAGCTACAGTGCACCATCAAGAAGTAGCTCTTCTTCAAGTTCAGGTGGTTCTTCAAGAAGTTCAGGTGGAAGTGGCGGAGGTAGAAGATAAAATCAAACAAGGCAAAAAATATTTTTAATCAACTATATCAACTATCAATAGAGAACTAAAATGAAACGTATTATTTCCATTCTAACAATAAGTTTTGTTGCCATCCAAGTTACTTTTGGTCAAAATGAATTTGACTTGTTTAAGTTTGTGCAACCGGAAATTAATGGAACTGCCCGCTATACATCTATGGCAGGTGCTTTTGGGGCTTTAGGGGGTGATCCTTCCGCTATTAAAGATAATCCCGGCGGTTTAGGAATTTATCGCTCTTCAGAAATATCGGGCAGTCTGAATTTGAATATACAAGAAACCCAAACGCAATGGCTTAAGGGCAATACATCCACTGAAGGTTTATATCTGCCGCTTTTTAACAACTTTAGTTTTGTGATGTCATTTCCTGCACACGGAAGCAGTTTAAAGTACTCCAACATCGCCATAACAGTCAGTCGGTCAAAAAACTTCAACAGAAATATGAGGATAAACGGTGGTAGTGGCTCCAAATCTTCTATAACTGATTATTTGTCTTATTTTTCAGACGGAATTCTTGCTGATGATTTGTATCATGATGACGATTACAATGCCTATGGGAATATTTATGTTCCATGGTTGTCTGTTTTGGCTGCCAATACCGGTCTAATTTTTCAAGAATCAGGAGAAACATATTGGTCTTCGTTATTGGATTCGCTAGAAACTGTTGCTCCTTCTTATACTATGAGAGAAAAAGGATATTTAAACGAATATGCTTTCAGTTGGGCAGGTAATTTCAACAATAGATTGTTTTTAGGAATTACTATGAACATTTATGATTTGTCTTACAGTACCTATGCAGATTATTATGAAAGCTTCTCGAATGGCGGCAATATGTCTCTACTCAATACTTTCAATTTTGATGCTTCCGGACTCGGTGTAAAACTCGGGGCTATTTATACCCCTTTCAACAATTTCAGATTGGGATTTGCACTGCAAACGCCGGTTTTCTTTACCGTAAAAAATCACCATTATGCAGATATGCACTCTGCTTACGAAGCAGAATCGGGACCGGTTAGTTATGAAGAAAAAACACCTGAAGCATTGTATGAGGATAATAAATACAAAATACAAGGTCCGTTGTCTTACAATATCAGCGGTTCTTACATCATAAGTAAAAAAGCTCTTATTGGTATTGAATACGGCATTAGTCATAATGAACGGTCGAAATTTATGGATTTGGATAACAGTACCCTTGATTATGGCTATGAAAACGATAGTATTAGGGCTTTATTCAACACACAGCGTTTCCTAAAGATAGGCGGGGAATATAAATTAACAGATCAATTCGCAATTCGTGCCGGTTATGCCATGGCCAATCCCGTTACTCTTTCTCGTATTGGTAAAGAATTCATTCCCAATACCATCAGAACGGATGTAGCATATCTTACACCAAAGGGCAATACCAATTATTGGTCTGCGGGCATCGGATATCGTGAAAGCAAATGGTATATAGACTTAGCAGTAATCAATAAAACTTATTCGGAAAGATTCTATCCCTATAACTACAGTAAATTAGATGCATCGCGTCAAGCTAACCCGGGCAAGGTCACTACAAGCAACTTCAATGTCGTAGCTACATTAGGCTTTAGGTTTTAATTGTGTATGAGTTCCACAAAAAAAATCCAACTATCTCACCATGATTTAGTTGGATTTTTTTGTGGATTTATAAATCCCCGATTTAACGGAGGAATTTTGTCAAATCATTCAATTTTATCCTACCCTCATAAATCGCCTTGCCAATAATTACGGCAGGAATCTGATGTTTTTGGAGTTTATCAACATCA
>MWCX01000092.1 GCA_002070265.1 Bacteroidetes bacterium ADurb.Bin174 | reverse complement strand
TAGGGCAGTTACCAAAGTGGCCAACTGGGGCTGACTGTAACTCAGCTGTCTTTCGACTTCGGAGGTTCGAATCCTTCACTGCCCACATTTACAGTTTTAAATCAATAAATTGTAAATCAACTTGCGGAAGTAGCTCAGTTGATAGAGCATTAGCCTTCCAAGCTGAGGGTCGCGGGTTTGAGTCCCGTCTTCCGCTCTAAATGATGCCAACCTCAACCTCTCTTTCTGTGGAGAGAAAATTTTCTTCTCCGTCATCAAAGGGGAGGAGTTGGGCGGCTTCCTTGCTGTTGTAGCTCAGGGGTAGAGCACTTCCTTGGTAAGGAAGAGGTCGCGGGTTCAAGTCCCATCAACAGCTCTGCTGAAAAACTTTTATTAATTATATATCTTTTAAAATCTTAAAATAATCTTTGAATTATGGCAAAAGAAAAATTTGACAGGTCGAAACCTCACGTAAACGTAGGTACCATTGGACACGTGGATCATGGTAAAACTACGCTGACAGCAGCCATCACCACTGTTTTAGCTAAGAAGGGCCTTTCTGAATTGCGTTCATTCGATTCAATCGATAATGCGCCTGAGGAAAAAGAACGTGGTATTACAATTAATACTTCTCACGTAGAATATCAAACAGCAAATCGTCACTACGCACACGTTGACTGTCCGGGCCACGCTGACTACGTTAAAAACATGGTTACCGGTGCTGCTCAAATGGACGGAGCTATTATTGTAGTTGCTGCAACTGATGGTCCTATGCCTCAAACTCGCGAACACATTCTGTTGGCTCGTCAGGTTAACGTACCTCGCATTGTTGTTTTCATGAACAAATGTGATGTTGTTGATGACGAAGAAATGTTGGAATTAGTTGAAATGGAAATGCGCGAACTGCTCGCTTTCTACGATTTTGACGGAGATAATACTCCTATCATTCGCGGGTCGGCTCTTGGTGCATTGAACGGTGTTCCGGAATGGGAAGATAAAGTAATGGAATTGATGGATGCCGTTGATACCTGGATTGAATTACCCGAACGTGCAGTTGACAAACCGTTCTTGATGCCTGTTGAAGACGTATTCTCCATTACAGGTCGTGGCACTGTTGCTACAGGTCGTATTGAAACAGGTGTTGTTAAAACCGGTGAAGCTGTTTCTATCATTGGTTTAGGAGCAGAAAAGCTGACATCAACTGTTACAGGTGTTGAAATGTTCCGTAAAATTTTGGACGAAGGTCAGGCAGGTGATAACGTAGGATTATTGCTCCGCGGTATTGATAAAGATGAAATCAAACGTGGTATGGTTATCACACACCCGGGAAAAGTAACTCCCCACACTACTTTCAAAGCAGCAGTATATATTCTGAAGAAAGAAGAAGGTGGTCGTCATACTCCTTTCCACAACAAATATCGTCCTCAGTTCTACATCCGTACATTGGACGTGACCGGTGAAATTGAATTACCGGAAGGAACAGAAATGGTAATGCCGGGCGATAACCTGGAGATCAAAGTAAAATTAATTTATCCTGTAGCTTGTAATGTAGGTTTACGTTTCGCTATCCGCGAAGGTGGACGTACAGTAGGTTCAGGGCAAATTATAGAGTTAATTGACTAAGTAGCCCCTTAAATTTTCCTGAGTTAATAAGGAGATTTTTAGAGAGCGAACTATACCAACAAAAATAACCCTACAATTTAAAATTCCTCCCCTTTTTCGGGGGAGGATTAAAGTGGGGGTTGTTTTTACACGGGTGTAGCTCAGTTGGTAGAGCACTGGTCTCCAAAACCAGGTGTCGGGAGTTCGAGTCTCTCTACCCGTGCTAATTCTATCTATTTTATGAAAGTACTAAACTATATCAAAGAGTCGTACACAGAACTTGTTCATAAAGTTACGTGGCCATCGCGCGCCGAACTTGTGAACAGTGCTATCGTGGTATTGATTGCTTCCATCATTATTGCACTGATAGTATGGGTAATGGACCTCAGTTTTGAATCTATCATGACTTTCGTTTACGAAAAATTATTGTAATTATTTAGGAGGAATAAAACGTGTCTGAAACAGCCAATTATAAATGGTACGTTTTGCGTGCTTATAGTGGAAAAGAAAATAAGATTAAAGAGTATATTGATGCTGAAATCAAAAATACCGATCTTGGTCAGTATGTTTCACAGGTAGTTATTCCTACTGAAAAAAAGATTGTTATTCGTAATCGAAAGCAAATCACGAAAGAGATTACTCTCATGCCGGGATATATCCTGATAGAGGCGAATCTTGTTGGTGATGTTCCTCATCGTATTCGACAAATCCCAAATGTTTTTGGCTTCCTGGAAGAAAAAAACAACGTTCCCACTCCGGTGAGAGGTTCCGAGATTAACAGGATTCTTGGAGTTGTGGACGAAATGCAGGATGCTGAAGCTAACTTGATGACACCTTTCCTGAAAGATGAAAGTGTGAAAGTAGTTTCAGGACCCTTCAACGGATTTACAGGTATCATTGAGGAGGTCAATAACGAGAAGAAAAAACTCAAAGTTATGGTGTTGGTGTTTGGTCGGAAAACTCCGCTCGAACTTTCTTTCAATCAGGTAGAACGGGAATAATTGGTTCTGTTACAAACTGATTTTTCCATTTTTTAAAATTCAAACAATAACAATTATGGCTAAAGAGATTGCTGGACTTATTAAGTTACAAATCAAAGGAGGTGCAGCAAACCCATCTCCCCCCGTAGGGCCCGCTTTAGGTGCCAAAGGGATTAACATTATGGAGTTTTGCAAACAATTTAATGCCAGAACCCAGGATAAAGCCGGAAAGGTTTTACCTGTTGTTATTACTTACTACACTGACAAATCATTCGATTTTATTGTCAAAACGCCGCCTGTAGCTGTCCAGTTACTGGAATTTTCAAAAATGAAAGGCGGATCGGCTGAGCCTAACCGTAAAAAGGTAGCTGCTGTTACCTGGGATCAGGTGAAGCAAATTGCCGAGGACAAAATGGTCGATTTGAATTGTTTTGAGGTAGAAGCTGCCATGAAAATGGTGGCCGGTACAGCGAGAAGTATGGGTATTACCGTAAAAGGTAAATTTCCGAGTAATAATTAATTAGAACTTCAATAATGAGTAAACTGACAAAAAATCAAAAGTTGGCTAGCGCAAAGATTGAAGCGGGTAAAGCCTATACGTTACGGGAAGCAGCTGAATTAGTAAAAGAAATTACGACTACAAAATTTGATGCTTCCGTTGATCTTGATGTACGCTTAGGTGTTGACCCACGTAAAGCCAATCAAATGGTGCGCGGGGTTGTATCGTTACCTAACGGTACCGGTAAACAAGTAAGGGTTCTTGCATTATGTACTCCCGATCAGGAAGCAGCGGCTAAAGAAGCCGGAGCAGACTATGTCGGGCTTGATGAATATATCGAAAAAATAAAAGGTGGCTGGACGGATATAGACGTGATTATCACGATGCCTGCTATCATGGGAAAAATAGGCGCATTGGGTCGAATACTCGGTCCGCGCGGCTTGATGCCGAACCCCAAAAGCGGTACGGTAACCATGGATGTGGCGACGGCTGTCAAAGAAGTAAAACAAGGTAAAATCGACTTTAAAGTTGATAAAGCCGGTATTGTTCACGCATCAATCGGTAAGGTGTCTTTCACTGCCGATATGATCGTTGAAAATGCCAAAGAATTTGTTTCTACCTTGATAAAGCTTAAACCGACCTCAGCCAAGGGTACTTATGTAAAGAGCATTTATCTTTCGAGCACAATGAGTATGGGTATTAAAATTGACCCAAAATCTGTTGAAGAATAAAATTATAATTTATGAAAAAGGAAGATAAAAGCGTAATTATAAAGCAAATTGAATCAGCGATTCAATCCTATGCACATTTCTATCTGACCGATATCGGCGGATTAAATGCTGAAGAAACCAGTAAATTACGCAGAACTTGCTTTAAACAGGATGTGAAACTGTTGGTAGTAAAAAATACTTTACTGAAAAAAGCATTAGAAAGTTCTGGAGTAGATTACAGTGAGTTGTTTGGCGTACTGAAAGGCGAAACATCATTGATGCTTTCAAATACCGGTAATGCGCCGGCGAGGCTCATCAAAGATTTCAGCAAAGACAGTAAATCCAAAAAACCTGTTTTAAAAGCTGCATATGTTGAAGAATCGTTCTATATTGGTGAAAATCAATTAGAAACGCTGATTACTATTAAGAGTAAGAGCGAACTTATCGGGGATATCATTGCTTTGTTGCAATCGCCCGTTAAGAACGTTATGTCCGCACTCCAATCCGGAGGAACTACTATTCACGGCGTGTTACAAACATTGTCGGAAAAATAATATTGAATTTTTAAAAACAAAATCTATAAAACTTAATTCCAATGGCAGATTTGAAAGCTTTTGCAGAACAATTGGTTAATTTGACCGTTAAAGAAGTAAATGAGTTAGCTCAAATTTTGAAAGATGAATATGGTATCGAACCCGCTGCAGCCGCTGTTGCTGTAGCTGCCGGTCCGGTAGCCGCTGTTGCTGCTGAAGCAGCAGAAGAAAAAACATCTTTTGATGTAGTATTGAAAAGTCCCGGTGCTAGTAAATTAGCAATCGTAAAATTAGTAAAAGAACTTACCGGTCTTGGACTGAAAGAAGCTAAAGACCTCGTAGATGCGGCTCCTTCCGTAATTAAAGAAGGTGTTACTAAGGACGAAGCTGACGCCCTGAACAAAGCGTTGACAGAAGGCGGAGCAGAAGTAGAACTTAAGTAAATTGAAAAGCCTGTTTTAGCAGGTAATGGTTTAGATTCCCCCTCTGTAAATGGGAATCTAAACCTTTTGTCCTATATTATCTAAACCCTACAAGCTGTTAGGTTTATTACAGTTAAGTTCACCGTATCAACAATTAATTCTTTGAAAATGTCTTCATTAAATAAAGATCAAAGACACAATTTTGCCTCCATCAAAACTCAATTTGATTATCCTGATTTTTTGGAGGTTCAATTAAAATCTTTTCATGACTTTTTTCAGATGGATACTTCTCCTGAAAAAAGAAAAGCAGAAGGTCTATATCAAGTTTTCATGGAAAACTTCCCTATAGCCGATACGCGTAACAATTTTATCCTTGAGTTCCTTGACTACTATGTTGATCCTCCACGGTACAGTATAGAAGAATGTATTGAAAGAGGTTTGACTTACGCTATTCCCCTCAAAGCAAAACTGAAACTTTATTGCACTGATCCTGATCACGAGGATTTTGACACGGTGATCCAGGACGTTTATTTGGGTCCCATTCCCTACATGACACCAAGAGGCACCTTTATTATCAACGGAGCTGAACGGGTCATCGTTTCTCAGTTGCATCGTTCTCCCGGTGTATTCTTCGGACAAAGCATACATGCCAACGGTACGAAGCTTTATTCGGCACGTATCATTCCTTTCCGCGGCTCATGGATCGAGTTTGCTACCGACATCAACACTGTGATGTATGCATATATCGATCGTAAAAAGAAATTGCCCGTTACGACGCTTCTGCGTGCTATCGGGTTTGAAAGCGATAAAGATATCTTAGAAATATTTAACCTGGCGGAAGAGGTTAAAGTGAATAAGACTAACTTGAAAAAAATAGTCGGACGGAAACTTGCTGCCCGCGTTTTAAAGAGTTGGATTGAAGATTTCGTTGATGAAGATACGGGTGAAGTAGTAAGCATTGAACGTAATGAGGTAATTATCGACAGGGAAACTATCCTTGAAGCAAAACATGCTGACGATATCCTTGAGTCCGGTGCTCAAACCATACTTATACATAAAGAAGATGCTAATCAATCAGATTATGCCATCATCTATAATACCTTGCAGAAAGACCCGAGCAACTCGGAAAAAGAAGCAGTTATCTATATTTATCGTCAGTTGCGTAATGCTGCTCCTGCCGATGAATCTACCGCACGCGAAGTAATCAATAATTTGTTCTTCTCTGAAAAGCGGTATGATTTGGGTGATGTAGGACGATTCCGCATCAATCGTAAATTAAATCTTTCTATCAGCCCAGATATAAAGATATTGACGAAAGAAGATATCATCGAAATCATCAAATATTTAGTTGAATTACTCAACTCTAAAGCAGAAGTAGATGATATTGACCATTTGAGCAACCGTCGTGTTCGTACTGTTGGGGAACAGATGTACACACAGTTTGGAATCGGATTGGCACGTATGGCAAGAACCATTCGGGAAAGAATGAACGTACGTGACAATGAGGTATTTACACCCATCGATTTGATCAATGCGAAGAGTATATCTTCCGTTATCAATTCATTCTTCGGAACCAATGCTTTGTCGCAGTTTATGGATCAGCAAAATCCATTGGCAGAGATTACTCATAAGCGTCGTATGTCGGCATTAGGTCCCGGTGGTTTGTCACGTGAACGTGCCGGTTTTGAGGTGCGTGACGTGCATTACACCCACTATGGTCGCTTGTGTCCCATTGAAACACCGGAAGGACCGAATATCGGTTTGATTTCATCTTTGTGCGTTTATGCCAAAATTAATGAACTTGGATTTATAGAAACTCCCTATCGCAAGGTAAAGGATGCGGTTGTGGATATGAGTCCCGCAGGCATTCAGTATTTTACGGCTGAAGAGGAGGAAGACCTGGTGGTTGCACAAGGTAATGCCTTGTTGAATGATGACGGAACTTTTGTTCGTTCACGCATTAAATCGCGTTTTGGAGCAGACTTCCCGGTTGTTGCACCTAGTGAAGTACAATTAATGGACGTGTCACCATCTCAGATTGCTTCAATTGCAGCCGCACTGATTCCTTTCTTGGAACATGATGATGCGAACCGTGCATTGATGGGTTCGAACATGATGCGCCAGGCTGTTCCGTTGCTTCGCTCCGAGGCACCTATTGTGGGTACCGGCATTGAAGGACAGTTGATTCGTGATTCACGCACGCAGATTACTGCTGAAGGATACGGTGTTGTTGAGTATGTTGATGCCGAATGTATCAAGATAAAATATGAAAGAACGGAAGAAGAGGAGTTTATTAGCTTCGATTCTGCTGTTAAAGAATATAAATTACCGAAATTCCAGAAGACCAACCAAAATACAACCATTGATTTGCGTTCTTTGGTTCGTAAGGGGGACAAGGTTGAGCCGGGTATGATTCTTACAGAAGGTTATTCTACTCAACAAGGTGAACTTGCCTTAGGTAGAAACTTGAAAGTTGCATTCATGCCTTGGAAAGGCTATAATTTTGAAGATGCCATCGTAATTAATGAAAGATTGGTACGTGATGATGTTTTCACTTCCGTGCATGTGGTTGAACAACTACTTGAAGTAAGGGAAACTAAACGTGGCGTGGAAGAATTTACTGCCGATATTCCAAATGTCAGTGAGGAAGCAACCAAGGATTTGGATGAAAACGGTGTGGTTCGCGTTGGTGCATCCATTGAACCGGGTGACATCATCATCGGTAAAATTACTCCTAAGGGAGAATCCGATCCTTCTCCGGAAGAAAAACTGTTGAGGGCTATTTTCGGTGATAAAGCGGGTGACGTTAAAGATGCATCCTTAAAGGCAACTCCCTCACTGTCAGGTATTGTTATCAAAAAACGCTTGTTCTCAAAAGCTCAGAAAAACAGAAAATCAAAATTGGCTGATAAAGCCATCTTGCCTCGTTTGGATGAGGAATTTGAAGCACAAGCACAAGTGTTGAGAAATACCCTGATTGAGAAATTGTTGATATTGACAGAAAATAAACTTTCCGCCGGCGTCAAAGATTTTCTTGGTACGGACTTAATTACGAAAAACAGTAAGTTTACTGAAGAAAGATTGCGCGACATTGATTTTTCAACTGTTCAGTTGAGCAAATGGACGCAGGATGCACATACCAACGAGTTGATCAGACAAGTTATTCTGAATTGTCTGAAAAAATACAAAGAATTAGATGCTCAGATTAAGCGTCAAAAATTCAACATTACGATTGGTGATGAGTTGCCCACAGGTATTGTTCAGGTGGCTAAGGTATATATTGCCAAAAAACGTAAAATTTGTGTAGGTGATAAAATGGCCGGACGTCACGGTAATAAAGGGATTGTATCCCGCATTGTTCGTCAGGAAGATATGCCCTTCCTGGAAGACGGAACAGCAGTTGATATTGTACTGAATCCACTCGGCGTACCTTCACGTATGAACATTGGGCAGATTTTCGAAACAGTGCTCGGTTGGGCAGGAAAAGAGTTGAACATGCGTTTTGCAACACCAATTTTTGATGGTGCGACGATGGAGGATTTAAACAAATGGACAGAAAAAGCCGGTGTACCTCAATATGGAAAAACATATCTGTATGATGGCGGTACCGGAGAACGATTTGACCAGCCTGCCACCGTAGGTGTTATTTATATGATGAAATTAGGTCATATGGTTGAGGATAAGATGCATGCCCGTTCCATCGGACCATACTCTCTGATTACACAACAACCGTTGGGCGGTAAAGCGCAGTTTGGCGGACAACGTTTTGGAGAGATGGAGGTGTGGGCACTTGAAGCATTTGGAGCAGCTCATATTTTGCAGGAAATTCTTACCGTTAAGTCGGACGATGTTGTTGGACGTGCCCGTACGTATGAAGCAATTGTGAAAGGAGATAATATGCCTGCACCCGGAATACCCGAATCACTCAATGTGTTACTGCATGAGTTGAGAGGTTTGGGTCTGAGTATCAATTTAGAGTAATACCTCCGCTAACTCTTCTTAATAGAAGGGATAAAAGGTAACTTTTTAAGATTTCCTATAAATTGTCGGTTGTCAATTTATTATATAGTAAATAAAAAATTTATGGCTCTTAAGACTGAAACAAAAGCAAAGACAAGTTTTAATAAGATTTCTATCGGATTAGCATCTCCCGAAGAGATTTTAAAATTATCCAGCGGAGAGGTTCTCAAGCCGGAAACCATAAACTATCGGACTTATAAACCTGAGCGAGATGGGCTGTTTTGTGAACGGATTTTCGGACCTACCAAGGATTATGAATGTCATTGTGGAAAATATAAACGAATTCGCTATAAGGGAATTGTTTGCGACCGTTGTGGGGTTAAAGTAACGGAGAAAAAGGTACGTCGTGAGCGTGTCGGGCATATTCAACTGGTTGTTCCCGTTGCTCATATCTGGTACTTCCGCTCGCTCCCCAACAAGATTGGACATTTACTTGGAATGCCTACCAAAAAATTGGATTCCATCATTTATTATGAAAAATATGTAATTATTCAAGCAGGAGTTGCCGATAATGGCGAAAACATCATTGATAATGAATTGATTACTGAAGAAGAGTATTTAGATATCTTAGATGCGCTTCCTCGTGAAAATCAGATGCTTGAAGATACTGATCCCAATAAATTCATTGCTAAAATGGGTGCTGAAGCTATTTACGATATGCTTGCCAGACTCGATTTGGATGAATTATCTTATGAATTGCGACATAAAGCAAGCAATGATACTTCACAACAACGTAAGAATGAGGCTTTGAAGCGTCTTCAGATTGTGGAGTCTTTTCGTGCATCAAAAAATCGCAACAGGCCGGAATGGATGATTATAAAAGTGGTACCTGTGATTCCACCCGAATTGCGTCCGTTGGTTCCGCTTGATGGAGGTCGTTTTGCTACTTCCGATTTGAATGATTTATACCGCCGTGTGATTATACGCAACAATCGCTTGAAAAGATTGATCGAAATTAAAGCACCGGAAGTGATTTTGAGGAATGAGAAACGCATGCTTCAGGAAGCTGTGGATTCTTTATTCGATAACTCACGCAAATCAAGCGCTGTTAAAACAGATGCCAATCGTCCGTTGAAATCTCTTTCTGATTCACTAAAGGGTAAGCAGGGACGTTTCCGTCAGAATTTATTGGGTAAGCGTGTTGACTATTCGGCGCGTTCGGTTATTGTAGTCGGACCGGAATTGAAAATGCACGAATGTGGTATTCCAAAAGACATGGCGGCTGAGCTTTACAAACCTTTTGTAATCCGCAAATTGATTGAACGCGGAATCGTCAAAACGGTTAAATCGGCGAAAAAAATCATCGACCGCAAGGATCCTGTTATCTGGGATATCCTGGAATATGTGATGAAAGGTCATCCTGTGTTACTGAACCGTGCTCCTACATTGCACCGACTTGGTATCCAGGCTTTCCAACCTAAAATGATTGAGGGTCAAGCCATTCAATTGCACCCCTTGGCATGTACTGCATTTAATGCCGACTTCGATGGTGACCAGATGGCTGTGCATTTGCCTTTGGGCAACAATGCAATTTTAGAAGCTCAACTGCTCATGCTTGCATCGCACAATATTCTGAACCCTGCCAATGGTGCTTCTATTACCGTACCTTCTCAGGACATGGTATTGGGCTTATATTATATTACCAAGCCTAGGGATGGTGTGAAAGGTGAAGGTTTGACATTTTATTCTCCTGAAGAAGCTGAGATTGCGTATAATGAAGGCAAAGTTGATTTGCATGCGAAAATCAAAGTACGCATCACTGAAAAGAGCGCCGAAGGAAAAAAGAAAAGAAAGATTATAGATACCACGGTAGGTCGTATCTTATTTAATAAATCTATTCCGGAAGAAGTTGGATTTGTCAATCAACTCCTTTCCAGGAAGTCTTTGAGGGACATCATCGGTAAAGTAATAGATGTTTGCGGTGTTTCACGTACTGCTCAATTCCTTGACGAAATTAAAGATTTGGGTTTCGATATGGCATTCAAAGGAGGCTTGTCCTTTAATTTGGATGACGTGATCATTCCGGATGAAAAGAAGCAAATCATCAAAGATGCGAATGTGGAAGTAGAAGATATTATGAATCTGTATAACAACGGATTCATCACTACAAACGAACGCTACAACCAGATTATCGATACCTGGATCCGAGCAAATTCCAAACTGTCAAATGTTTTAATCAATCGTTTGGCTAATGATGATCAGGGCTTTAACTCTGTATTCATGATGATTGACTCAGGTGCTCGTGGTAATGCCTTACAGATCAGTCAGCTTTCCGGTATGCGTGGATTGATGGCGAAACCACAAAAATCAACAACCGAAGGTGGTCAAACTATTGAAAATCCGATTCTTTCTAACTTTAAAGAAGGCTTGTCAGTGTTGGAATATTTTATTTCAACTCACGGTGCACGTAAAGGTTTGGCGGATACGGCGTTAAAAACTGCTGATGCCGGTTATCTGACCCGTCGTTTGGTTGACGTTTCACAGGATGTAGTTGTCACTGAAGAAGACTGTGGTACTTTACGCGGATTAGTGGCTGTTGAGATGAAAAAGAATGAGGAAGTTAAAGTATCCTTGTATGAAAGAATATTAGGGCGTGTTTCCGTTCATGATATCTATCATCCACATACGGGGGAAATCATGGTGGAAGCCGGACAACAAATTACTGAGTCATTGGTAGAAGCGATTGAGAACTCCCCGATTGAAAGGGTAGAAATCAGATCAGTACTTACTTGTGAAGCTAAGAAAGGTGTTTGTGCAAAGTGTTACGGTAGAAATTTAGCTACCGGAAAAATGGTACACAAAGGAGAAGCTGTGGGTGTGATTGCCGCACAGTCTATCGGTGAACCGGGTACACAGCTCACACTGCGTACTTTCCACGTGGGTGGTATTGCGTCCAACATCGCTTCTGAGTCGAAAATTACGCTGAAATACAATTGTAGGATGGAATTTGACGAATTGCGCACCGTAACCGTTAAAGATGCATCCGGCAGTCAATACCATGTAGTGGTAAGCCGTTTGGCTGAGATGCGTGTGATTGATGTGAATACAGGTATTACGCTTACAACTCAGAATATACCTTATGGATCAAAACTCTATGTGAAACATGGGGACTTAGGTGAAAAGGGACAAGTGGTTTGTGAGTGGGACCCCTTTAATGCAGTCATTATTTCTGAAAATGATGGTGTGATTGAATTTGAAGATGTAATCGAAAATATTACGTTTAAAACTGAAGTTGATGAGACAACAGGTTTGCGTGAGAAAATCATTGTAGAGACGAAAGACCGTAGTAAGGTGCCCAGTGCCAATATATTAGATAAAAAGGGTGAAATAATCAGAACTTACAACTTGCCTGTTGGCGCCCACCTTGTGCTTAATGACGGTGATTCCATCAAAGCGGGACAGATGCTGGTGAAGATACCTCGCGCTGTTGGTAAAGCCGGTGATATTACCGGTGGTCTTCCGCGGGTAACTGAATTGTTTGAGGCTCGTAACCCGTCGAATCCGGCGGTGGTTGCTGAAATTGACGGAGAGGTGAGTTTTGGTAAGATTAAACGCGGTAATCGTGAACTGAGCGTTACTACGAAATCGGGAGAAGTGAAAAAATACATGATTCCGCTTTCGAAGCAAATTCTTGTGCAAGAGAATGATTTCGTTCGTGCCGGCACTCCGCTTTCTGATGGTGCCATCACGCCTGCCGATATTTTGTTGATTAAAGGTCCGACCGAAGTACAAGATTATATTGTAAACGAAGTTCAGGATGTTTATCGTGGACAAGGTGTGAAAATCAATGATAAGCACTTTGAGGTTATAGTACGTCAGATGATGCGTAAAGTTGAAATTGTTGACCAGGGTGATACACGTTTTCTTGAAAAACAAGTTGTTGATAAAGAGGAGTTCATGGAAGAGAACGATCGCATTTGGGGTAAAAAGGTAATTGTGGATCCGGGAGATTCTCCTACTTTAAAGGCGGGACAAATTATTACCCCACGTAAGTTGCGTGATGAAAATAGCGCCCTTAAACGTCGCGACCTTCGCCTGGTTGAAACACGTGATGCCGTTCCTGCAACTTCCAACCAGATTTTGCAGGGTATTACCCGGGCAGCACTGCAAACAAGCAGTTTTATGTCTGCCGCTTCGTTCCAGGAAACCACTAAGGTGCTGAACGATGCAGCTATCAACGGAAAGGTAGATTACCTGGAAGGTCTGAAAGAAAACGTTATCTGCGGACATCTTATTCCTGCGGGAACAGGTCAAAGAGAGTTCGAAAAAATTGTCGTGTATTCAAAAGATGAATACGATAAAAGGGCAGATGCCAGAAGAAATGTTTTAGATATTGAAGAAGCTAATGAAGATTGATTTTAGATTTTAAAAGTGTATGCGGGTTGGTATGATGTAATGTACTAACCCGCTTTTGTTTGATGTAAGTTGGTTTCACTTATAGATTTTTACAGACAATTGACTTCTGTAAACAAGTACATTTTTGCACCAATAAAATAATCTCTGTATCTTAGTGCTGTCAAAAAAATATAGAAATCGAAACAATATATCCTAATCAATACCTTATGAATCAGAATTATTGCGTTATTATGGCCGGAGGTGTAGGAAGTCGCTTTTGGCCAATCAGCAGAACCAATACTCCCAAACAGTTTTTGGATTTTTTCGGTACCGGTCGTTCGCTTTTGCAGATGACCTACGATAGGTTTCGTGCAGTTATACCCCCTGAAAATATTCTTGTTGTATCCAATTTAATTTATAAAGATACGATTTTACAGCAATTGCCTGAGATTCAAGAAAATCAGGTGCTGCTGGAGCCTCATCGCAGAAATACGGCCCCGTGCATAGCTTATGCAATCAGCCGCATCAAAGCCATCTCTGATACCGCTAATATTGTGGTAGCACCTTCTGATCACTTGATTTTGAAAGAAAATGAGTTTAGAAATATTCTTTTAAAAGGGTTGGATTTTGTTCAAAACAACGATTCGCTTTTGACTTTAGGCATCAAGCCGAGCCGACCGGAAACCGGTTATGGCTACATTCAAATTGAAGAAACAGAAGGTGACTTTCATAAAGTAAAGACATTTACTGAAAAACCTAATTTGGAATTGGCAAAAGTATTCTTTGAAACCGGTGAGTTCTATTGGAATTCCGGTATTTTCCTGTGGAATTTAAATACCATTCTAAAGGCGTTCAATACTTTGTTACCGGATATAGCTTCTAAATTTGCCCAGGGAGCACCGTTCTACAATACTGAGAAAGAGCAGGCTTACATCAATGAAATTTATTCAACATGTACAAATATATCGATTGATTACGGAATCATGGAGAAAGCCGGAAATGTATTTGTGCTTTGTGCGGATATAGGCTGGACAGATCTCGGAACATGGGGTTCCTTGTATGAAATGTCTGAAAAAGATGAAAATCAAAATGTCAATTTAAAATCTAAAATCCTCTTTTACAATAGCAAGGAAAATATCGTTGCATTACCACAGGGAAAGTTAGCTGTGATAGATGGTCTGTCAGGGTATTTGGTGGCTGAGTCTGATAATGTATTACTGATTTGTAAAAAGGATGAGGAGGCAAAAATTCGTCAATTTGTCAATGATGTTGTGTTGACTTTTGATGGGGAATTCGTGTGATTAGTGGTTAGTGATTAATAATTAGGAGGAGCAGTTATGAGTTTTTTTAAGTTACATAAGCCGTCGGTTTATAAATACAAGCCGATTTATTACGATCCGAAGAAGGAAGCTCAGGAAGAACGTAGAAAGCGCATGGAACAAGCTAATAAATCTACTGAAGGAAATAAAGGTGAATATGAACCTCAAATTTTGAGGCGCGGTATATTCAGAGAGATTGCTGAAAAAGAAAGGCATTCTGCACGCAAAAGAGCGCGTGAGTCAAATTTCCGCTTGTTAATCATCCTTATTATATTGTTTGCCATAGCTTATTTCTTAATGAAATAATTTTGCCGATTCATGAGTGACGTAATTCATTTATTACCTGATGCAGTTGCCAATCAGATAGCTGCCGGAGAAGTTATTCAGCGCCCGGCATCGATTCTGAAAGAATTGGTTGAGAATGCTATTGATGCCGATGCCACCATCATTAAAGTGGTTATTGCAGATGCAGGCCGAACCTTGGTGCAAGTTACCGACAACGGAAAGGGGATGAGCGCAACGGATGCCCGCATGGCTTTCGAACGTCATGCTACTTCAAAAATCAAGGAAGCACAAGATTTATTTTCAATCCGTACCATGGGTTTTAGGGGAGAAGCACTTGCTTCCATAGCATCGGTAGCTCAAGTCGAAATGCGTACCCGAAGAGAAGAAGATGAATTGGGAACCTTTATCGAAATTGCCGGAAATCGTGTGTTTAAGCAGGAAACTGTTCAATGTGACAAGGGCACGTCCATGCTTGTTAAAAATCTGTTTTTCAATGTCCCTGCCCGCCGACGGTTTTTAAAAAGCGATAATGTCGAAAAAAACCATCTTTTGCAAGAATTTTATCGCATCGCATTGGTATATCCTGATGTTGAGTTTTTATTTTATGATCAGGATGAAGAGATTTTCAATTTGCCCGTATCGAATACTAAGCTTAGAATTGAACATATTTTTGGCAGTACAAAGAAAAAAATGAATCAGCAACTCTTGAGTATTGAAACGGAGACCAATTTAGTCAATATCAAAGGTTTTATAGGCAAGCCGGAGTATGCACAGAAGCAGTCACATCAATATTTCTTTGTAAACGGCAGGTTCATGCGTCATCCATATTTTTATAAAGCTGTGTTGACAGCGTATGATCAGTTGATACAGCCGACCGAAAGTCCTTCGTTCTTCATATTTTTCGAGGCAGATCCTCAAACGATAGACATCAATATTCATCCGACAAAAACTGAAATTAAATTTGAGAATGAGCAGGCAATCTGGTCAATTTTATCGGCTACCGTCAAAGAGGCTTTGGGTAAATTCAACATCATACCTTCTATAGATTTTGATAGGGAAGGAGTGCCTGATATTCCGGTTCTTAGGTCTGACAAAGAGATTGTTCAGCCTAAGACATCTTTCAATCCTGCGTATAATCCGTTTGGAAATACTGCTTACAAACGTCCTTCTATTGACTGGAATGATTTGTATAAAGATTTTGAAGGAGAAAAAAAGAATCAAGAGGTCATGAGCGGACAACATGATACTGCTCCAATATTTGAATCAAAATTTGAAGATGCCTATGAAAACAGCGGTCATTTTTTTCAGTTAAAGAATAGGTATATCATCACTTCTGTAAAATCAGGCATGTTGATGATAGATCAAAGGAATGCCCACATACGTGTTTTGTTTGATCAGTTCATGAAAGAAATTCAGCATAAGAGAGGCATGTCTCAGCAACTTCTTTTTCCTGAAAGTTTACAACTGATGCCGGATGATTATTTGTTTTTTGAGCAAATAAAATCGGAATTGAGGTATGTAGGATTTGAGTTTGCTTCTGAGGATGGGGATAAGTATCTATATCAGGTGACAGGCATACCTGCTCAGTTGCAATCGGCATCTTCAACAGTTACTTTGTTAAACGATATCATCGACCGGGTGAAGCATGCTACGGGAGATGTTGTGGCTGTCATTCACGAACAAATTGCTTTATCCCTGGCTGAGTCGGCAGCCATCCATGCCGGACAGGTGCTGGAAAAAGAAGCCATGACAGAGCTGGTGGAGCGATTGTTTGCTTGTCCGATTCACAACCATACCCCTGACGGGAAAAAGATTATGGCTATTTGGACGGAAGAGGAGATTAAGAGTAGATTTTAATAAAAGGGGCTGTCTCGTCATAAAGAAACAGCCCCTCTTAATTCTTCAATCAATCCTTGGCTTAAGGAGTAATCAGTTTGTATCCTTTGCCATGAATGTTGATAATCGCTACATTGGGATCGTCCTTCAACAGCTTGCGTAGCTTTGTGATATACACATCCATGCTGCGCGCATTGAAATAGTTGTCATCTTCCCAAATTGTTTTGAGCGCATAATTTCTCTCTAAAATATTATTAGCATTTGATGCTAACAATTTCAGCAATTCAGATTCCTTGGTAGTTAATTTTCTGGTTTCTCCGTCAAATTCAAGCACTTGCTTTTGTGAATCAAACACAAATGCACCGATGTTAAATGTGGTGACATCCTTAATCTTCTTACCGCGCACCCTCCTCAAAATAGATTCAATGCGGGAAAGCAATTCTTCCATACTGAATGGTTTGGACAGATAGTCGTCAGCACCCAATTTAAATCCTTGAAGAATATCTTCTTTCATGGATTTGGCAGTCAGGAAAATGATGGGCACTTCCGTGTTTACAGCCCGTATATCCGATGCTAATGTGAAACCATCTTTTTTAGGCATCATAACATCCAAAACGCATAAGTCATATTTGTTCTTTGTAAATGCCTTGTATCCGGCTTCTCCGTCCGGTTGCAAGTCAGCATCATAACCTCTTGTTTGAAGGTATTCGCGCAACAACATACCCAGATTCTCATCATCTTCGCACAATAAAATTTTTACTTTTTCGTCGTTCATAATCAATATTTTTTAAGTGTTGGTAATGTTATAGTAAATTTTGTTCCAATATTCAATTCGCTGTCCACTTTGATGGTACCGTGATGTTCCTGTATGATTTTCTTAACATAAGCCAGCCCCAATCCAAACCCTTTGACGTCGTGTTTGTTGCCGGTAGATACACGGTAGAACTTATCAAAGATTCTTTTCATATCTTCTTTTGACATGCCGATGCCGTTATCCTCAAAGCTGATCATCAAATTATCTTTTTCGTTCCAGGTTTCCAAAGTAAGCAGTAAAGGTTTGTCGCTGTATTTCAGGGCATTGTCAACGATGCTATGGATTACATTCGTGAAGTGCACTTCATCTGCTAATATCAGATCGTCTTTTGCTTTTAAAATCGTTGTAATTTTTCCGCCCTTGCTGTTCACTTTTAAAGAAAAAATCTCAGAGGTATATGCTATCAATTCATTGATATGCATCTCCTTCATATTATAAGTTGATTTTTCCGTTTCAAAGAGCGAGAGTTTTAACACTTCCTCAACCATTCGACTCAGTCGGTTTGTTTCTTCCTTCACTACTTTTGATATGTGTTTCAGTGTTTCAGGTGTTTTTCCAACTCCCGGGTCTTGTAACATTTGTGAGGCTAAAGAAATACTTGCGATGGGTGTTTTTAATTCATGAGTCATATTGTTAACAAAATCAGTCTTAATGCTATTCAACTGTTTTTGTTTGAAAATAACAATTACTGCGACTATGAAAATCCCCAAAATTAACAAAATCAAAATAATGCTGGGGTACAACAAGCTCATTGAGTTGATGATGTAATTCTTTTTGGTTGGGAAAGTAACCTGTAAATAAACTTCCTGTGCACTATCCTCTAAAGGGAAAAATTTTTGTCTGTACACACTGCTGCTTTTCTCTTGCTTGTTGTCACCAATTTCTTTGTTACAGCTAAAAATTTCCCTGCCGTTTTTATCCACCACACAATAATAGAAAGGCAGGTCAATGCCATTGCTGATCAGGTATCTCTCGAGTATATAATTAAGTTCTTTAAAATCAATGCGTTCTCTAATGTCTTTGTGACCACTTTCGCGCAACCATCTAAAAACTGCCTGGTCTAAAATAGTTTTGGATCTCGAAAACTCTTTTCGGAATTTATTTTGTAAATATTTAGAGGTCTCTTCAATGGTGGCTTTTCCGTGCTTAGTGGATATTCTGATTTTAGGCCTGATGAATTTACTGCTTTCTGAAGTTCTTTCCCGGTGGAGCGTATCAATTGAAAATAAACTGTCAATATCACTTAAACCTCTTTCTTGACGCAGGTTTTTTGAGTTTTTTTGATAATCCAGTAGTTCTAAAGTTTGTCCAAGATATTCCAATGCCTCATTTTCTTCAACCAAAAACACAGTTTGCCACAAACTCCTTCTTACACTGGCATCAAATTGATTTTCAATCATTTCAGAATTCTCCTTAACATATCTGACCTGAATGATAATCAGCGCCACGAAGGAAAGAACCATGGATAATATCAATATGATAATTGTTCTGAGTTTCATGCTTTCTGATTCTGATTCTAAAGTGTTTGTTTAGATTGCATTCGTTGATGTTGTTGTATTTTAAGCTTTATATGCAAAATACATTGTATTTTTGTTTAAGCAAAGGCAAATATAACATATTATTTTTCAAAAAATTTATGAAATGCTTAATTTTTAACAATTATTGGGGTAAAATTGTTTAACTTTCAAAAAAATAAATTTCACAATGCTAATTCTTTAAGTTTTTTTATTTAAAACTAGTCATGTGCTGTATTCGGATTGTTATATGAATCACTTCCTCACACAATTGTCCATCTCTGCACTTTTTACTACTTTTGACCCTGTTTTAAAGCATACAAGATGAGTAGTTTGAGTATATTGCTGATAATCATTGCATATTTCCTTTTGTTGTTATTGGTGTCTTATGTAGCGGGACGAAAATCAACTGATAATGAAGCATTTTTTATCGGCAACCGACAATCTCCTTGGTGGATAGTTTCCATTGGAATGATAGGAGCGTCTATTTCAGGAGTTAGTTTTGTCTCCGTTCCGGGAATGGTCGGGAATTTCCAATTTACTTATATGCAAACCGTTATCGGCTTCTTCTTTGGCTACTTAGTCATTGCTAAAGTCTTATTGCCATTATATTACAAGCTAAACCTGACCAGTATTTACACCTATTTGGGAGAGCGGTTTGGAAAATGCAGCTATAAAACCGGCGCTTCTTTTTTCCTGTTATCCAAGATAATCGGTGCTGCCGTTCGTTTGTATATTGTGGCTTTGATCCTGCAAACTTTGGTCTTTGATGCCTGGAATATTCCATTTTATCTGACTGTTGTCATTTTTTTGTTAACCATTTGGGCATACACATTTAGAAGTGGCATCAAAAGTATTGTGTGGACAGATACGTTGCAAACAATTGTCATGTTGGCTGCTCTAGTTGTGATGATTGTTGAAATAACACAAAGTATGGGATTGGATTTCAAAGCCCTTTCACGTGAGATGGCGGACAGTCCGTTGACACGCGTTTTTGTTTTTGATGATTGGCTGAGTAAGCAGCATTTTCTTAAACAGTTTTTAAGTGGGGTTTTTATTCCCATCGTTATGACCGGTTTAGACCAGGATATGATGCAAAAAAATCTTTCCTGCAAATCCTTACCTGAAGCACAAAAAAATATGTATTGGTATGGTGCTGCCTTCATACCTGTTAATTTGTTATTTTTGACATTAGGATTTTTGATTTTACTTTTTGCATCCAATCAGGGCATTCTGCTACCGGAAAAAGGAGATGAAATTCTCGCTTTTGTTGCAGTCAATCATTTGGGTAGTATTGTCCTGCTGATGTTTGTGCTGGGTATTATTGCCGCGGCATTTTCCAGCGCCGACTCAGCCCTGACAGCCTTGACCACTTCTTTTACAGTGGATATCCTGGGGATAAAAATGGAGAAAGATGATGACAGTCGCCCTGACAACTCGAAATCAATTAGAATGATGGTGCATATTGGTATCACCCTTTTGTTTTTATTGGTGATTCTTGTCTTCAACAAATTAAACAATACAAGCGTTATTGATGCCATTTACATCATCGTTTCTTATACTTATGGTCCGCTGCTGGGCATGTTCAGCTTCGGACTGTTTACCAAACTAAAACCTGTTGAGTGGACGGTACCCTTTATTGCTATCTTGTCGCCCCTGCTTTGCTTTGGTATGAATATTCTGACTACGCGCTACCTTGGTTATCAATTTGGTTATGAGTTGCTGTTGTTGAATGGCGGCTTGACTTTTACGGGATTATTCATAAGTTCGAGATATGGAAATAAAAAAAGCCGAATTTGTCATCAGTAATTCTGATGTAAGAAATTGTCCTCAAACCGGACTGCCTGAATATGCTTTTATTGGTCGCTCCAATGTGGGTAAATCCTCATTAATCAATATGTTGACCAATAAAAAGGGCTTGGCAATGACCTCCTCCAAACCGGGGAAGACATTGCTTATCAATCATTTTATCATCAATGGCGAATGGTATTTGGTTGACTTACCCGGATATGGTTATGCTTCTCGCGGAAAATCAATCCGAAGCCAATTGAAGCAGTTGATTGAGAATTATATCTTGTATCGTGAGACACTGACTAATCTTTTTGTGCTGGTGGACTGCAGACATGAACCTCAAAAGATAGATATTGATTTTATGTACTGGTTGGGAGTGAACGGTGTTCCTTTCTCCATTGTCTTTACGAAGGCTGATAAATTGTCAACAAATCAACTGAATGAAAATATAAGACTTTATAAAGAGAAGTTGTTAGAAAGCTGGGAAGAACTTCCGCCTATTTTTATTACTTCTTCTGAAAAAGGGATGGGGAGAGAGGAGTTGTTGAGGTATATTGAAAAGATAACTCCTTAGGGATATCTGTTCCGAGTTCCGGGGTGCGAGTTTTGAGTTCTGAGTTTTGAGTTCTGAGTTTTGAGTGACAGAGTTCCGAGTTCCGGGGTGCGTGTTCACGTGTTCCGCGGTCCGAGTTCCGAGTTCGCGAGGTAGGTAGTAAATCGTAAAATAATTATAGACTTGATGGTAAATCGTAAATTTGTTTTTTTGCTTGGTTTTGTTGTTTTGCTGATAGCGGGTTGTAGAAAGCAATCTCAATCTGCTAAGGATGAGGTGGTATTAGGTGACACCATTGCTTTGGTATATGCAGAAGGTTTTGGCATCATTGAAAATTCGGATTATAAAACCCTGGTCGTTTATGACCCCTGGCGGTCCCGGACCATGTTAGCTAAGTATTATTTAGTTGATAATGACAGTGTGGATGTACCTGTCGACGGTATGAAAGTGAAAATCCCGATTGAATCACTGGCAGTAACTGCTGTGACGCAAATAGAGTTTATTAATCTTTTGGAAGAAATCGAAAAGATAAGCGGGGTTTGTTCGCCTGAATTGATATATAATCCGAAAGTTCAAGACAATTATCAGGCAGGGAAAATAGTGAATTTAGGAGATGTATTTAATATCAACTTGGAAAAAACTTTGTTGCTGAATCCTGATATGGTGATGATGAGTTTTTTCAAACAGGATGACCCCTATTCAAAACGTGTGTTACAAGCCGGTGTGCCTGTCGTATATAACAATGAATGGATGGAAAGTTCGTTGCTGGCAAGGGCTGAATGGATTAAGTTTTTTGGAGCATTCTTCGATAAAGCAGAAGAGGCTGATAGTATATTTAACTTTGTTGCGGAGCAGTATGAGTCTGTGAAAAAGAGGGCTTTGGCTGCCCGAAAAAAACCTAAAGTGTTGACCGGCTCTAATTTCCGCGGGACTTGGTACATGCCCGGAGGGAAAAGCTTTATGGCTCAACTGTATCATGATGCAGGAGCGGATTATCTGTACATTGACAATGATTCAAAAGGCAGTTTGCCACTCCAGGTGGAAGCTGTTTTAAAAGATTTTGCAGATGCGGACGTATGGCTCAATTGCAATTTTGCCACTTTGAGCGAATTGGTACAAGCCGATGAGAAACATGCTTTGTTTCAGCCGGTACAGACCGGGAAAGTGTATAACTTCAATAAGCGCATGTTGAAATCCGGCGCGAATGATTATTGGGAGAGTGCAGTTGTTCGTCCGGACTTATTGCTTGCTGATGTGATTGCTGTCTTGCACCCTGACTTGCTCCCGAATTATGAATTGATATATACGGAACGTTTGAAATAGCTTGTCAATTTAAGTTTTATGACAGATGATACAAAAATAATCGTTTCAGATAGCTATGATCCGGCTTTCAATTTAGCTTTGGAGGAGTGTCTTTTTAAGCAGAAGGAAGTGTATGCATTGTTCTATGTGAATGAATCTTCCGTTATCATCGGTTCCAATCAAATTTGGGAGAATGAAGTGGACCAGCAATTTTGCCATCAGCATCAGATTCCGGTTTATCGGCGCATATCGGGTGGGGGAGCGGTTTATCACGATTTAGGTAACCTGAATTATTCTTTCATCTTCAACAAAAAGGAACAAAAATACAATCTGAGTGCAGCATATTTGAAACCCATAGTGGTCGCTTTAGCATCTTTTGGCATTCACCCTGTAATAGGAAAGCGTAAAGATTTGTGGCTTCCTGATGGTGTGCATAAAATATCCGGAACTGCTTCACATTTTGCCGGTAGTAGGGTATTGCACCACGGAACCATTCTATACGACTCAGACCTGAAAATGTTGCGGGGTGCTTTATTGTCTTCTCTCAAAATTAAGGATGTAAAAGGCATTCCATCGGTGGTGAGTCCGGTGAAAAACATCAAAACTTATATGGAAGAAAGTCAGTTGAAAGTTTTTGCTGCATCAGACTTTTTTGACAAAATGATTGAACAAGTCGGCAAAGTGTTGGGTAATCAACATATCGTGATGCCGGATGAACATATGATAGCTGCAGTTGAAACCTTAGCAAAAGATAAATACAGGCTTGCAAGCTGGAATAAAAGAAAGTAATCTGTATAAAATTACGGTAAGTCAATAACTTTTTCATGGCTGGTATAAGCACCAAGTACACCTGTGCCATTTTCTATATTGCTGTATATCTGGACCGGTTCTGTAAAAAAAGTTTCGAAGACATTCTCAGCACTTTCCTTTGTTTTAAAATAAAGATACATTTCTTTTGAAATGCTCTGTAGGTTTATGATCAATTGTCTGGATCGTGAATCCGGACCCATCAATCCACCGGGTTGAGAGTTTTTCCCACCATATTCATCGTTTCCGGGATTAACACCATCTGACCAAGAATGTATTGTAGTTTCAAATTTTAATATTTTTTCCTTTCCGTCAAAAAACTCATCTGTGAAAGTGTAGCTTCTTTTTGCCATGTTGAAATCCTCTATAAAGCCTAATGGGCCCTTATTTGGATTATCAGAACCTTCAGGATAAAAGTATTCATATTCCTCCCAAACAATAGTAGTATCCGGAAAATGTAATAGGGAACGTATTTTAGCATTCAAGCGATAGAAATTTTCAACAAGAGGAGGGTCTTCAATGGTAAGCCTTACTGTTAAATCTTTGGTGTAATTATAATTACCCGATGGAACATAATTTTCACCGTCAAATTCATATGTCTCATACTGAGTGGTTTGTGATGTGGTGTCAACAGATTGGATAAAGGATTGCTTCGGTACGACTACCTCAGCCTGAACCCCTTGAATATTACCTGTTTTTGCAATGATAAGTTTGACGGTGTCCTTGATATTCGGCCGAACCGAACTTGTATAAATACCGGATTTTTTATGCTGCATTTTACCTTTTGCTTGTCCGTTGATATAGATGTCGATATCTGCATTGGGTATAAGTTCTATCCCTTCTTTGTTGCTTAAAAAGAATTTACTTTTGGAAAGATGTATCTTGATGGTTGAATCCGGAGTAACCAATCCATTTACCACCATCATGGGTTGCACAGTGTCTCCTTTGAATTCTATTTCTTTTTCACAGGAAACCATAAGCAATATTGCCATTGCTGAAGCGAAAATCTTATAATATTTTTTGTTGATTTGCATACTGATTTGTTTATTTGCCTACCATTTAAAACTATAACTGATGGATGGAATAATAGGAAAAATTGATATTTGTATGAGTTTTTTGTCAATTTCGTATGTGTCGGTAACAGGATCCCAATTGTAGTCTTCTTTAGGCATAATTAAAAAAGGATTATTATTGTTATAAGCATTGTACACACTAATATTCCAGGTACGGGTGCCATATTTTTTCTTCTTGTGGAAGTTTACGCCTAAATCCAAGCGGTGATAAGGATTAAAGCGATAGTTGTTCCTTCCGCTGATGTAGTCCGCGTTTTCATAAGTACTGACGATACCCCCATCTCTGTCATCTTCCGGTTCTTGCATAACAATAAATTCCTGCATCGCCAATGTTCCGGTATTTCCTGTGGAAAATACCCAAGTTCCGGCAATATCAAATCTTTCGCTGAACTTATGCGAAACAACTATGCTGACATCATGTCGCCTGTCGTATTTTGCAGGAAAAACCCTTCCAAAATTCAATTCTTGTCCCGGACGATTGAACAAACGTTCTGTTTTTGCCCAAGTATAACCAATCCATCCGGTTGTTTTTCCAAAAGATTTTTGGGCTAAAAATTCAACTCCATATGCCCATCCGTCACCCATGACTACCTTATCCTCCCATCCTGTGGATGAGCCTAAAAAAGTGGCGCCGTCTTTATACTCTATCAGGTTAGACATGGACTTGTAATAGCCTTCCACTGACAAATCCAAAATGTTCAACAAATTATAAAACACACCGGCTGAATATTGATGAGAATGCATGGGTTTGATTCTTTTCGTAACCGGCACCCATAAGTCCGTAGGCAAGCTGACGGATGCATTGGAAAGCAAGTGAACATTCTGGCTCATAGCTGCATATCCTGCCTTGAAAGATAAATTATCATTGGCTAAAATACGAGCACTGACTCTAGGTTGCAATGCATGGTAAGTGTGTTTTTCTACATTGAATAAACTGTAATGTAGTCCGACATTCAGTTTGATTGCATAGTTGATAGTGAAGTCATCTTCCACATACAGACTGGTTTCATGAGAAAAGATATTTTTATCACCTATCAAGGTATCTTGTTCATATTTGATATGATTTTCTTTCATACTCATACTAAAAACCGACACGCCCGGTCTAAATGTATGATAGGTATAATTAACGCCAAATTTCATTTCATGATCAGGATGAGGCAAGTATTCAAAATCTGATTTTAGTGTATAGTCCTCTATGCCTGTCTTATATCCAAGATTGATGTTAGTTGACCCCTTATAGGTGGAATCCGGTGCTGTATATGAGTATTTTGATTCCATACCCACATCCATATCGAATCGGTATCGTGTATAAGCAGCCGTTGTATTCATGAACAGCTTATTATTAATCACGTGACTCCAACGGGCTGAACTGACAATATTTCCCCAGTTCCAACCTAATTTCATTCTTTCTGAGTTTTCCGTATATTCTTGTTGATCGCCTTGACGTGTGTATTTACTTCTATAGTTCGTATAAATAATATCATCACCCATATACAGACTTAAATACAGCCTGTCGTTATTTGTAAATTTATGATTTACCTTGGCATTCAAATCGTAAAAATAATAACCTGCCGTCAATCTACCTTCATCATCCGTAAAGGCTTCTGCCATACCAAGCCATATAATGGGTTGTAACAATAAATCCGAATAAGTCCTTCTGGCGGAAATGTTGAAAGTAGTCTTTTCCTTGATGATAGGTCCTTCCACATTGATTTTGGAAGATATAGCGCCTATACTCACATTGCCGTGAATTTTTTTATCATCCCCGTCATTCATCCTGACATCAATCACGGAAGATAGTCGCCCGCCAAACCTGGCCGGAAAATTACCTTTATAGAGCGTTACGTTTTTGATGGCATCAGGATTAAAAACAGAAAAGAAACCCGCCATATGGTTGACATTATAAACCGGGATTCCGTCCAATAAAAATAAGTTTTCATCCGGACCGCCACCCCTGACATACATACCGGTAGAACCTTCTGATCCCGCTTGTACACCTGGTAAGAGCTGCAATGCTTTCACCAAATCGGCTTCACCAAAAAGGGTAGGGACCGTCTTGATTTGTGCAATAGGCACTTCTACCGCACCCATTTGAGTCGAGTGAACACCGGTGATTTTTTGATGACCAATCACCGTAATTTCCTGTAAATCTGTTGACTCTTTAAAACGAATATGAATTACGGTATCCTTGTTCAAATTGAAATTGAAAGATTGTGTGTGATACCCTACATAAGAATATTGTAAGGAAACTTCACCTGCAGGGAGGGTTAAAGAATAAAATCCATATACATTGGACACAGTACCTTTTCTGCTGTTGAAGTCATAGATCGATGCATTGATTTGCGTTTCTCCACTTTTCTCGTCGGTTATATATCCGCTGACGGTATAATTTTGTGCACTGATGTTATGATAAACAAAGAGACAAATCAGCAAATGGAGAATTTTTTTCATATAAATCAGGTATGACGGAGTGTAAATAGAGGATTTTATTATTTAAATATAATCTCATTGATAACATCACGACCAACATGTTTGTTTAGTGAGTGTAAGATTTGCTCACGGGAAATGAACAAATCGTGTCTCAAAACGGAAGAAGTGATGGTCACATACAATTTTTTATTTTTAATGGATAACTCACCGGTGTAATGCATGATGTTTTTGCCGAGCACCTCGGGCCATGCATCAATGACTTTCTTTTCGTAGAGCGGTTTATCTAATTTGCTCTGTTTGAGAAATTGCTGAATAACATCGTTTAAAGCTTCTGTGTTTCTACGTCGCATAGTAATCTTACATCATCGGAGTTTGATAATTTGACCGATAAACGCCCCTTGCGTAAACGGTATATCATTCATTTTATATAAACTGATCAATTGAATACCATAAATCTGAGAAATGCCATAAAGGGTTTCACCGGGCTGTACTACATGAATGCGATTGGCGTAGGCAGCTCTTTTTTTCTTTTTGGAAAGATAGACAATATTTCCTGCTTTTAGTTGGGCATCTGTTCCTACTTCATTGTATTTTCGCAATCGCTTTTCAGAAATTTGAAATTCTTCGGCTAAGGATGCGTAGGTATCATTTTCTGTAGCAACGACTATCTTAATATAATTGGATTTATAAATGTTTCTTTCTGATTTAGCATGCAGGTCGGGTTTGTAATCGGTTTTAGTTGTGAACGATCCTTTCTTTTCCAGATCATATTGATGGAGATCGTACCTTTCAATCAGGCTGATTAATTTTTGTGCATAAGAAGGGTCGGTTGCATAACCGGCATCTTTTAGTCCGTATGCCCAAGCCACGTAATCAGTAGGACTCAATAAAAAAAGCGAACTATACCGCGGGCGATTCACCAAAAACAGGGAATGATCCTCATACGATTCATGGGCATGTTTGTATTTGCGGAAACATTCGTTTATTTCATCATCATCTTTATAAATCTTTTTTCCGGTCCAGTCGTGACATTTAATTCCAAAATGATTGTTGCCTTCCGTAGCCAATATACCTCTTCCTGCTCCCGACTCCAGCAAGCCCTGTGCAAGGATGATGCTGGCAGGAATTCCATATGTCTTTTGTTGTCTGATGGCAATGGTGTGGAATTTTTCAATGTATGCCTGGTAATCAGGGTTTAATGCCTGACTGAAGCATGTGATGAAAAAGCTGATTGATAAAAAGAAGGTAAAAAGATATTTCACAGAAAAATTGATTTGTTTATTCGGCAAAGTTAATCTTTTTACCTATACGAGGGTAGGGAAATCGTAAAAAAAGAGAGGGCAAATCGTAAAAAGCTGATTCAAGTGTCTTTTATTCAGGCGTCTTACTCAAACATATTTTTGAACCTTGTGAAAAAGTCTTTAGATGCAGAGGCGGTGGGTTCCATACGATTTGATTTGGCAAGTTTCTCCATCATTTCTTTTTCTTCTCCGGTTAATTTTTCAGGAATATACACGCCGACACGTATCAACAAATCACCGGTTCCGTATCTGTTTACGCTTGGAAGACCTTTACCGCGTAAGCGCAACACTTTTCCGGGTTGTGTACCGGCTGCAATATTGACTTTCACCCTTCCGTCAACAGTGGGGACTTCAACCGACCCGCCCAATGTTGCCGTAGGTACGCTGATCAGCAAATTGTATATCAAATCATTTTCGTCGCGGATGAGTTCAGGATGTGCTTTTTCCTCAATTAAGATTAGTAAGTCGCCGTTTATACCTCCCCTGCGAGCAGCATTACCTTTACCGCTCATCGAAAGCTGCATGCCTTCCGTGACTCCTGCCGGAATGTTGATCTTGATAACTTCTTCAGCTCTTAAGATGCCTTCACCATTGCAATGAGAGCATTTGTTTTGAATGATGGTGCCCTCACCCTCACAGGTCGGACATTCAGATTGGGTTTGCATTTGTCCGAGTATGGTGTTTTGCACGTGCGTGACTCTACCGCTTCCGTTACAGGTAGTACACGTAACGGGATTAGAGCCATGCTCAGCGCCGGTGGTATTGCAATGCTGACAAGGTACGTATTTTTTGACTTTGATCTTTTTCTCAACACCTTTGGCTATCTCAGCCAATGAAAGTGTTACCCTAACCCTCAAATCAGAGCCTCTTCTGACGCGTGTACCCCTACGAGAACTGCCTCCAAAGCCAAAATCTCCAAAGCTGCTGAATCCTCCAAAACTGCCAAAATGACCACCGAAGATATCGCCAAATTGAGAGAAAATATCTTCCATCGACATACCTCCGCTACTGAAACCACCGGCTCCACCGTTTAATCCGGCATGACCAAATTGGTCGTAACGCTGACGTTTTTGGCTGTCGCTCAATACCTCATAAGCCTCGGCTGCTTCCTTGAATTTTTCCTCAGCAGCCTTGTCACCCGGATTTTTATCCGGATGGAACTCAATGGCTTTCTTGCGATATGCTTTTTTTATTTCATCTGCCGTAGCACTTTTGCTTACGCCCAGCACTTCGTAATAATCTCTTTTCGACACTTTTTGTTTAGATTGTTAATTGGTTTTTATTCTCCTACCACTACTTTGGCAAAGCGGATGACTTTTTCGTTTAAGGTATAACCTTTTGCAACACAGTCGATGATTTTACCTTTTGCATCCTCGTCCTCTACAGGGAAAGTTGTAACTGCCTCATGCAGGTCGGTGTCAAAGACTTCATTTTCAGTTCGGATTTCCTGAACACCATTTTCTCCCAGGAAAGCTAAAAATTTGGTGTAGATTAAATCCACTCCTTCTTTGACTGCCTTCACATCCGAAGCAGATTCCATGGCTTGTAAAGCCCTTTCAAAATCATCGATCAGTGGCAGTATGTTTTTCAATACGTCCTCGCCTCCATATTTGATTAAATCTGACCGCTCTTTCAAACTCCTTTTTCTGAAGTTGTCGAACTCAGCCATCAACCTGAGGTTTTTATCTTTTAATTCCGATACTTCTTCGTTCAGACTTTCTATTTCTGCTTTTATTTGTTCTGCTGCATCTTCAGTGCTTAATTCTTCTTGTACAGCTTTATGTTCTTTTTGTGTGGCTTTTTTCTCTTTTGCTGTTTGTTCAGTCTTTTTCTCTTGAGCCTTTGTATTTATTTCAACTTTTTTCTTGGTCATCGCTATCGATAAATTGTTCTTAATAATTAAAAAATGACAGATTGCCATTAGTCAAAAAAACTGCCAATACAAATTATTGCTTGTTTTGGCAGTTTTATGCTGCAATTTTGTCAGATTGCGTACTGTTTTTACCTTTTACGTGTTGAATTTACTTTTTGCTGAGCCAGTTAATGAAGTTTTCTGTACTTTCATCAAAAGTATAGGCATTGTTAATGGGGTTACCATGGGTATCTAACATCACATAGAAAGGTTGTGCATTGGAACCGAACTTATAACGTTGCAGATAACTCCATTTGTCACCAACTGTACGGATCTTTCTGATTTTGCCATTTTCCTCAACAGTATATGGTTCTTCCAAAGATGTTTTGTCATCTACAAACAAGGTGATAAGCACATAATTGTTTTCCAAGGTTTCTTTTACCTTGGGATGCGTCCATACCGATGCCTCCATCTTTCTGCAGTTTACACAACCATATCCGGAGAAGTCAACCACTACAGGTTTTTGATGCTGAGCAGCATAAGCCATTCCCAGGTCATAGTCTGAAAACTTGGCATGTACTTCATCATCGTATAAATTGAAATCCTGGGTATATAAAGGAGGTGCAAAGGCACTGATGGCCTTGAGAGGAGCACCCCATAAGCCGGGAACCATATATACCGCAAAAGAAAGGGAGATAATTGCCAGGAAGACACCTATAACCGAGGTATGTTTCACTTCGCTGTCATTCGGAAATCTGATTTTTCCAAGCAAGTAAATTCCCAGCAATGCAAATATCACTATCCACAGGGCGATGAAGACTTCTCTGTCCAATATTCTCCAGCCGTATGCCAAATCGGCTACGGATAAGAATTTCAGTGCAAAAGCCAATTCCAGGAAAGCCAATACCACCTTCACCTGATTCAGCCAACCGCCCGAGCGAGGCATGTTTTTCAGCAGGGAAGGGAAGAAGGCAAAGAAAGTAAAGGGAATAGCCAATGCTATGGCAAATCCCAACATGCCAATGGCAGGTGCGAGCAGCGATCCGGTAGTTGAAACTTCAACCAACAAGGTGCCTATGATCGGACCCGTGCAGGAGAAAGACACCAACACCAGGGTAAAAGCCATGAATAAGATATTCAGGAAGCCTGTGGTGGAGTCGGCTTTTGCATCTAACTTGGTTGACCAGGAAGAAGGGAGCGTGATTTCAAAAGCCCCAAAGAAAGAAATGGCAAATACCACCAACAGAGCAAAGAACAATAGATTAAACACTGCATTGGTGGACATGCTGTTGAGGGCGCTGGCACCAAAAATCACCGTAATTAAAATACCTAAGCTGACATATATGATGATGATAGCCAAACCATAGAGGATAGCATCCCTTCTCCCCCGGGTTTTCTTTTCCGACCTTTTCAGGAAGAAGCTGACCGTCATGGGGATAATGGGCCACACGCAAGGCGTAAATAAAGCTATGAATCCGCCAATGATACCGGCTATAAAGATGTACCACAAAGAAGCATCGCCGGAAGTACCGGTTTGTGTACCAAAAGCCCGCAACTCCTCTATCACCGGATGCCAATAATCTGTAACGGCAGCTTCCGCAATTTGCTGTAATTCCGATTGCTCCGCAGAGACAATGGTTTTCGTAGATTCAGCAGTATTTTCAGCTTGTTTTTCTGTAGTTAAAGTCTTAGCGGGTGTAGCAGCCTGTTCAGCGCTGGCAGCAGAAAGTTTGGTGGTGCCACTTCTTAGCGAAAACTCGTCTCGTTCAGGCGGCAGGCATTGCTCATCATCGCAAGCCATAAATTCCACATAACCTTTGATTTTTACCTGAGCTGCATCCTTGAATTTTATCTTTTGCACGAATATAGCTTCTTTGGAATACCAGGATACATTCATGTCGAAGTTTTTATCGAAAACCTTTGTCAGTTCGGATTTTGATTGGATATTCCCGTCCAATTCAACATGCTGCAAAGTTTCATATACAAAGCAGGTAGGGCGTGGACCGCCTTCCGGGATATCCATGCCGTACATATGCCAATTGCCCTCTATACCGGCTTTGTGAATGATCTCTCCACTTGTTTTACCTGTGATTTTCAGTTCGTGCGACCAACTCACCGGTTCAAAAATTTGTCCGGTCAGCAGGGTGGTCATCCACGCCAAAACGATTAAAAACTTGAATCTTTTCATCATGACTTTTTAATTTCCGACAAAACTAATCAATTCTATAAATATATGAATGAATGTTCATGTGTATTTTGAAATTCTTAACAAAATGGGGGAGAGGGGGATGGATTAACTTTTTATTACCCATTTTCCTGATTTTGTTGGACCCTCGTGCTTAATGATTCCTGCATTTGTCATTTTTTTTGATGTGATATTTTATGGCGGTGTCTCATAAGTGCCCAACTGCTGCGTTACTTTCGATATTCGGGCTCAGTCACATACTTCAGTATGCTCCTTCGCCCTCAATCTCAG
>MWCX01000091.1 GCA_002070265.1 Bacteroidetes bacterium ADurb.Bin174 | reverse complement strand
TTAGGTGGATAGAAACAAAGCTGCTAACAAAGTGTAGCAGCAATAAGGGTTTCAGTGGTTATTCAAGCATTCTGCACCGCTTAAACTTTGGTGTCGGCAGACAGGAAAGTTGCCCGCAATCCTTACTGCTGCTACACTCAGCCGTTACCGCCAAGTGTAAGAAACAGACAACGACATAGAAAAATTAAAAAGTAAACCATTTTGACAGAAAAGAAAAAAGAAATATTGACAATACAGTAAATACGACAACTTGAAAATTCAAGAAAACACTTAACACATATTCCTGATTTTGAATTAATTTATATTAACAATAATTATAAACAAAAAAACAAAAATTATGGCATTAATTGATTTATTTGACAGTGGTGATAAAAAGAAAAGACTTAGCCACATTAAAAACCTCGTTGCACTAGCTGCCTCTGACGGTGAAATAGATAAAAACGAACTGGACTTGATTTTTAGAATTGGAGCAAAAGTTGGTTTAACTCGTGATGAATTGTTGAGAATTATTCAAAGACCTGAAAGCATATCTTTTAGAGCACCCGAATCTTTTAGAGAAAAAATAGAACAATTATATGACATGGTGCTCATTATGATGATTGATGGTGAAATTCATGAAAATGAAGTTGCTCTATGTAAATTAACAGCAATTAGACTAGGATTCAAACATCAGATAATTGACAGAATGGTACATGATGTAATTGATATGTTAGCAAAAGGGTTAGCACTAAATATCGTACTTTCAAATTTAGAGAGAGAGTATGCGTAAGATGTGTTTTTTAAATTTGAACATGAGAATATGAAAACTTATGACACATTCATTCCAAATTTTTTGGAAATGCAAGGAAAAATAGAAAGGGAATCCTTTCGTTTCATTGCCGACAACTGTAAAATTTGGCACAAAGGGAATTGCATTGCTGATATTGATTCATACTTTGAGATTGAAGCCGCAGTAAACTCTTTTAACGGGAAAATTGAAGTAACGTTTGATAATTCAGAAATATCTGAATATATAATTGATAATTTTTCATTCGCTGAAATATCATTAATGAATGACCGTGTGCTTTGGAGTAATAATATTTTAAATGGAGGTGCTGGATGTGATGAATATGAACCCAGTATTATGTCCCTTTTCTACTACAAAGGTAAACTCTCTAGGATTTATTTACATGTTTATAAACCTGTAGAAGTTTTAATAGAATTGGTCTCAAATCAAGAAGGAAGAATTGAAGATGTTGAAAATCCATTAAAAAAAATAGCAGAATCTCTTCAAGAAAGAAATGAGAAACAATTTGATTTGAGTAATATTACTTTTGTTTCAAATAGCCATCAACGATACGAAAATGGAATTCCTGTAAAAGGGTTGCAAAAATCTAAGCGTTCCATTAAAATTGAAGAAAATATTAATGGCTGTGAAGGTTATAGCATTAAAGGTGGTGATGGATATATTGTAACTATATTTAATTTGGAAGGCAATCATCCATTGTGGGGAAATAATATCCAAATGACCCCAAAACCTATGCGAATCATCAGTAAATCTTCTGAAAAAATTGTTTTACGTGGTTACAGAGTTGAAGCAATGACTCCCTTTGGTTGGACAGACTTTAACGGTGCAGATTATGGTTTTAGTATTTTTATTAAAAATGGAGAAATTGAATATTGCATGCTGCATATGTATGACAGGAATGTTGATATTAAATATTTTAAATAAAATTGTGACACTGAAACTAAACAATGGTTTACAAGACTGGAAGACAGAACACCAGGCAGTAACAGGAGGTATATTTTATTGCCGAGATAGTGCGGGTTTCAGCGTTTCATCATTTAATAAACTTTCGTGTAACTTGACAGGACAGTGCTCCGAAATCGGCAACAAAAACATACCGCCAAAACGTTATAGGCAAGTTTAAAAACCAAGACGGTCTCCGAAAGCCAAAGGGCTGACCACCCAATGTGACAGAAAAGAAAAAAAAGTGGAGATCAGAAACCACTTTAAAAAACGAGGCGGTTCCGAAAAGCCTTATGAGTAGGTTAAAAACAAAATATCAATTTTATGAAAAAGTATTTATTTTTTGCGATTTTTTTTGCGAGCTGTGTATTTACATTAAATGCACAGACAAAAAGTGAGTTACAAATTGGACTAGCTATGCCTCAAGGCGATTTTGCCGATGATGATGAAGACGATGCCATTTTTGATGGTTCTGGTGTAGCAAGTACTGGGTTTTACTTGGGTTACAAAATATTGTCACCACTAAAAACTGATGGGTTGTACTGGACATTTAACGCTGGAATCATGTACAATGATTTACAAAGCGACTTTAAAGATGATTTAGAGGATGAAATGGATGATGCTGATGATTATAGTTTACCAAAATACTTAAATGTACCTATATTAGTTGGATTGCAATATGAAAAGTCATTATCAGACGGTTTCAAACTATTCGGTGAAGCTGGATTAGGGCTAAATATCTTAAAACTAACTAATCGTTCGGCTTCAAAAAATGATTATGAATTTAAAGAGACATTTAAACCTTCTGTAAAATTAGGCTATAAAATTGGTGCTGGTATTGTTCTCCAGGATAAATATACAATATCTTTGAACTACTTGGGCTTAGGTTCACACAAAGTTAAATATGAACATGAAGAAAAATATGACGGAGACAGCGAGAGTTATGATGATAAATTTGAAAAAGCCCTTTCTGTTAGTTCTTTGAATATCACTTTTGGCATTCGATTTTAAAGAAGATAAAATACGACCGTATAACACATAGCGTGATAGCCAAAAAGCCCAACAACAAAAGCCCGGAAGTTACTTACACACTTACGGGCTTTTTGGTCTATCACCTGTTCAGCGACCCCGGTCCGGAGTTACTGCCTTAGGGGAAAAAGTAGCCTGTTTTTACATTCACTGGTTGGAGGTACCGTATGGACGGTTTCGATTATTCGGTATTTGTTTGTCATTTTCGCCATGACGGTAATGTTGTTTAGCGTTTTTCGATGTTGTATTTTCCATTTTCGTTTCGATGCGCATGATTTTGCTGCGCTCTGTAAAATACGGTGGCCGTTCGCCCTGTGAAGAGGAACAATGTTATTATCTTTTTGTGGTTTCATCGGCATTTGCATTTTTGAGATTTTTCGGGCTTCCCCGATTCATTGGAAAAACCACAGCAACAAGCAACAAGTGGCCTGTTTTGCATTTCGGACAAAGCGTTACATCCACACCGTATTTCTCCAGCATCCGTATCTGATACGGGATTTTAACCCCTGGCGGATGCGGTGGAAGTTGCATTACAGCCAGGATGGCATTAACCCGCTGTTTTCTTCGGTAGTTGCCCAATATTCCGTAATGCCTCATCTTTACAAAACCTTTGGGCAAAATGTGCTGCTCAAAACGCCTGACAAACTCATGCAACGACAATACCATCGTTTTCATTCGTTTATGGTCGGCATAGTCCTTATACCGAAAACTGACACTGTTTTCGGTAATTTCCAAAATGCGGTAATTTGAAATGGCCACTTTATGGGCATATCTGGCCAGGTACTCCACCACCTGCGATACGCTGCCCATGGGCTGTTTGGCATACACCAGCCACTCTTTGCGGTAAAGAATGTCTTTAAGCTGTTTCCAGTTGCAGCTTTCAGGAACCTTTATTTTTCCATCTCCAATCAGTTTATTAAGACGTTCCAGGAAATAGCCTTTGTAAAGCGGTTCCATCACCTTGTAAGGAAACAGGTAGCCATAACGGACACTTTTCTTAAGGTTGTGCCAACGGTTGTTGTTGTCGGCTCCGCCACCGCTCACTATGCAGTGAACATGCGGATGGAAAGAAAGTTGCTGTCCCCAGGTATGCAACACGGATGTTATGGAGGGAGTAGCCCCCAGCCATTGGGGATCGTGGCACAAGGTAAGCAGGCAGCGCGAAGCGCTGCCGAAGAGCAGCTTAAACAAAGCCTCCCGGTTGCCCATCACCAATACATTCAACTCGTGGGGCAGGGTAAACACCACATGAAAATACTTCACCGGCAACAGTTCATTCATCCTTGCTTCCTGCCATTCATCCTGCTTTTGCCAGTTGCACGAAGGGCAATGGCGGTTACGGCAACTGTGGTAGCGGTAATGAATATGCCGGCACCCGGGATCATCACATTGAAAATGATGATAACCCAATGCAGCAGTGCGGCAGTTGGCCAGATTTGTAAGCACCTGGTGCGAAAAAGGATTAACGTATTCAGCCCATGCCGTTTGCCTGATGATTTGCTGAACCGTATGGCGTGGTTTCAAAGCAGCCGGGTTGACTTTGGAATATTGGCTATCTGGTCATCTTCCCTGAAAAGCTCGTCTAATGGATTGACAATCAGGTTTCGTTTGGATGTTTGCAGATGGAGGTAAATCATGGTGGTTTTTATGTCGCTATGTCCCAACAACTCTTTGATGGTGTGAATATCCACCCCTGCATCGAGCAGATGGGTAGCAAAGCTGTGACGAAGGGCATGGGTTTTATGCTCTTTATGCGATAATCCGGCGTGATTATAAGCCTGCCGTACCGTCCACTGAATGGCGCCTGCCCACATGGGTTGCCCAGGCCTTATCCCTTCAAAGAGGTAAACCAGCGGTTTTACCTTCTGGTTTCTGTAATAAGTACGCAATGTTTCAACCACCCGTTTCGAAAGCAGGGTATAACGGTCTTTACGGCCTTTTCCGCAACGCACAAACAGGCGGTTGTTTTTGCTGTCAACGTCGGTGAGTCGAAGCAAGCGTAGTTCTTCGAGTCGCAAACCCGAACTGTAAAACAACTCAACAATGGCTTTTTGCTTGGGGCTGCGGCAACTGTTAATGAGCCGCTGCATCTCCTCTTTGGTAAGATAGTGCGGCAGCTTGAACTCCCGTTTGGGATAGAGCTTTGAGGGCACATCATAAGGACGTTTGAGTACATGGCGAAAGAAGAAAGCCACACTTTGAGCCGTCATCTTGCTTTTGCTGTACGAAACCTGGTGAACGGTTTTCAGATAATGGAGGTAATCAATGATATGTGCATCAGTCCACTGCTGAGGCGACAGATCGGGAAAATAAGCGCAGATGTAGCGGATCTCGCGCAAATAGGTAGCAATACTTCGCGGTGAATAGTTGCCCGCGATCATTGTTTTCTGGAGAAGCCGCAAGGCTTCTTCCGACTGAGGATGCATTTTTTTTCCATGATAATTAAATTTTAAATTAACATCCGAAATTAACTATTTTTGTCCAGCAAGCCGGTGGCGAAAAGCTCCCCTTAGCTCTGCTAAGGGGTCGCTTGAACATTTTGTATAAGTAATGGCAGACAATGTGGTAAATGTATAGGTTTGTAGCCCGCTCAAACCGTGTAGCTGTTTGATAGGAAATTACCACGTAATCTGCCATTACTCATACAATTTACCGTTATCTGCCATTGCTGAGGTGAGAATTAAATGAGTCCAATATCAGAAAATCAAAAAACCGAAATCATTGCCTTATTAACGTAAGGCAAACTAAGCAGAGAGCAAATCGCTGCGAAAGCTGGAGAATCTCCAGGAACGATCAGCGCAATCAAGACCCATTTGACAATGGGCACCTATACTGAACCTTCAGTAGCTGAAGAAGTCATCGAGGCGATGGAGACAACTTTTGGGCTTGAACGCGACCTCCAGATTGCTCTGCACTCCAACATTAAACAGCTTGAGCAAGGACTCCTCCGCTGCAGCATGACTCCTGTCGTGTGGCAATCCCATCCCTACCTCTCAACAACACTTACTACTCCCATCCTTAGGTTTATAACACATAACCTTACCGGATTATCTTTTTACTTATTTCTAACACTTACTTTCTTTTTCTCTACGACCACTTTTTTCTTCTTCTACACTACCACACGAGAGGACTAGCTTCGTTGAGCTCTCCGCCGTCTGGCGGATCGGTTCGTGCGGTAGCGGGGCACACATTTGAGTATTGACGAAACATCTCTATCCAATGGTGAGCTTTACACGATTCTGACCAACAAGGCTTCCAAAAGACAAAAAGGCTGTCGTTGCCGTTGTGAAAGGCACAAAGGCCGAAGAAGAAATGGAGGTATTAGACAGGTTGCCCGATATGTTGCTTGATGCCGTTGAGGAGGTAAATCCTATTTCTTTTCGGACGTTTAGCTCAGCCGGTTCAGAGCATCTGCCTTACAAGCAGTGGGTTGGCGTTCGAATTGGTTATAACATATCCAGTGGACTTTTGATTTTCGCTTTGGCAATATCGGTGATATGTGTGTAGATTT
>MWCX01000090.1 GCA_002070265.1 Bacteroidetes bacterium ADurb.Bin174 | reverse complement strand
TTGATAACATATATCATGCCAGTAATGAAACGGATCTTACCGCTGATTTTACCAACATAATGTCATAAGGAGGAATAAACCATGAGAAAAAGAAATTTTCATACATCAATTAATTTGCTGATCGAGCCCAGCACCTATCAACGGCTGAAAATGATCGCCGGACTGCAAAAGACAACCATGTCCAAATTCATCCGCGAGGGTATCAAGCTCAGACTGGCGCAGTATGACAAGGAGAATAATTCGATGGTCACCGAGAGCCAGTAAATAACAACATCTTTCTTAGGGACATTCTATGGTGTCGTCCATTATAAACAAAAATCAATTTGATAAAATATCGCGTAATTCCTCTTCTGTGAATTTACTACGAAGAATCTTTACCATATTATTATACTGCTGTTCATGTTGTCGAGAAAGTGTCCTCATTAATTCCCTTGTCATTTGAATATCGTTTTCAGCGCAGCTTTTAATAATTTCCTCATAGATTTTTTTTATAGCTCCATGTTTCCCTAAAAAGATATCCTGAAAAGCTGGTAATAATAAAATTTTTGCGACACTTACAAGATTAATTCCCATCATATAAAAAAACTCCTCTGCAATGGCGTTGCATAAATTTAATACTTCAAATGTCGATATCTTATATACAGTTACAATTTGCTTAAATAACTATCAATGCCCTGATAGTTTTTCATGCTCGTTGAGAATATGTTAAATAAAGCTTTAATCATCTCTCGGTAAATATCTTTAGTTACGGGATCGGCATTATCTGATTTAGATAATTCAGTTAATGAAGAAACCAGTTCACCAAAATTTTTTTGATTAATATTAAGTTCTTCAAGTCGCGAATGGAGTACCTGCTGAAATACTTCACCTTTTTTATGCGTGTTATATATTACCTTTACAGCGTCTATAATATTTGGCAAATTTTGAATAATTCCTTCAGCAATAACTTGCTGAGGAGAGGTTGATGAAGGGAGTGAAATATTTTGCGTTTGTAAAGTATTGTTTGGTGTTTTCATACATTCTCCTTCTTCCAGACGAGATCAAATAATTTTTTCACGCCCCATGCTGAAGCAATTGCAATGGCCGGAACTACCAAAACGGTTCCAGCAAGCATTCCCCCACCAACTAAAGCACCAAGTGTTGCTAATCCTGAAGCTATACCTGCTGCACTCAATCCAAAAACACTGCCGCTAGCCGCGATTGCAGCTACAGGAATGCCGGCGCCAGCAAGTTTAGAGGTGCTCTCCTTAACCAATTCTTTTAAATGTTCTGAGTTTGAAGGGATATCTTGTATCTTTGAAAGATTTTCTTGTACATTACGAATTACTTCAATTTGTTCTTTTGTAATGTTAAGTTTTGAGCCGATATCATAAATATATTGACGTTCTTCTTCAGAAAAATTTTTATCAACATAGGCGAGCAGCAATAAATCAGAAATTAAGGTAAATTTTAAATCGGCACTTTGAAGGGTATTAATCGTTTGGATAGCACTTGCTCGGTCTTCGTGTTGAAAGTTAAATATTGCTGAATATATTATGGCCCTTCCACTATCGGACATTTGCAATTCATTGAGGAATGCATCCAATTTCTTTCGTTCTACTTCACTAAAATCTTTATCAATATAACCCAATGATGCAAGAACACTCAAATACGCGATTTGTTCATTTTCTGAATATTTCCGAAGGGGATGCTGCTGCTGTTTCGTTGTCATATTATACCTCCATATTTTTTTTGAATGTTAAAAAATATTGATAATTTGTTTAATGCTTAATCTACAACCAGACCGATGTACCATCCTGCTTAATTTCAGCGCCGCAATTACAACATGTGTATATTTTATCACCTCCAAATATGAAACCTCTTCTCCATCTCTTAAACTTATGTTCCCCATCTGTGTTACATTTTCCGCAAATTATTTTCTTTGTCGTTCCCTCAAGCTTCTTAACAAAACGTTTGTGATCGCGTTTCATGGCATCTTGAATAAATTTAGTAGTGATGCTTTGTCTTTTCATTAACTAACCCTCCTTTGCACAAAACAACTTTTTCCACTGCTTTTACTGCTTTGGTTGCACTATCCTAATAACCACTTGATATGGCTTGGCAGATTATTTTTTCCATCTCAATTTTTAGAGCTGAATTTTCTGTTTCGGCTTTATATAGAGATTCCTTAATTGTGAAAATTTCATTTTTAACGGTCTCAAATTGCTCAATTTTTTCAATCTCTCGCTTATGAAGTATTCTAAATAATAACCAACTCAATCCCGCTGCGACTAAAAAAGATATTAAAACCGATGTGGATATAATTACTTGCTCCATAAAGACCTCCATTTTTATATTTGATTTCCCTGACTCACAATTTTTCCCACTGCTGCCACTTTAAACATGTGGTTGCCGCTGTGGACTTTTTTCCCTTCTGAGCGATACAGTCTACATGACCTGCGTCTGCATTCACGTTAAACGGTTTATTGGCGCGAAAAACAATTGTCCGCTTACCTGACCAGAAAGAACATGTCGCACATTTCTTATCGGTCACTTTATAAACCCCATAGCTGGACATCAGATTCGCTCCTTTCGAAAACAAAATATTCCATCCGGATTTTCTATTCCCCGGACACTAAATTCAATTCACCTTTTATGAAATAAATTCTCTTGTCTGTTGTGCTGTATTCAACCTGGTATTCGATCTCCAAATTTGATTTGATGTGGGCGCCTTTTTTAGGAATGGTTATGGTATATTTACCTTGGGACGGACTGGATGATTTGCACTTTAATGCTTCAAGCTCTATAAATTTTTTGCCAAAATGCTCGTATTCGCCTGCTAGAGTACTCTCCATGATTTCGTCGGATAGCTTGACCAATAGTTGAGCGGCGTATGTATTTTCCTGGTCGTCAACATCCTTTCCGATCAACGCCAAATACATATATTTTTTAGGATCGACCGGAATGAAAAATAAATGGGTGTAAACCGGCTGTCTTTTCAGCAGACCTTTGCGTTTTTTCATCACGCAATATCTAATTATCCCATTCATTCCGTGCTCTTTTCGTTAACTAAAAATAAAAGTGGTGGAACCGTTTCCCGTGTCTATTTTTTCATTCACTATCTTTCTGCAATTTTTCAATGCTCGTTCTACGTTTTTGCTTTCCGATGCAGGAAAGGTATAACCCATTTGAATTTCCAAGTTTTGTGATAATGATTGCGGTAAATCAAAATTGACACCAATCTTGCGGACGTAATCCGCTATCTGGCCGCGAATGATTATTTCATGACCGCCGACTTCCGGTGGTACAAGTCCAGCCTTTTCACGGTTGGCAACTTCCATACGGACTTTCTT
>MWCX01000089.1 GCA_002070265.1 Bacteroidetes bacterium ADurb.Bin174 | reverse complement strand
TGAAGGCGGCGCCATCGTCTGTCCCGATATCAAAACAAAAAAACGCATTGACGATTTAAAAAACTTCGGATTTCATGACGAGGTAACCGTCGTCGCCCCCGGCATCAATGCCAAAATGAATGAAATACAGGCGGCATTCGGGCTTTTGCAGCTCAAGCACATTGATAAAGCACTCGCCCGGCGTCAGGAAATAGACAGCCTTTACCGGAAAGAACTGACAAACATCAAAGGCATTTCCTTGCCGGCACTGCCCGCAGATACCCAATACAACTATGCCTATTTTCCTATTCTGGTTGAAAAGGAATATCCATTGACAAGAGACGGGCTGAATGACAAACTGCGCCGACATGGTATCTTCCCCCGACGTTATTTTTATCCTTTAATCAGTGATTTTCCAATGTATCGGGGATTACCTTCAGCGGCACATATAAATTTGCCAGTGGCACATAAAATAGCGGACAGCGTGCTTTGTTTGCCGATCTATCCGGCATTGGAAGATGGAGATATTTCAAGAATAACATCCATTATTGAAGGCGCGAAATGATGAAACTGGCTATAATGCAGCCTTACATCTTTCCTTATATCGGGTATTTTCAAATGGTTAACGCGGTGGATAAGTTTGTGTTTTATGATGATGTGAACTACATCAATCGTGGGTGGATCAACCGCAACAGAATTTTAATACAGGGGGTAGCCAAGTACCTCACAATCCCACTCATAAAAGCCAGTCAAAACAAGCTGATTAACGAAATAGAAATTGACATACAATCCAGAGATTTCAACAAAATCATCAAAACAATAGAGATGGCTTATAAAAGAGCGCCCTATTTTACAGAGGTTTTTGAGATTGTCCATGAAGTTTTGGAAAAGGAATACGGTACTATTGCCGATATGGCCATGGAAAGCGTAAAGCAATGTGCCGGTTATCTCGGGCTAAAGACAAAGTTTTGCAAGTCATCGGAGCATTTTTCAGATACAAAGGGGCTTGAAAAAGCGGAAAGGCTGCAAGCTATCTGCAAGCGGCTTGATGCCGATGTGTACATCAATGCCATTGGCGGACAGGAACTGTACAGCAAAGAGGATTTTGCAAAACAGGCGATAGATCTGTATTTCATAAAATCGCTTCCAATGGAATACAAACAGTTTAAAAACAAATTTGTACCCTGGCTGTCGATAATAGATGTTATGATGTTTAATTCAAAAGAAGAAATAAATGAAATGTTGAACAAATATGAGCTTATATGAAAGAAATCGGCGGATATTTTGAACTGGAATTGTCTTATGGAGAGGAATATCACAAAAGCGCGCTACGCCTTAACACAGGACGTAATGCCTTCGAGTATATCTTGCGCGCAAAATGTTACAAAAAAGTGTTTTTGCCGTTTTATACCTGTGACTCTGTGTTAGAGCCGATTAATAAATGCGGTCTGGAATATGAATTTTACAAAATTGATAATAGCTTTAGACCAATTTTTGACTTTGAAACAATGCGGGCGCAGGAAGTTTTTGTTTACACCAATTATTTTGGGATTTTTGATAACAATGTTCTTGATGCAACAAAAAGAGCGCGTAATATCATTATAGATGATGCCCAGGCATTCTACGCCAAGCCATTGCCAGGCATCGATACTTTTTATTCGCCGAGGAAGTTTTTCGGCATACCTGATGGCGCATATCTCTATACCAATGCGGGAATCCATTACGAACTGGAAACGGACGTTTCATATGAACGTTTTGAACACCTGCTTGGAAGAATCGACAAGAGAGGGGACGAGTTTTATAGCGCCTTTAAAAATAACGAAAAGGTGTTGGGCAACCAGCCACTAAAAAAGATGTCAAACATCACACAAAGAATGTTATCTGGAATTGATTACAAATTTGCGGCAGAAAAAAGAAAGCAAAACTTCAGATATCTGCATGAAGCACTGCATAAGACTAATCAATTGCCACTGGAACTCGATAATTCATTCGTTCCAATGGTTTACCCCTATCTCACGGAAAATGCCGAAGAATTAAAGAGAAAGCTAATAAATAGAAAAATATACGTGGCGACGTACTGGCCAAACGTAATAGATTGGACAAAACCAGAAAGTTTTGAATATTATTTAGTGGCAAATTTAATTGCCGTGCCTATCGATCAGAGGTATCGCGTAGAAGATATGAATGAAGTAATTAATATTATTAAAAATTGAGGATAAAATCATGAATATCAGAGGGAAAAAGGTTTTGCTGCGGGCAATAGAACAAACAGATTTAGTGTTATTACATAAATGGGCAAATGACCCCTATATTAACAGTATGATAGGCGGATGGCATTTTCCTACAAATATGAGAGATCAGCAAAAATGGTTTGAAACTTTATCCGTTAGTTCCCTGAATCAAAGATTTGCCATTGAAGCTAGTGAGTTAGGATTAATTGGCACTGCAAATCTTGTCGATATCAACTGGAAGGATAAAAATGCTTTTCATGGCATGTTGCTTGGTGACAAAGACGTGAGGGGCAAGGGCTACGCGGTTGATACTATAATGACTATTATGCGGTATGCATTTGAGGAACTTGGATTGAACAGGCTTGATGGTTCTATTATTGAATACAACAAGCCATCATATGGCGTTTACGTAAAAAAATGCGGTTGGAAAGAAGAAGGTGTGCAAAGAGAGTGGCATTACAGAAATAACAGATTCTGGGACAAGATGATTGTGGGGGTAACGAAACGGGATTACGCGGAGCTAATACAAAAAAATAATTACTGGAATGAGTAAAAATTATACAATCCTTGATGAAACATTGCCCGATCCGATGGTTTCTGTAGCGATGTTGACCTTCAATCATGCATCCTATATTGCGGAAGCCATTGATAGCGCGTTAATGCAAAGAACAACCTTCCCTATTAAACTGGTCATTGCGGAAGATTGTTCCACCGACAATACCCGTGAAATAGTGCTGGCGTATCAGAAAAAATATCCTGAAAAAATTAAAGTTATCTTGCAGAATCATAATGTAGGTGCTTGCCAAAACAATAAGGACTTATTTGCTAATCTTGAAGGAAAATATATAGCGGCTCTAGAAGGTGATGACTACTGGACCGACCCGCTGAAACTCCAAAAGCAGGTAGATTTTTTAGAAAAGAATCCGGAATATTCAATGTGTTTTCATAAAGTAAGGTTTGAATACAAAAATGAACCTCATAGAAGGCATTTTTCAAATATTAATCAAAAAGAAATAACAACGATTCAAGATCTAGCACATGGCAATTACATATACACGGCATCTTGTGTTTTCCGGAATTATTTACAAAATATCCCAGCTTGGTTTTATCAATGTCCAGTAGGTGATTACCCGCTTCATTTATTTAATGCACAATATGGAAAAATTAAATTCTTCAATGAGGTCATGGGTATATATCGTGTACATGAGGGAGGCATATGGAGCACTAAAGGTTGGGAATATTCATTAGAAAAATGGGCGGAGCTTCTCAATGTTATGAAGGATAAATTTAACGATGATATCAATCAAATAATCAATAATGCTTTAAATTTTACATATTCAAGATTAGCGCGTGGTTATTGCCTACACAATAGAGATTTTAAAAAAGTAAAAATATACTTACTGAAGATCAAAAATAATAATCCTGATTATTTAGATATTGTTTTAAAAAATATAAAATTCAAAATGAACTTAAAATATTTTAATTGATCATTAATCAAGTATTGAGACAATGACATTAAATATGAAAAGGCCAACTAACCATCAATGGAAGACGAAATAGTAGATATAGCCAAAGGGCTGGCCATTATTTTAATGGTTATCGGACATAGTGGCTGCCCAACTTTGCTACATGATTCAATTTATCTTTTTCATATGCCTCTTTTCTTCTTTATTTCAGGCTGGACTTTTAAGGAAAAATATCTTGATGATAAATTTACATACTTTGTTAATCGACTGAAAAGATTGTATGGCACATTCGTTGTTTATGGTCTTATGTTTTTACTTTTTCACAATCTGTTTAGTTTCTTGAATTTCTATAATCCTCCAATAGAAGCTTATACTGAACAGCAATTTTTCCAGCAAGCCATCAAAGTGATAACTTTTCGCGGAAGTGACCAATTACTGGGAGGATTTTGGTTTCTTAAAGTACTATTCTTCTCGTCTCTCCTATGTCTGATGAGTTTGTATGTGGTAAACAAAATCCCAATTATAAAGTCAAGGTACCTGGGAAAATGGACCATTGCATTTGGTTTTTTAATTGCCACACTTATTGCTACTTTAACCGGAATTGAGACTAAGTATTTTGTCGCAGCAGCGCTATTTATGGCTGGTTCAATTGTAAGGGAACATTGGTGCATTATTCATGTGAAATGGTATCCTCTATTATTACCTCTTGTCTTTCTTCTTGTAGTTGCAGCTTACCTAAAACCGTTGTCGATGTTCGGGTTAACTTCGCCATTACTGATTATTTATTATCTATCCGTTGCCTTCTTGGGGATATTTATTTCGCTGCTACTCTCTCAGTTGGTAATAAAGCAGAGAAATATAAAGAATGCATTGGTCTATATTGGTAAAAATACAATGTTAATACTTGTATGGATATTATACCATTTTTAGTTGAAATTGAAAAAGTGGCTCCTCCGTGGGATAATCCACGGAACCCAAATTTTAATAAAGAAAGGAGCCACAATGAAAGTAAACACGAAACAGAGAAAAAAGGCAAGGAAAGGATTAGAGCAGGGATTAGGCAAAGAAGAGATGTTAAACAGGATGTTCTATATCATTCAGACAGGGAAACAAGGATTGGATGCATTTATCCATGAATTAGGCGCCATACTCATAGAGGCGATAATGGATATGGAGCGGGAAGAACTATCAGGCCCCGAATACCATCCCCTATCATCAGACATATACAA
>MWCX01000088.1 GCA_002070265.1 Bacteroidetes bacterium ADurb.Bin174 | reverse complement strand
ACATTAATCGGGAAAAACATGAAAGAGCAACTGGTCAACAGTTATGACAACAGCATTTTATACACGGATTACTTTCTAGCCAATACCATTAAAAAATTAGATGAATTGGATGCGGTTTCGTATCTTTTCTACATTTCCGATCATGGAGAGAATTTATATGATGATGAAAATGATTATGTACTCCATGCATACGACCATCCATCGAAGATTGAAGTTCATATTCCTATGTTTGTGTGGATATCCGACAAATACAGGGACACATATCCTGTAAAACATAATGCTATAGTGCAAAATGTGAATAAAAAGTTATCAGCTGATGTGGTGTTTTATTCGCTGTTGGATATGGCCGATATTGTCATTCCTGATGACAACTGTCAAAAAAGCATTGCCAATCCGGCATTAGAAAGCGATTCCATACGGTTTATTCTAACGAAAAAAGAAATAGTTGCGTTGGAATAAACCTACATTTGTTATTAAATTCAATAATTCTTTCAATGAGTCATTCAATCCATAAAAAACAGAAAACCGTCATCATTGTTGCAGGTGGTACAGGGAAGCGCATGCAGGCCGATATTCCTAAACAGTTTATTGAATTGAAGTCTAAACCGATTTTGATGCATACCATAGAAGTGTTCGCCAACTACGACCGGCATATTAACATCATTGTTGTACTGCCTGAAAATCAGATGAAAGTGTGGAAGCAAATGTGTAAGAAGCATAACTTCAATATCGTTCATCAAACGGTTGCCGGAGGCGTAACCCGTTTTGATTCGGTGAAAAACGGACTTGAACTTACTCCCGATGAAGGGCTCGTTGCTGTGCACGATGGGGTACGACCTTTGGTGAGCGTGCAAACTATTCACAGATGCTTTGAGAAGGCAGAACGTACCGGAGCAGCCATTCCGGTTACAGACATCGTTGAAAGTATCAGAAAGATTGAGGGAAACGATAACGTAACTGTTGACAGGAACTTATACAAAGCTGTTCAAACGCCACAGGTGTTTGATGCTCAAATTTTAAAGGCTGCTTACCGTCAAAATTACGTGGCGACGTTCACGGACGATGCTTCTGTTGTTGAAGCTTCCGGACATAAAATCAGCATAGTGGAGGGCAATAAAGAGAATATTAAAATAACGACACCTTTTGATTTGGAAATAGGGGAATTATTCTTAGATTAAATGCCTCTTGCAGATATCGACATAAAATTTATTCCGGGAGTCGGACCGAAAAAGGCTGACTTGTTGGCGAAAGAACTGAATATTCGCACAGTTGAGGATATGGTGCGTCATTATCCTTACAGATACGTGGATAGAAGCCGGTTTTATTATGTGCACGAAATATCGGAAAACATGCCTTTTATACAGTTGAAAGGACAAATTTTGCAATTCAATAAAATCGGAGAAGGACGCAGTCAACGCTTATCTGCTATCTTTACAGACGGAAAGGATACCATTGAGTTGGTTTGGTTTCAAGGAATCAGATTTATTTTGGATAAATACAAAACCGGCATCACTTACGTCGTTTTTGGAAAGCCTTCTTTCTTCAACGGGAAATACAATATTCCGCATCCTGAAATTGACTTGCCTTCACAACTTCCTCCTCTTGAGCAAATGGGATTTCAACCATTCTACAACACTACGGAAAAGATGAAGTCAGGCTTTTTGAACTCCAAAGCCATCCAAAAAATCATGCAGGGAATTCTACCTTTTCTACAAGAGAAAATTCCTGAAACGCTACCAAATTACGTGTTGAAAAAATTTGCTTTAATGAATTTGACGGATGCACTCACTAACATACATTTTCCCAAAAATAATTATGCCCTGAATAAAGCCCGCCAGCGACTCAAGTTTGAAGAATTGTTTTATATCCAACTGAGCATTTTACAACAAACCAAGTGGCGGGAGCAAAATCTGAAAGGCTTCTTAATGAGCAAAGTCGGGTATTATTTCCGGAGCTTTTATCATGATTTTTTACCTTTTGAGCTGACTAACGCACAAAAACGTGTGCTAAAGGAAATTCATGCGGATGTGTCGAGCGGCAAACAAATGAACCGGTTACTGCAAGGTGATGTCGGAAGCGGCAAAACATTGGTGGCACTAATGGCCATTCTGCTTGCAGTCGATAATGGATTCCAGGGTTGCATCATGGCTCCGACAGAGATTTTGGCAAGTCAGCATTTTGAAACCATTTCGACTTTAATTGGTGACATTGGAATCAAAGTAGCATTACTCACCGGCTCAACACGCACTAAAGAAAGAGAAGATTTGCATGCCGCACTGCAATCCGGTAACTTAAACATATTGATTGGCACCCATGCACTGATTGAAGATGTAGTGCAATTCAAAAACCTGGGTATGGTGGTCATCGATGAGCAACACCGTTTTGGCGTAGAACAACGCTCCAAGCTTTGGAAGAAAAACACACAACCGCCACATGTATTGGTGATGACTGCTACGCCGATTCCCCGCACTTTAGCCATGACGCTTTACGGAGACCTGAGTGTTTCAGTCATTGATGAATTGCCGCCGGGCAGGAAACCCGTTCAAACCTACCATTATTATGAAAATAAAAGACAGGCTTTAAACGGCTTTTTATACAAGCAATTAAAAGCCGGTCGCCAAGTCTATGTCGTTTATCCCCTGATAGAAGAATCGGAAAAGATGGATTTGCAAAATGCTACTGAAGGTTTTGAATATTTCAAAGCAAGCTTTCCCGACTTTAAAGTCAGCCTGGTACACGGAAAATTAAAAGCAGCAGAAAAGGATAAACAAATGCAATTGTTTGCTTCGGGACAAACGCATATCATGGTCGCCACAACAGTAATTGAGGTGGGAGTCGATGTCCCCAATGCTTCTGTGATGGTTATAGAAAATGCCGAAAGATTTGGGTTATCGCAATTGCATCAACTCAGGGGACGGGTAGGACGCGGCGCAGCACAATCCTATTGCATCTTATTGACCGACTATAAGTTAGCCACAGAAACCCGCAAAAGGATGGAAACTTTAACACGCACCAACGATGGTTTTGAAATAGCCGAAGCCGATTTACAACTAAGGGGTCCCGGAGATATAGATGGCACACAACAAAGCGGTATGCCTTTCGAACTAAAATTGGCTGATTTGGCAAAAGACGGAAAAATGCTTGAAATAGCAAGAAATTACGCCATTGAAGTATTAACGCCCGACCCGAAATTGGAAAAACCGGAAAACCATATTTTACGCTCACAGTTGAAAAAACTAAAGACAAATGCTGTTAACTGGGGACTTATCAGTTGAATATTACAAGTCAGGTTTGCTTCAAAAAACTATTTTCTTTACCTTTGGGGCTTTTAAAGCCAATTAATAGTAATTGATTTTTATGGAGAAAACGCTTATCATACTAAAACCGAGCGCTGTACAACGCAGTTTAATCGGTGAAGTGATACAAAGATTTGAAAAAAAAGGACTTCAAGTTTGCGGAATGAAAATGATGCAACTGAAAAATGAAATTTTAAACGAACATTATGCGCACCTTGCGCACCTGCCATTTTTTCAACGCATCAAAGACTCCATGATGGCGTCTCCGGTGATTGTTTGTTGTTTGCAAGGAAAAGATGCCGTGAGGGTAGTGCGTAGCATGGCGGGTGTAACCAACGGAAGAGATGCTGCTCCAGGCACCATCCGGGGCGATTACAGTATGAGCGTTCAGGAAAACATCATTCATGCCTCTGACTCTGTCGAAACGGCTGCCATTGAACTGAAGAGGTTTTTTAAAGATGAAGAAATTTTTGAATACGCATTCAATCCGATGAATTTCCTTTACGCCGGCAACGAAGTTTAATGGATAATACAATGAAAATAAACACAAATTTTGCGGTCATTTGTATTTGTTTGCTTGGCTTTTTTTCATTCAATTTATACGCTGTTGACCACGATAAACATAATGTGGCTGCCGAACTTCAGACTGACACCGCCAATATCTATCAAACTTTGTTGATGGACGATACCGATGACTTGATGGAAAATCATCCGGCTGATGATATCTACAATCGGATTTGGACCAGTGACAAGCTAAATCCATATCAAACATCAATAGATGATCTAAAAGATTCGATTCAAATTGATTTGTCTTCCTATACGGCACCATTGGCAAAATTTGAACGCATCACCTCACATTTTGGAACGCGCAGATTCCGCTTTCACTATGGTGTTGATTTGAGATTACAAGTCGGCGATACAATTTATGCCTCTTTTTCGGGTAAAGTCCGAATCATAGACTATGAAAGAAGGGGATACGGTCGCTATGTGGTACTCCGCCACGACAATGGTTTGGAAACCGTGTATGCCCACCTTTCTCGTGTGTTGGTGTCTCACGACCAAATCGTATGTTCCGGTAGTCCGATTGCAATCGGTGGAAATACCGGTCGCTCCACAGGTCCGCACCTGCATTATGAAATTCGCTACCTTGGCAATGCCATCAATCCCGTGAAATTAATTGATTTTGCAAGCGGAACTCCTTTGGAAGAAGATTATTTGATGACCAAAGAAATCAGTTTCTCCCATCAAAAAGAACTAAAAGCCTTGGCGGCCGCACTGTTTTATAAAGTAAAAAAAGGCGACAGCTTAAGTGTGATTGCCAGGCGCTACGGGACCACAGTGGGTGCCATTTGCAGACTCAACAATATTTCTCCAAAAAGAATTATTAGGATAGGGCAAACTTTAAGGGTACGTTAAATCGGAAAGTACGGGCTTAATGCGTCACAATTTCCATCGTATCTGATGCAATCATGAATTCTTCGTCGGTAGGAATCACAACCACTTTAATCGTTGAATCCGGTGTGCTCAGCAGTATTTCTTCTTTTTTGGAATTTGCATTCAATGCTTGATCCAGCTTTAAGCCCACAAAACCGAATTGCTTACATACATGCTCGCGAACGGCGGGGTGGTTTTCTCCCACTCCACCGGTAAACACCAGTACATCAGTGCCGTTTAACGCTGCCATATATGAACCGATGTATTTCGCTATCCTATATTGGTACATTTCCAAAGCTAGCTTAGCCCGTTTGTTACCTTCGGAAATGCCTTTGTCAATATCGCGCAAGTCTGAAGAAATACCGGAAACGCCCAATACACCACTGTGCTTGTTAAACAAGGTTGAAACAGACGCTGCATTGATCATTTCTTTCTCCATCAGGAAAGTCACAACACCCAAATCTATGTCACCTGAACGGGTACCCATCATCAATCCTTCAACAGGAGTGAACCCCATGGAAGTATCAATTGATTTGCCGTCTTTTATGGCAGCAATGGAAGCTCCGTTTCCAATATGAGCCGTAATCACTTTAGTTTTATTGTAATCAAGTCCGAGAAACTCGCAGGCACGGTGAGAAACATACCGGTGACTGGTGCCGTGAAAACCATAGCGGCGGATGCTGTATTTTTGATACAACACATAGGGGATGCCGTACATATAAGCGTAATCCGGCATGGTTTGATGAAAAGCAGTATCAAATACTGCCACCTGGGGTACATCGGGCAATAATTCCTCAATGGCACGAATACCGGATAGATTAGGCGGATTATGCAGGGGGGCAATCGCTATGCAATCCTCTATTTTTTTGATTACCTCATCATTGATGAGCACACTGGTGTTAAAACTTTCTCCGCCATGAACCACACGGTGTCCAACAGCATCGATTTCCTCGATTGCTTTAATAGCACCGTGTTTCTTGCTTGTCAACACGCCCAGCACATATTCTATCGCTACCTGATGCTCAAGAATCTCACCTTCAAGTATAACCTGACTTCCATTCTTGCGCGTGTGTTTGAGAAATGAGCCCTTCATTCCAATCTTTTCGACTATTCCCAAACCCAACACCTCGTTGTTTTGCATGTCAAACAACTTATATTTAACCGATGAACTTCCGCAATTTAAAACTAAAACTTTCATATGACAACAATTTATTTTACAATATTACCTGATTCATCGTAAACATAAAATCCTTTGCCTGTGCTTATACCATAATTTTTTGCACGCACCTTTCTCAATAAAACAGGTGAAGGCTTGTATTTGATGTTTCCGTATTCATCATACAGATTATTTAATAATCTTACGATTTTTTCAATTCCCATTTTATCTGCGGTGCGGAAAACTCCCAAACTATGTCCGTAACCTACTGTCAATACTTTGTCAATATCTTCTACCGTGGAAACTCCTTCCATCAGGATTTGACAAGCTTCATTGAGTTGTGTCAGGAACAAACGCATACTGACCAAGCCTGAAGATTCCGTGACATTGATGTATTCATGATTGATCAGTTTTGCAAATTGACTAACCTTTTCAAGGGTCTCCAGTGATGTGTACAGACTGGGAACAATTTCCAAAATCTGCGACCCGGGTATATTAATCATGAAATGCATACCGATACACCTTTCCTGATATTTTAATTCGGATGCAAGCTCGGTCATCATCACCGTCGCAACATTAGACGCAATGATAGCAGTAGGTTCCAAAACTTGTTCTAATTGACGGAATACTTCTTTTCTCGCATTGATCTGCCGTTCACCGGTATGGTCATTGTACCGGATCACCTCAATGACAAAATCGCAATGTTGAAAATCAGTATACGAAGTGGTGCCGGTAATGCGAGACAGAATGACTTTCTTTTCATTTTCCGTTAATCCCCAGTTGGTGATTTTTTCATCTAACTTGCTTTCAATGCGACTGAATGCATTGGCAATTTTTTCCTGGTTAGGTTCTAAAAAAACCACTTCCATTCCGTGGATGGCCGCTGTGGTAGCAATCTCACTACCCTCATTGCCACAGCCCACAACACCGATGTTTGAAAAAAGCGTTTTTCGCCTGTGTCGCTTACTAAGTCCGTACCTTTCAATAGGTTCAGTTGTTATTTTTGCCATTCGTTATTTATTTTATTGCGTTCTTACTTTTTCTGATGATAGGTAATTCTCTTTTCTTACTTCATAGCTTGATTGGCTGTTATCGCTATCATATTGACTATATCCTCCACCGAGCAGCCCCTCGACAAATCATTTACGGGAGCAGCCATTCCCTGAAGAATCGGACCGATTGCCAAGGTGCCGGAAATACGTTCCACCAGTTTATAGGCGATGTTGCCCGATTGCAAGTCCGGGAATACCAACACATTGGCTTGTCCGGCTATATTGCTTCCCGGTGCTTTGGATTTCCCTACCGACGGTACAATGGCCGCATCTGCCTGCAATTCTCCATCTACCAGCAAATCGGGATTTGCCTTTTGAGCACATTTTACAGCCTCTGTAACTTTATCGACCAATTCGTGGGAAGCACTGCCCTTGGTTGAAAAGCTCAACATGGCAACTTTGGGTTGAACACCTGCCAAAGCCTGAGCCGTCTCGGCCGACGAAAGTGCAATCTCAGCCAATTCCGATGCAGAAGGATTGGGGTTGACGGCACAATCCGCAAAGACGAATAATCCTTCTTCTCCATATTGAGGAGTGGGCGTAAACATTAAAAAAGCTCCGGAAACAATCGATATTCCAGGCTTGGTCCGTATAATCTGAAAAGCAGGTCGTAATACATTTCCAGTCGTGTTTTGTGCGCCGGCAAGTTCCCCGTCCGCATCTCCCTGCTTGATCATCAGGCATGCTAAATACAATGGGTCCTTGGCTAATTTTTCAGCCTCCTCCATGGTCATGCCTTTGGATTTTCTCAAGTCATACAGCAATTGTACGTACTTTTGAATATCATCCGTTTCAGGATTGATAAAACTTGCATGAGCAACGTGGTTTAAATTTTCTTTTTCAGCTAAAGACAAAATTTCTTGCCTATCGCCAATCAAAATAATCTTGGCAATTTTATCTTTTAAAACTATGTCTGCTGCTTTTAAAGTGCGGATTTCGGTGCTTTCAGGAAGTACAATTCGCTGAGGGTTGGATTGTGCCCGCTTGATAATCTGATTTAATAAATGCATGTTCAAAATAATCTTGTGTTTTCCTAAGTTGGATTTTATGAAAGAGTTTCACGAAAACTTCACAAAAGTACAAAAAATAATGGTGAAATTCCAATGTAAATGAAAGATTTGGCTTTTAATTAAAACTTTAATCTAACCAAGCATTTTATTTCGGTTTTTCTATCTCCCATAATCGCTTCATGACTGCTGCCGATTTTCTCTCTGTCATCAGCATAATGAGTTTGTGCAATTTTTAACCAACAACTCAATTTTGGGGTAAAGTCATAGCGTAAATTTACATAATACTTGCAGCCAACACCTGAAAAAGAAGGTGTGCTGAATGCATACAAAACATCCCTTTCATACATGTAGAGAAGGTTTTCATAATTTTTTGCATCAAAAAACAAAAAACTGAGATCGAAGTGCAAGGGTGTTTTCTTAAGCTTTACACTTATTTCTTGAAGCATGGCAAGACCATAAGTATTCAACTCTTTTTTGTTAAGATTGCCATCCACCTGATTTTTAAATTTTACGCTCCCCGCTTCATAAACGAATTGTAGCCGCAAAGCTGATTTTTGTTGTTCTGCAAGTATGGGAATCACCGCTTTTGAACCCGACGGGTTGACTTGCGTCTGTTTGTGTTTTAGCCTCATCAATATTGATAAATGTTGTTGGGGCGTATAATTCAACTGCAAGAAATAATCATTTCCTTTGGAAGGGAAATCTATTCCATAACGCAGCCATGGGAACTTATAAGCATCTGCATAAAAGGCTAATTTCCAGTGTTTGAAAGGTAAGACTTCCATTCCAAAATAAAAACCTTGCTCATTGCCGGCTCCGGAACTTGCAGCAAAGGTTGATGAATAAAAGGCATTGTATTCCGGTGGGAAATATCGGTACAACAGGGCAAAATTTACCCTTGAAACCGGTGCGCATGTCACACCTGTAAGGACAGCAGGATATTTAAAATCCGACACCCCGGCAGCCTCTCCAAAAATATTAAATTGATGCCACCTGAACCGATAATGAATACCTGCAGCAAATTGTCGGTCATCCCGAAAATAATACAAGTTATAAGGATAGGGCTTGGGATCTAATTTCTTATCCAAACTCAAAGCCAGGCTGCTCACTCCCACCTGAAACCATGCCCCTTGAAAGGTAAAATTACCGCCCGCCGCCTGCTGATGCACCACATCCCTTTTCATACATTCTAATGCGGTTCTGTGGTACCCGCTGGTGTAAAATCCAGTCAAGCGGTCGTCCTGAAGATTTCCGTCTTCCAATTTATTGGAATAAAAAAGATGCAAGTGTGCTTTTCCAAACTGCCAGGAACAAGCCAGTCCGCGCATAAAATTATACTCATTGGTTGAACCGTAGCGTTTAAACCCTTGATCCGTATCGCAGATTTTTGTTGCCATAGCCGACTTTCCAAGATTGAAAGTTTGCCGTATCACCAGCCCCTGTCCAAAACTCACCTGATAATCTCCCACAATCAGATTTCTCAAACATCCATAATCCTTCAACTGAATGGAGCCGGACAAGAAATCATAGCCTTTGTGGTGCTTTCCCCAAAACTGCTCACCGGCATCCTTTTCTGCCGTTGTGTTGACGTATAATTTATCACGGTAGTGAAAGCGATATTTTAGATGATGGCACAAGGGATTACCCAAATATGCCGGACTATCCTGTTCGTTTTTTATGTATCCTGCTTTTTGCTCCGGGATAATGTCAAAACGGGTCAGCACTTCATTTTTGCCATATTTAAGAGCTTCCTTAAAATTTATTCTTTCCCACTTTTCATCACCATTTTCAGACAAACATACAAACGGTAGCATCCTCCTGATATCAGTCATGTCCAAGCCTTCAACCAACATCAACTCATAGATAGTCAAGAACATGCCGGCTTTATACCTGTAGTATAAAATATTCTCAATCTGCAAATCGCTGAGAAAAATCATTTTTCCAAAATCTTCTCGTCCAGCCTGATTTAAATCAAGAGCTTGCTGACTTAAGCCAAACAATTCTTCGTAAAAAGAATCAAAATCCATTTCTTTCTCGCTTTCTTCAGCATATTGCTCAAAAATATCAGCAATGTATTGGTCTATATTATCAAAACAATCGGTTGCCTGTGCATTTGAATCCGGAACATGTACAAGCATGAGCAAGCAAAACACAAACAGTTTTTCATACATCAAAATAGTACTTCTCACACGCTGTTATTTTTTATAAAAGATATTATACTGAAGTTGTGCTATGGTGTTCAGACCCAATAAAGGATGCAGCTCGTTCGTCACATCAAAAACAAACGGACCTAAGTTAAAACCAAACCCAAGGCAAGGCACTAAATATTCATGGACATAGATACCCGCTTGAAACCGATAATGCTTCACCATGGTATAATCAAGAGCCGTTGCTATGCGGTAAATGCTTCGAATTTCCTTATCTGCCTGCAAGCGCCAACTGAATTCGGGTAAAAAGCTGTAACTGAACCCTATGCTGTAAACTGCAGGAATATGTTTTTTCAGTATTTCGCTTTTGATATCGGTTGCAAATGGATTGCTTACATGAAATCCAAATAAAATCTTTTGTGTAATCGGAAGAAATAAACCTATTTGCGGATAGACAGTTCCATGATACTTATTGGAAGAAGCAAAATATGCCGTATGGTAATTAAACTGCATCCCCATGCTGAATTTTCCGGAAAAATCGCGAACGAAAGCAGCTCCGGCTATCATTTCATGGTATAAGGAAAAACCGTAATGTGCAAAGGATAAGCTGCTGACAAAATGCTGAAAAGGATACAGAGCCATCACAGTCTTGGTGGCAAGCTCGGGAACTTGATAACGATTCTCGAATGAGCAAACAATTTGGGCTTGTGCACAGGAAGACCAGGTTGCGGGATTATGAAAGGCGGTACGGTTCTTGATATCTGCGACCCCCGTGTTTGCAGCGGAAACAGAAGATGGAATAGGATGAACTACCTGAGTACAGATAAAACAGGTTGGCAATGTGGCCAACAAACAACAGATAATCTTTTTCATACAGTTATAGTTTATTTTTAGTTAAGGGGTTGTATGAATCAAGGGGTTATCTCAAAAACAAATATCCAACTAAAAAATGTAAACAAATCGGTTGTAAAAGTATTCAATATCATCAAAACAAAAAATAAGTTTTCAATCGGTTTGGCATTATTTTACGATTTGCCCCATATGAGCAAAAACATTTTTACCTTTTAAGCGTTTATTCTTGTAAATCAATTCTATAAAAAATCCACTATTTGTTTTTTAAATGAAAATTCATACATTTGCAACGATGATTAAGAAGCATTACATATTACTTTTATTGGTCATTCTGACTGGACATTTTACGATCTTGTCTGCCGACAATGTACGCCCACAGGCACCTTCGGAAGGTCCGAAATTAGGAGTCCAAATTGTAGGGAATGACACTTTATATTTGGCTTTCCTAAGAGATTTTTATGTATTCCCCGACTTGAAATTTAAGAATAAGAAGCAAGAAGAATTTTATTGGAGAACCGTAAGAGACGTAAAACGTGCTTTGCCTTATGCGAAAATTGTCAGTGCCGAGTTGTACCGCGTCAATATTTTGTTAGGGGACATTAAATCCGAAAAAGAACGTAAAAAATACCTTTCTAAATATGAAAAGGAAGTATTTAAAAAATACTCTCCCGAGTTGGTTCGCTTGACTATCAATCAAGGAAGATTGCTTCTCAAACTCATCGACAGAGAGACCAACACCACCTCCTATGACCTGATCAAGCAATACAGGGGTAATGTGGCAGCTTTTTTCTGGCAGGGCATTGCCCGGATTTTCGGGTCCAACCTTAAATCCGAGTTCGATGCACAAGGCAACGACAAAATTGTGGAAAGGGTCATTATATTAGTCGAGGCGGGACAACTTTAAATCAAGACATGACGGCACATGAACCATTTATCTTCACGAGCCGGTTTTACTGATGATGACGGGATATCCGTTGCCAAAGGCTTGATACGCTCAGAGGTAAAAGCTGCAAAAAAAACACTCACCGACTCATTTAAAATCCAACAGGCAAAAATTGTTTTTAATAAAATCGAACAAACGCCGGAATTCAAACAAGCCAAAACCATATTGATGTATTGGTCTCTGCGTGATGAACTTCCTACCCATCAATGGATAAAAAAATGGAGCCGTTCTAAAAAGATTTTGTTACCTGCAATCAGAAACGACCAATTGGTTGTCGGTCGGTTTTCTACAGAATCACAGTTGGTAAAAGGAGTCTTTAATGTGATGGGACCTCAACCGGAAACTGTTGAGAACGCAAACCCATCATCTGATTGTACGGAGCGAATTGACTTAGCCATCATTCCCGGGATAGCATTCGACAAGCAAAAAAACAGATTAGGACGCGGAAAGGCTTACTACGACAAATTTCTGCGAAACAAAAACATGCTGAAATGGGCAGTTGGTTTTGATATCCAATTGTATGATACCATTCCTGTTACCACTAAGGATGTAAAAATGGACCGGGTCATCACTCCGAATCTGACGGTTTTGTAATTTCAGGCTCGCCTTTTCGGTAGTAATAAACAACACCGTATTCTTTACAGCGCTCGAGTTTGTAATAAGGATGCAAATCCTGAAAGTGGGCTTCTATCTCGTCCCACAAGTCTTTGATGATTTTATCACCGGTTATCCGGAGTTGTACAAGTTCCTCCCATTGGCGCGTGGTTGCTTGCTGATGAATTTTTTGAGTGTATTTGTACTCCTTAAAAATTTCATAATGAACTTTTACTTTCGCAATTGCGGGATTGTATATTGGCAGGCCCCCATTGCGGATGCGCTCATTTTCTCCATCTATAATACATTTTCCCCAGTGTAATAAATCGTTTTCAGTACTGAGATCCGGAACGTTATGTATTTCCGGGTCTAATTGATAGAAAAGCTTGTGTTCCTTTTTAATGTCACCCCTGATTACCGATAAGTTAAAAACCTGAATGAAATGGGAAATGTACAGACGTGCATTGTAGATGATTTGCTGATACCTTTTGTTGGCATTGATTTGATTTTCCAATGCCTGACGATAATGGAGCTGCTGTTTTTCAAAAACCGTAAGGAAGTTTTTGGCATCAATGACGGTCTTAAACGAAATAAAGCGACTGTCAAATCCAAGTTTTTCTTCTTTTTGAATGACGGTCCGCAGTGCCCTCAGGCGTGCTTGGTCGGTATTTGGTAATCTTCGGTAAGGCATGCAGATGTTGTTTTAAATTACGATCCTCACACACGTAAAATATCAACACATGCACAAAGATATTAAAAATTTAATCGTTTCTATGCATTAAATTTTCAGCTAAATTTCTCAACGCCTGCTTTTTATCCTTTTTCACACCGACTTTATCCAAAACAGCGATTGCCTTACTAAAATGAAAATCCATAGCATCTTCGCATATTTTTTTGACATTCAATTGATTATAGATGTCGGTAATCGCATTAATTTTTTCATTTGAATTTGGCTTTTCAATTGTTAGCCAATAATTTAAACTTTTTTGAAGTTCTCCGGAAGCTAATTTTTTAGCATAAATTAACAAATATGTTTTTTTATTACATAAAATGTCACCTCCCAACTCCTTGCCGAAAGTTTCCGGAGTGCCATACACATCCAACAAATCATCTTTTAATTGAAATGCCAATCCTACATGAATGCCGAAATCATATAAATATTGCGCATCCTGTTTAGAGGCACCTCCGATTATGGCTCCGATTTTCAAAGCACAAGCTAACAGAACTGCGGTTTTGAGCCTGATCATTTCAATGTATTCCTCCGGAGTCACATCTTCTCGACTTTCATATTCCATGTCGTATTGTTGCCCTTCGCAAACCTGAATTGCCGTAGCATTAAACAACTGCATAACATCCTGAAGTGTTTTTTCCGGTGCCTGACGCATCAGCTCATACGCTATAATCTGCATCAAATCCCCTGAAAGTATGGCTGTATTTTCGTCCCATTTCACATGTACGGTAGGCTGCCCTCTTCTCACCGAAGCTTTATCCATGATGTCATCATGCAAAAGCGTGAAATTGTGGAAAAACTCTACAGCCAAAGCCGGCATAACAGCCCGACTTACATCATCATGAAACAGATTGAATGCCATTAGTGTAAGTGCCGGACGAATTCTCTTTCCTCCCAAATTGATTGTATAAGCAATCGGTTCATACAATCCCGATGGCTGCTTGTTTAAGTCAATGGTTGAAAGCGCTTCATTGACGATGGCCGAGATGACTTCGAAACTTTTTATAGGGTAATGCATCTTATTTAAGTTCATTATTAATAATATCGGACAAAACATCCTTCATGTGCAAACCGGCAGCCCGGACCTGCTGCGGGATAAAGCTGGTGGATGTCATACCGGGTGTAGTATTCACTTCCAACAAATTAATAACATCGCCTTTTGTGATGATATAATCGATTCTGACTATTCCCTTGCAATTTAAAATATCATACAAAGTAGATGTCAGTTGTTGAATTCTTTCCGTGAGTTCTTGGGAAATGCGGGCCGGCGTTATTTCATCAACCTGACCGTGATATTTGGCATCAAAATCAAAAAACTCGTTGTGGGGTACTACTTCGGTTACAGGCAATGGCACCGATTTCGTTTTGGTTTTGTAGATGCCGCAGGTTACCTCAGTGCCTTGCATAAAAGCTTCTATCATCACTTCCGAACCCTCTTTAAAAGCCAAAGCGATGGCAGGCTGCACTTCTGCTTCCGTTTTTACTTTCGTCATACCGAAACTGCTTCCTCCCACATTGGATTTGATAAAACAGGGAAAGCCGATTTTCTCCTTTACCTCTTTGGATGAAATGGAATGCCCCTCACGCAACAGGATTGATTCGGCAACTTTGACTCCATAGCTTTTCAGGTATTGGTTGCAGGTAAATTTATTAAATGTAAGTGCCGATGCCAATACCCCGCAGTTTGAATACGGAATGCCTATCATGTCGAAATAACCCTGCAACAGACCGTCTTCCCCCGGCGTACCGTGTATGGTGATGTATGCAAAATCGAATTTGATTTTTTTATTTCCGCAGATAAAACTGAAATCATCCTTGTTGATAGGAAGTTGTTCATCTTTGGAAATGACAACTTGCCAGTTTTCTCGTGTGAGGATGACTTCATAAACTTGATATTGATCCTTATCGATGAAGGATAATAATCCGGCTGCACTTTGCAGTGAGACGGTATTTTCAGAGGAATAACCTCCTGCGACAATAGCGATAACAGGCTTCATACAACTATAAATTCAAATATTGCTGGGCATATTCACGCCACATTTCGATTAATTTTTGAAAATCATCCGGCAAGTCGCTTTCGAAATCCATTTGTTTTCCCGTTTTAGGATGAACAAAACCCAGAGTTTTGGCATGCAATGCTTGTCTGGGACAGGCATAAAAGCAATTCTTGACGAATAGTTTATAATAAGCGGAATTGGTTCCTTTTAAAATGGCGCTACCCCCGTAACGTTCGTCATTAAACAAAGGATGACCGATGTGTTTCATGTGCACACGGATCTGATGTGTCCTTCCGGTTTCAAGCCGGCACTCCACAAGGGTTACATAGCCAAACCGCTCTATCACTTTATAATGAGTAACTGCATGTTTAGCTTGCGGATTTTCACCCGGCTCAAACACCTTAAACCGCATTCTGTCTGCCGGATCCCTTGCCTGATCGCCCGTTATGGTACCCTCATCATCTTTCAGATTGCCCCAAACCAAGGCATGATAGCGACGTTCAGTTGTTTTATCGGAAAATTGTTTACCCAAATAAGACTTGGCATATTCCGTCTTGGCCACCAACAACAGTCCAGAGGTTTCTTTGTCAATGCGGTGCACCAATCCCACCTTCGAACTATTGGGATCAAAATCTTTATTATCTCTTAAATGAAAGGCGATGGCATTCAACAAAGTACCGTCGAAATTGCCGAATCCGGGATGCACTACCAGGCCAGGTTGCTTATTGACCAATATGATCTCCTCATCCTCATACACTATATCAATGGGAATGTCTTGAGGCACAACCACAAACTCCGATGGCGGATAAGCCAGCAATATGGTGATCACATCACCGGGTTTGACTTTGTAACTTGACTTGACGGGATTGTCGTTTACTTTGACATTGCCGGCATCGGTGGCATACTGAATGCGATTTCTGGAGGTGTTTGCCATAATATTGGCCAAATACCTGTCAAGTCGCATCATGCTTTGTCCTTTGTCAACCACAAAGCGGAAATGCTCAAAAAGTTCCTGTTCGGAGACTAATTCATCGTCTTCAATTTCTTCAAGATAATTGTCCTGCACTTTCTATTTCTCCTGATTAAAAAAACTGTTCTTCCTCAAAACGATTGTTCATCGATTGTTCAATGAGATTCTGGTCCTTGGTGAGCCATATGTTTATCCGGGTTCCGCTTGGCATTTCTTCCCCTGCCTCCGGTTTTTGTTTGTAGATGATGTATTCATTTTCATCCCCTGCGGGAGGTATGTCGTAATTTACAGCACCGATAACAAACATGGAAACAATGGCTTCATTTTTTGCGTTCACATAGGTTCTACCGACCAGGTCGGGTACATACGAGATTTCACTTCCAACCCCACTGCCTACGATTAGTGTTACCCTACTTCCTTCCGGCAGGCGGGTACCCGGAACGATACTTTGCCCCATATAACTGACATCAATAACCAGGTCTTTGAATTCCGACGGACTGTAAATTACACCGGAAACACTCAATCCGAGAGACTTTAACAAAGCATCTGCCTGTCTGACAGAAATATCATTCACATCCGGAAAGGGCACCATATTCATCTGGCGTTTGTTCAATATCAGATATATAGAGCGATTTTTTTTGACGGATGAATTAGCCGAAGGAACCTGTTCCACAATGGTTCCTAATGGTTTATCCTTCACATATACAGAATCTATGACTTCAGGATACAACGCATAGTTAGCCAGAATGCTTTGAGCTTCTTCAACGAATAATCCCTGTAAATCAGGTACCCTGACAGATTCTCCGTGATGTGTATAGCGATCAAGCAAAAGCAGTGTTACCCATGCTAAAACAATGACAATCAACAGAGCCAACAGGACTCTTTTAATTATAAAGCCTGCTATGGTTTCTTTCCAAAAAGTTTTAAAATTCATCATGTAAAGTCGGATTAAAAATCGGCACTCAAACTTTGAGAATAAAATGATTGCCAAAATTAATGAAATTATATGAGTTTTGCCCAAGAATGAAACCTTTATTTACTTTTCTTTATTAACAGCTATGTAATAAATATTTCATGAAATGTAATGATTATAACACATTCTTGTAACATAAAATCTTCAATTTTGCACTGGATTTTTGTGAAGCTGTTTGAATGAAAAATATCAGGTTGTTGATTAAAAATATGTGCGAAAAGAAAAGCTTGTTCTTTCTATTGTTAATGTCATTTTCTCCTTTCATTTTTGCTCAAAATGGGAGCATTTCAGGTAAAATTATTGACGCGCAAAATCAAGAGCCATTGATTGGGGCGTCAGTGGTTTTAAATGGTACAACAATCGGTAACTCTACAAATTTGGATGGAAACTACAACCTCCAAAATATTCGTCCCGGAACCTATGCCTTAACTGTTTCCTATATTTCCTATCAAACTACTATGGAGGAAAATATTGTTGTGGAGGCTGACAAAACCACATCTTTGACCATTCCTCTCAAACCTGCCGATTTTACTTTAACTGAAATGGAAGTAGTGGCAAGAGCTAATCGTGAAAGTGAAACTATTTTGCTGATGGAACAACGGAAAGCCTTGATAGCTACTCAAGCGGTAAGTGCACGCGAAATGTCCAGAAAAGGAGTTAGCAACGCAGAAAGTGCCGTTACCAAAGTTTCAGGAATATCAAAGCAAAACGGAGTAAAAAATGTTTTTGTTCGCGGACTCGGCGACCGCTATAATAACACCACGCTTAACGGTTTCCCTATACCTTCAGAAGACCCTGAATATAAGAATATCGCTCTTGATTTTTTTGGAACCGATGTCATACAAAGCATTGGTGTAAGTAAAGTTTTTAACAGCTCGCTTGCAGGCGATGTGGGCGGTGCTGTGATTGATATTACTTCCAAAGAGTTGGTCGGAGATGAAGCTTTTAGCGTGGAGTTTTCAGGAGGAGTCAACACTTCCGCCATTCAAAATCCGTATTTCGTGCAGGATGGAACTGATTACTTCGGACTTGCAAACAGAACACGTCCTTCAACCGATAACTTTAATTTCAATAATAGTTTAGACCCCTCTCAAATTATGCCTGTAAACCACTCTGTCAGCATTTCCGGCGGGAAAAGCTTCAAGATAGGAGATGCATCAAATCCACTCTCTTTTTATGTGGTCGGCTCACACAACAAAAGCTATTCGGCTGTGATGGATGAAATAGTAAGAAACACGGTTGTGGACGGTACTGTGTGGCAAGATCAGTTGGGTAGAAAATATTCCAATACCACCAATCAGCTCATCCTTGGAAATGCACAGTACGAATTTAATCAACATCGCTTGGTTTATAACATCTTAGTACTTCACACCAACAATCAATATGTGGGTGAATATACAGGTATAAACGGAGAAAAACATCAAGATGACCCTGACCGATATCTAGGTTTTTTGAGAAGACAACAAACCAACGACAATGCGCTTATTGTTAATCAATTGTCAACCGAATGGCAGTTAAACAATAAAGCAAAACTCAATGCAGGCATTTCTCATAATAATGTAACCGGCTCCGAACCCGACAGGCGTGAAAATTATTTGACCAAAGGTTCGGGAGAGTTCTATTTTTTTACCGGCAGTGACCGCCAAAAAAGGTTTTATTCACTACTCCAGGAAAATGATTTCAATCTAAAATTAAACCTGACCTACGATTTGAATGATAAGTTTGACAGTAAAAAATCAAATTTCAATGTCGGATACAACGGAAGATATGTGTTGGATAATTTTGATGCTTTAGAGTATGTGTTTACTGCAGTCGGCGGTCAGTATCAGGCAGACGACCTGCATCTCGATGCTGCATATAATCAGCAAAACTATTCGGAAAGCCGGTTTTCGATGAAAAAAGGCTATAACAACAAGTACCGGGTTACAAAATTGATCAACTCGCCCTTTGCTGAAGTAAACTATCAACTTGCATCCAAACTGACTGCCAATGCCGGACTAAAAGTTGATTTGGTAAACTTGAATTTGGATTATGACATTGAAATACTTCCTGCAGGCAAGGTAGGCATAAATAACAAGCTGTATCTGCTTCCATCCGTGAATTTGAAGTATGATGTAAATAGCAAAAACTCAATCCGCATGGGGCTAAGCAAGACCTATACACTTCCACAATCAAAAGAAATTTCACCTTACCAATACGTAAATATAAGTTTTACAAGTCAAGGTGACCGGAATATTAAACCATCCGAAAGCTATAATGTTGATTTAAAATGGGATTATTACCTCAGTCCGGCTGAAATTATCACAGTAAACGGCTTTTATAAACATATTCTCAACCCGATCGGTCGGATTGACGGAGCCAGCTCCGGTGGTTTTCTGACCTACAAAAATATTGCAGAATTTGCTACTGTGGCAGGAGCTGAATTGGAAATCAGAAAAGACATCTTCAATTTCTCAGGCTCTGCTAAAGACAAAAGTAACAAGTTGTCTGCGGGATTAAATGCATCTTATATTTACTCAAACCTGCTGTTGCAAGCCATAAACACCCCGCCACGTAATGTGCAATTGGAAGGAGCATCCCCTTTTATTATCAATTTTGACATCGCTTATAACTATATTCACGATTATATAAACATAACTAACTCTTTGGTATTTAACTATTTCAGCGATAGAATCCATACAATTGGAGCACAAGGATATAAAAACATCATGGAGAGCGGTGCACCGACCTTAGACTTTGTTTCGCTTTCAAAAATCAATCAGCATCTGACAATTAAACTAAAAGCGTCTAACTTGCTCAACTCAACTCTTCAGCTTACCCGTGAAAATAGTGACGGCACTCGCAACGAGATTTTAAGTCAATTTCAGAAAGGAATCAATGTAAGCTTAGGACTTGTATATGATTTATAGATAACTAATAGATAACCAAAACAATTTTAACAATTTAAAAATGAACAAAATGAAAAAGTATTTTATGAATTTAATGGTAGTTGTTGCAGCAACAACTTTATTGTTCAGCTCTTGTGACGAAAAAGTAATCAAGGAGGAAATTGACATCCTGATTGAAACAGGAGTACTTCGCGGAAACTTAAAACATGAGGTAACCCTTGACGCCAATAAAACCTACGCATTAGCAGGCGCTTTCATTGTAGAAAACGGAGGTTCCATCACCATCCCCGCAGGTACAAAGATAGTTGCCGGACAAGGATTTGGTAATTATATTTTAGTTGCACAAGGAGGAAAGATATTTATAAACGGTACGGCTGAAAAACCTGTAAAAATGGTTGGAGCAACAACAAAAGCTGAAGCAGGTGTTTGGGGCGGACTCATCATCAACGGATATGCACCACTTACTAGCTCACAGCAAGAAGCAAAAACTGAAATTAACAACGATTACCCGTACGGGGGTAACAAAACAGACGACAATTCCGGTTCAATCACTTACTTGGTTTTGGAATCAACCGGAGCACGTTCCAGTGCAGATATTGAGCACAACGGTCTTACCCTGAACGGAGTAGGAAATGGAACCAAAATCGAAAACGTTTTTGTGTATGAATGTGCAGACGACGGAATCGAGTTTTTTGGCGGCTCCGTAAATGTTACAAACTTATTGGTTGTAAATACCGACGACGATATGTTTGACTTTACCCAAGGTTATAATGGAACACTTAAAAATGCTTATGGTGTTTGGGAACAAGGATTTACAAGCAGTGAATCTGACCCACGAGGCATTGAAGCTGACGGAAATTTTGACGGGAACTACAAAGACGATACTAATCAGTCAAATTTTAGGGTTGAAAACATGACCATAGACTTGCGTTTGGACCACAACAATGATAAGACCACGCAAATGCAGGATGTTATCAAGGTACGTCGCGGTGCAAAAGCTACCATCGTCAATGCTCTTGTAAAAGGTATCGGAGCAACAGGCGACTTGATTGACTTAACAGACAAAAAAAGCGATGGCGACCTAAGTTCAAGCATCAGCTTAACCAATTCGTTAACAAATCCGTTTGCAGATAAGGAAATTAACGCTAACGGTGAAACTCCAAATGTTAAGATTGAAGCAGGTAATACAGGTTGTGCAACAAACATATTTGCCTGGACAGGATACGCTTTCTAAGATAAAAGTTTGCAATTCCAAAAGAGACTGTCTCCATTTTTTTGAGACAGCCTCTTTTTTTTGTGTCAAAACAATAATAGGGTTCCGGGGCCCGAGTTCACGTGTTCTGCGGTTGCGGGGTACGTAGTCGCGAGTTACCCAGGGACTGGCTTTAAGCCAGCCTCTAGGTTTTGCTTTGTTTTTTGTGTCAAGACAAAAAAAATGAAGAGAAGTGATTGCGGAGTCGCAGGGTCTTAAAAACACTTAATGATCTGTCTTTCAATATCATCCAACACACAATTCAAACAGCTTTTAAATCAGGCAAAAAAAATTGCTTAAAAAAATCGATTTTTCTTTTAAATATTAAAAAAGTGTTATACCTTTGTTACAAAATAGTTACAAATCTATTTCTAAGTAGTTTCAAAAGTGTTGCACAATTAATAATATTTGAGCCATGAAGAAAGTAATTTATTTGTTGGTGATGTGTGTAATCACACTCTCAACCACAGTTCAAGTCTATTCTGCAGGCAATGTTGTAAAAATAGATGAGGTTTACTTTACAGATGCTACTCAAACTCAACTTTATACCGGTAATTACCAAGAGTACTATGATAATGGGGTATTGAAATTAGAGATTTGTATTAAAAACGGATTACCCCATGGTACTTGTATAATGTATTTTGACAACAACCAGCCGAAAGAAATTCGTTCTTACAAAAATGGAGAATTCCACGGTTTATGGCGTGCGTACAACAACCAAGGAGTGTTAATTTCCGAAGCCGAATACAAGAATAACAAAAAAAGCGGATTGTGGCGGATTTGGGATGAAAACAGCACGTTACGCTATGAGCTGAACTATTTGAACGGTAAAAAAATCGGAGCATGGAAAGTTTGGAATGAGGAGGGAAAACTCATTTGCCAAAGAAACAATTAATACCATCAGATAAGCTCTTTTTGGATTAAATCCGAACAATTGAATTAGCCGTAAGATTCGTCTTACGGCTAATTGTTTTTTCCCTCCGGATAAGTGTGCGTAAAGGCGGTGTCTCATATTGTTCAACTGCTGTACTTCGACTTCGCTCAGTAACCACGTTACTTTCGATATTCGGGCTCGGTCACCAAGGGCAGACATACAAGTCTGCCCCGCCGCACCTCGGAACTCGCACTTCCTTTCTACCTTACTACAATTTTCTCTTTCTTATTGCCTGCTTTTACGATATAAGCACCCGGCTGTAAGGCAATGCTGTGTGTGCCTGCCGATAGTGTTTTTTCAAATACCTTGGAGCCTGTAACGGTAAATACCGCTGCCGGAGTACCGGAAGGAGCCGTAACCAAAAGACTTCCTTTACCGCCCTGCAAGGTAACACCGCTCTCTGCAACCGCACCAACCGATGTAGGCGTATATGCCTTTATCGTTCCGAAATCTTTCCATACATCAGCCCCTTGATAAGCGCTGATACTGCCCGACGGAACAGATAGCGTAGCAGCAGCTATCGGTGTAGTACCCCCAAAAGTAGCAGCATCTATAATAGGAGGTGTAGCCGCAAGGCAGGTTACATCTTTTAGGAGCGGGCAATTATAAAACACATAATTCATAGTAGTCAATCCCGTACCTATTTTTACAGATTTTAAATTAGAACATGCTTCAAAAGAAAAACCGTCAATCACCTTTACGCCATTCCCAATCTCTACCGAAGTTAATGCTTTGCATCCAAAGCAAACAAAACCGCTAATCGTTTCTACCGAATGAGGGATTGTAATAGTAGTAAGCCCGGACTCCCTAAACGCATGCCCGCTAATGGTCTTAATACTTTCCAGCAGTTTTACGGAAGTAAGTGAGGATACATTTGCAAATGCATGCGTATTGGTGTCACCATGCCCCACTGCGGTAACGGCATAGGTAGTACCGCCATTTACTACCGAGGCGGGAATATCTACGCTTGTGCCCGTAAATTCGGCATTTGCTCCCACCGCTACTTCCGCCGGAGTTTCGGAAGTTATTAAATACTCGATACCGCCTGCGGTAAATGTATCGCCCACGGCACCTTGTGTCATACTTGTTGCACATAATGCAACGCTTAAAAGAATAAATAATTTTTTCATGATTGTAAGTTATTTAATAGTTATTTGGTTGTTATTCTGTGTTCCGTGTTCTGTTTATCCGTGCCCCCTAAATCCCCCAAGGGGGACTTTGGAACAGTGGTATTTTTGTCTTTGTTCCTTATTCTTTGTTCTTTGCTCTTTCAAGGCAGATGACTTGAAAAATAAGACACCTGTTTTTGCTTTCCACGCTTGTGAAAGCGATGGAATATAATTGAAATGTAAAAAAATGTTAAATAGGGGGGGGGTAAACGCCGTTTTTATTCCTGCCGGAGTGCTTCGGCAAGTGCCGGAATAAAAAAAATGGGAGTAATAGGCGTTCATAAGTTTATTTTTGTTTAAATGCGAACAAAGATAAAAATTATTTTAAAAAAAAAATAGGAAAAGAAAGAAATTAACTGCCTGTAAATTTAAATATAATTTGGGATTGCCTATACTAATTTTAGGAAAAACTGACCGATACAACAAGCACTACCCCTTACCTACGTAATAGAAAAATAACAAACAAAAAAAGTAAGAATCTTAATGATCCTTACTTTTTTTATACCTTAATCATTGAAAATGAGATTACATTTTGTGACGACCTTCATCTGCAACGGTTAGTCTTACTCTTCCTTTTGCACGACGAGCTGCTAAAACCCTGCGTCCGTTAGCAGTAGCCATTCTTTCACGAAATCCGTGTTTGTTTCTCCTTTTTCTGTTAGAAGGTTGGAATGTCCTTTTCATCGTTCTATCGTGTTATATTGTTAATATTCTATTTTTTGGGACTGCAAAGATAGAATTTTTTTTGTTCACGGCAAAAATACAGCTAAAATTTGTGCTTAAATCCCGACAAAATTTCTTTACAAACAAGAAAACATAGCAAGAATGGTTTTGTTATACTAAAATTTTACTAATTTTGTCGCAGTTTATCCATCAAGAATTTTTATAAATAAATCAGTGGAAATCATTCAGGTTTTAGATAAGAAATTTGCTCTCTCCGTTCCGGAAGAAGTGTTACAGGAAGCAGTAAAACGTATTGGAGAACGTATTAATCGGGATTTAGCCGGTAAGAACCCTTTGTTTATTTGCGTGTTGAATGGAGCTTTTATGTTTGGAGCAGATTTAATGAAAATAATCAATTTCCCTTGTGAAGTATCCTTTGTTAAGCTTTCATCCTACGACGGTTTATATTCTACCGAAAAAATAAAAGAAGTGATAGGATTGAGTGAAAGTGTGGTTGACCGTAATGTGGTTGTGATTGAGGATATAGTTGACACAGGCAACACAATGGAAAAAATCCTTTTATCACTTGGAGCCAAGGGTGCAAAAAACATCAAAACAGTTACCCTGCTGTTAAAGCCGGATGCATTGCAAAAAGACATTAAGATAGACTATGTCGCAATGGAAGTCCCCAATGATTTTCTTGTTGGGTACGGACTTGACTACAATGGTTACGGAAGAAATCTGAAAGGACTCTACTCTGTTGTCAACGAATAGCATGTTAAATCTCATTATTTTTGGCGCACCGGGGTGTGGAAAAGGAACGCAAAGTGATTTGATCATTCACAAATACGGATTGGCACACATCTCTACCGGTGAGTTGCTGCGTGATGAAATTGCCCGTCAGACTGCTGACGGCATAGAGGCTGACCGCCTTATTTCCAAAGGAAACTTAGCACCGGATGCTATGGTCATGCGGATGTTATCCGAAGCTGTAGGCAGATTGAACGGCACCTGCAAAGGCATTGTTTTCGATGGTATCCCACGGACTTTGTCCCAGGCCAAAGTGTTTGAAAAACATATGGATAAGGCAGGAAAGCCCACATCTGTAATGATAGACATTGAAGTTCCTGAAGAGGAATTGATAAATAGACTCATCTCTCGCGGTCAGGCTTCCGGAAGAAGTGATGATAAAATTGAAGTTGTCAAGCACAGATTGGAAGTTTATAAAAGAAGAACCGCTCCTGTCAAAAAATACTACCAATCCATCAATAAATATGTCTCAATAAACGGTGTGGGTACTATTGAAAAAGTATTTGAGCGCATCGAAAAAGTATTGTCTTCGCTATAATAATGTTGCTTTTATCTTTTCACATCATATAATAATATAGTTGAAGCAGATTTTTTACAGGCTGAATTTCAGCTAAATTTTACTATCTTAGCGCTTCATTATAAACCCCGCTTTCATGTCGGATTTTGTTGATTACGTCAAGATTTATTGCCGCTCAGGTAAAGGAGGTGCCGGATCAAGGCATTTCCACCGGGAGAAGTTCATACCCAAAGGCGGTCCCGACGGTGGTGACGGAGGCCGTGGAGGGCATATCATTTTGCGGGGCAACAGGAACTATTGGACATTAATTCACCTGAAATACGCCCGTCACGTGTTTGCCGGAAACGGAGAGTCCGGAGGCCGTAGTCGCAGTACCGGAAAGGACGGTGAAGACAAAATTATTGAAGTGCCCTGTGGAACGGTGATTCACGATGCCGTCACCGGTCAATTCTTGTGCGATATCACCGAAGACGGTCAGGAACACATCTTATTGGAAGGAGGAAAGGGGGGACTAGGCAATTGGCATTTCCGTTCTTCTACCAATCAAACTCCACGCTATGCACAACCGGGAGAACAAGGCATAGAAAAAACAATTGTATTGCAGTTGAAAATTTTGGCGGATGTCGGTTTGGTAGGTTTCCCGAATGTCGGAAAATCAACTTTGTTGTCCGTTGTTTCGGCAGCAAAACCTGAAATAGCCGATTATCCTTTTACTACCTTGGTTCCTAATTTAGGTGTGGTGTCTTACCGGGATAATCTTTCTTTCGTAATGGCTGATATTCCGGGCATCATAAAAGGTGCTTCAGAAGGAAAAGGATTGGGATTGCGCTTCTTGCGTCATATAGAAAGAAATGTCATTTTGCTTTTCATGATCCCTGCCGATAGTGCCGATATCAAGAAAGAATACCGGATTTTGTTGAATGAATTGGAAACTTACAATCCGGAGTTAGTTCGCAAACCGCGACTGTTAGCCATTACCAAATCCGATATGCTGGACAAAGAGTTGATGGAGCAGATGCAAGCGGAATTACCCAAAGATATTCAATCCGTTTTTATCTCTTCCGTAAGCGGGTTAGGCATTATGACACTGAAGGATTTGCTGTGGGAGGAAATCAATAAGGAATCTAATCAACTGATTGAGTTGGAACATCAACCTTTGTTTGAGCCTTCGGTTCCAAGAGAAAAAGATAACGGGAGCGATGAAAGTGAAGAGGACTTTTTCGTGGATGATGATTTTGGTCAATTTGAAGGCATAGGTTGGGATAGTTAACTGTTTAAAGGAGATAAGATAAATAACAATGACATGATAGATCAGGTGACTATAGATAAAATCATGGATGCCGCACAAATTCAAGATGTGGTTTCCGATTATGTGACCTTGCGTAAACGCGGGGTTAACCTGATTGGTCTATGTCCTTTCCACAATGAAAAAACTCCCTCTTTCACCGTATCTCCTGCCAAAGGGATATTCAAGTGTTTCGGCTGTGGAAAAGGTGGAAATTCCGTGCATTTCATCATGGAGCACGAACAAGTGAATTATTACGAAGCACTTAAGCTTTTAGCTAAAAAATACCATATTGAAGTTGAAGAGCGCGAACTGACCGATGAAGAAAAAGCCATCCGCAACGACAGAGAAAGCATGTTTTTAGTCAATGATTACGCTCAGAAATACTTCTCCAACATGCTGCACAATCACATAGACGGCAAGGCAATCGCCAAATCTTATTTGCAGGAAAGGGGTTTTCGGGAAGATATCATTCAAAAATTTCAATTGGGATATTGTTTGGATGAGCAGGACGCATTCACGCAATCGGCTATCAGCAAAGGATTTAATAAAACTTATCTGATAAAAACCGGTCTGACTACCGAATATGAAAGTGGACAAATGGCTGACAGGTTTCGCGGGCGATTGATGTTCCCGGTACATTCCATTTCCGGTAAGGTGGTGGCTTTCGGTGGAAGAACCCTTAAGAATGCCGAAAAAACGGCTAAGTATGTCAATTCCCCCGAATCGGACATTTATCACAAAAGTAACGAACTGTACGGTATCTATTTCGCCAAGCAAGCCATTGTCAGGGAAGACAGGTGTTTTTTGGTGGAAGGCTACACAGACGTGATGTCCATGCATCAAAATGGCATTGAAAACGTTGTTTCTTCTTCCGGCACCTCATTGACGCCCGGACAAATCAGGATGATTCACCGTTTTACCGAAAATGTAACCATCATTTATGATGGAGATACGGCGGGCATTGCTGCCTCTTTGCGAGGTATTGATCTGCTTCTTGAAGAGGGACTGAATATTCAGGTGTTGTTGCTCCCTGCCGGTGAAGACCCGGATTCCTTCGCCAAAAAACAAAACTCGGTGGATTTCATTGCGTATGTGAAACAAAACTCGGTAGATTTCATTCGCTTCAAGACCAATCTTCTGATTGATGAGGCAGGCAAAGACCCGGTCAAACGAGCCAAATTAATCATTGACATAGTTAAAAGCATTGCCATCATCCCCAATGCCATCATCCGGGCTGAATACGTGAAAGAATGCAGTAATCTGCTACACGTTGAGGAGGCTATGCTTTATCACGAAATCAACAAGCTAAAAAAATCGGAAGCCAAGAAAACGAAAGAACAAGCTGTTGAAACCATTCCTGCATCCAAGCCTCAATTGCAAGCTGTTGACACTGGTGTATCAGGTGTTTATACAAAGGAAGAAATAAATATCCTAAAAACATTGATACGTTTTGGTACGAAGAAAATGAAGAATCCCGATAACGGAGGGTCGGAAGAGCTGATTGTGGCAGGAGACTTTATATTTCATGAAATAAATTTGAATCAGCTTACTTTTGAAACTCCGACTCATCAACAGATGCTCGAAGAGTATGAGGAACACTATCAGGATGAAAATTTTGATGCGGAAAAGTATTTTCTTTACCATCCCAATCCCGATATTGTCAGACTTACAGCCGATCTGGTTACCGAAAAATATACGCTGAGTAAGATACATAGCAAAGTCATGCAGTCTTCCGAATCTAACGAATTTAAACTATGTGATTTAGCCACGCGGGTAATTTATGAATATAAATACAAACTGTTGACGGACTTAATCAAAGAAAAACTGATTAGCTTGAAAGCGGCGGCCGAGTCTAAAAATCACGAATTGGAAGATGCTATCATGATGGAGTTGAGAGAATTTGAAAACATTAAAAAAGACTTAGCCAAACGATTGGGAGAACGAGTGATTTTTAAAATATGATTAAGAACGATGAACTAAGAACTAAGAACGAAAAACGATGAACGAAAAGCTAAAAGCCAAAAGCTAAGGGCCAAAAGCCAAGACTGAACTCGCGACCCCGGAACACGAACCTCGTAACTTTCCTAACTTCTTTAACTTCCTAACTACTAACTACTTAACTTCTCTAACTTCCATAACTTCCATAACTTCTTAACATCGTCAAACCACATGATCCTTTTTAACAAAATAATATTCGGTCCGGTAAAAAGCCGGAGATTAGGGGTTTCTTTGGGCGTTAATTTATTGCCTGTGGATGCCAAAATATGTTCGTTTGATTGTGTTTATTGCGAATGCGGATTCAATACGAAGATAAAAGATGCTCCTATTCCAACCAGGGAACAGGTTTTTCAAGCCTTAGAAGCCAAACTGAAAGAAATGGTACAAGCTCATGAGTTGCCTGATAGTCTCACTTTTGCGGGAAATGGTGAGCCCACCATGCACAAAGATTTTGAAGGCATCATCGATGATACCATTGCATTGCGCAACCAATATTGTCCGAAAGCACAAATTAGCGTTCTTTCCAATTCAACTCATATGCACAAGCCGAATGTTTTCAGGGCATTGAACAAAGTCGATCAAAATATTCTAAAATTTGATTCGGCGATAGATAAGACTGTGCACAGGCTCAATCGCCCTTTAAATATGTCGTTTACCACAGCATGGCAAATAGAGCATTTTAAAAAGTTCAACGGAAATTTAATTATTCAAACCATGTTTATTCGCGGCATGCTGAAAGACGGCATCATTGATAACACGACAGATGAAGAAATAACCGCCTGGATCAAAGCTTTACAAGTAATCAAACCTAAGCAAGTCATGATTTATACTTTTGAAAGAGAGACGCCGACCAAGGATTTGCAAAAAATTTCCCTGACAGAATTGAATGAAATTGCAGAAAAAGTAAGGGTGACTACCGGACTTAAAGTGTCTGTATTTGCTTAAAATCCACATATTTCAACCGTCAAAAACACTTTTTTAACAAAAATTAGGGCTTTTTCTTTGTAATCTGAGAACAAATCCATATATTTGCAGCCCTAACAATATTTTTGTCTAACAATAAAACTGTATGCCTATTGTACATAATTACGCTTAAAAACCAATAATTAGGCAGTAATGAAAACACTGAATCATTTAACCGATGATATTCTGGTTAAGTTGTATGTGGAAGGCAACAATGCGGCATTTGAAGTTTTATTGACACGTTATCAATCAAAGGTGTATTATTACATATTTCAGATTGTACGTGACAAGGAGCTTACCGAAGACATATTCCAGGAGACTTTTATCAAAGCAATTACAACCATCCAGCAAGGGCGTTATCAGGATAGCGGCAAGTTTTTGGCATGGATCAACCGCATTGCTCATAATTTAGTCATTGATCATTTCCGAAAACAAAAAAACGAAAACACCATTTCGGCAGATAGTTACGATTACGATATCTTCCAACATGCCGATATCTCTGATTTAAGTATAGAAGATATCTTGTCCAACGAACAGGTTTTACGTGATGTGGTCAAGATGGTCAACTATCTTCCTGCTGTGCAGCAAGAAGTTGTACGCATGCGTTTTTTCGAAAATCTCAGTTTTAAAGAGATAGCTGAAAAAACCGAGGTCAGCATCAACACCGCCTTGGGTCGCATGCGTTATGCCTTGCTTAATATGCGCAAATTGGCAACCGAAAATAATGTGTATTTGGAGATGAAGTAAAACTCATGCAAACCCAATGAGAAACGGGTCCTATTGCCATGAATCATCTATTTTCTACCAGGGTTTGTTTCAAAACAAATATTCAACTAAAAAACAGCAAGGTGTCTTAGAAGTTTTTTTCCTTCGCCCAGCTGTCTTTCAATGACACAGTCCTGTTGAAAATCAGCTTTTCTGCATTTGAATCGGGATCTATATTGAAATAGCCAATGCGCTGGAATTGGAAATATGATAAAGCAGGTTCATTTTTCAACCACGGCTCTACAAAGCAGCCGGTAAGGATTTTCAAGGAATCAGGATTGATTAATTCTCTGAAATCACGCTCGTCGGCAGTCGGATTTTCTACACTGAATAAACGATCATATAATCTGACCTCAGCTTCCACCACATTTTTTGTAGATAGCCAATGTAAAGTGCCTTTCACCTTACGATTGGCATCAGGCATACCGCTTTTGGTATTCGGGTCGTACTCACAATAAATCTCAACAATATTTCCTTCTTCATCCTTCTTGCAGCCCGTACACATAACGATATAGGCACTTTTCAGACGCACCTCTTTTCCGGGCGTCATGCGGAAGAACTTTTTGGGAGCATCTTCCATGAAATCATCTCTTTCGATATATAACTCACGAGAAAAAAGAATTTCCCGCATGCCTGCTTGCTCATTTTCAGGATTGTTTTCAGTTTGCAGAGTTTCCACTTGATCTTCGGGGTAATTCGTAATAATCAGCTTCACCGGATTAAGTACCGCATTCACACGCGTAGCTGTTTTATTGAGGGTTTCGCGCACAGCATGCTCCAGCAATCCGAAATCATTGATGCCGTCATATTTGGTATAACCGATTTTATCTATAAAGTTATGGATAGCCTCAGGGGTATAGCCACGGCGACGCAAGCCACATAGAGTAGGCATACGCGGATCGTCCCATCCCGACACCAAACCTTCTTCCACCAATTGCAACATCCTGCGCTTGCTCATGACCGTATAGGTTAAATTCAAACGGTTGAATTCGGTTTGCCTAGGTCGGTAGTCCGTTTCCTGAAATTGGTCAATAAACCAATCGTATAGCGGACGATGCACCTCAAATTCCAAAGTACAAAGCGAGTGGGTCACACCCTCAAAATAATCAGACTGACCATGGGCGAAATCATACATAGGATAAGCTTTCCAAGTCCAGCCCGTACGATGATGCGGATGATCCGTAATCACGCGATACATAATCGGGTCGCGCATATGCATATTGGGAGATGCCATATCTATCTTAGCGCGTAACACCATCTTCCCTTCAGGGATTTCACCTGTATTCATCTTACGAAACAGTTCCAGGCTCTCTTCTATAGGGCGGTTGCGATACGGACTATTAGTACCCGGCACTGTAGGTGTCCCTTTTTGTTTGGCTATTTCTTCTGAGGATTGTTCATCAACATAAGCTTTTCCGTCTAAGATAAACTGCTCAGCCAAATCCCACAATTGTTGAAAATAGTCGGAAGCATAATAAACGTTTTTCCACTGATACCCCAACCATTGAATATCTTCCATGATAGAATCAACATATTCCACATCTTCTTTCAGCGGATTGGTGTCATCAAAGCGCAGGTTGCAGATGCCATTATATTTCTCGGCTATTCCAAAATCAATACAAATGGCTTTAGCGTGCCCGATATGCAGGTAGCCGTTGGGTTCAGGCGGGAAACGCGTCTGAATACGACCGTTATTGAGACCGTCACGCAAGTCCTGCTCAACCATTGCTTCGATGAAGTTGAGACTTTTTTTAGGTGCTTCTACACTATCCATAATTTTTACTGAATATGTCCTTTGATGATACCCCTGTTGGAAGATTGAATAAACCGGATAATATTGTCCCTTTCAACGGACGGAGGCAAGGTTTCCATTACACGCTCGATCGCGTTAGTGGTATTGAGTTTCGATTGAAAAATTATCCTGTAAACATCCTGAATGCCATTGATTTGCTCATTGGTATATCCCCTACGTCTCAGTCCGATAGAGTTCACGCCGCTATAAACCAAAGGCTCACGACCGGCAACTATATAAGGCGGTATATCTTGAGAGACTTTCGAGCCACCTTGCAACATGGTATGCGCACCGATTTTAACGAATTGATGCACCAAAGTTCCACCTCCCAAGATTGCAAAATCATCTATTTCCACTTCTCCTGCCAACTGGGTTGCATTGGACATTATCACAAAATCTTTGATGATACAGTCATGTGCCACGTGCGAATAAGCCATCAACAAGCAATTGTTTCCTACTATGGTTTCCCCTTTGGCTGCTGTCCCTCTATTAACGGTAACGCATTCACGAATGGTCGTATTATTACCGATGATAACCAGCGAATCTTCTCCTTTAAATTTTAAATCCTGTGGAATAGCACCCAAGACGGCACCGGGGAAAATTTTACATTTTTCACCTATCCTTGTGCCTTCAAGGATGGTTGCATTAGCAGCGATGGTCGTGCCTGCACCTATTTCAACATTTTTATCGATAAACACAAAAGGACCAATTTCAACGCCGGGACCGATGACAGCCTCAGGATGTATTTGAGAAAGGGGATGTACAGTCATTTTATTTTGTTAAATATTTTTTTCTTAAAAGTTTAGCGAATTCAGTATTGATTTTATGTCCGGGGTATTTGGCTACTATTCTGCCTTTTATCGATTTTCCGGTCAATGCTAAATCACCAACCACATCAAGCAATTTGTGCATAGCCGGTTCATTTTCAAATCTAAGTCCGCCGTTTAAATATCCGAGATGTGAGGCATCCACTGACTTCTGATTTAACTTCTCACATAAATTATCCACAGCTTTCTGCGACATAATTCTATCATAAATCACAATGGCATTTTTTAAGTCACCACCTTTTATCAGGTTCATTTCAAGCAAATGTTCAATTTCGCGAACAAATACAAAAGTCCGTGCTGCAGCAGCCTTCTCATTAAATTCACTAATATCATTCAAAACAGCAGTTTGTTCTCTCAGCACAGGCGAATCGAATCCTATCAATACTTCCAATTCAAATTTATCCGAAGGATAAGCTATTATTTTGGAACCTGAATCCGTTTCGTATTCAACAACATCAGTGATTACAAGATGTTTTTTGTCGGCATCTTGTGTTACTACACCTACTTCTAAAATTTTATCTCTGAAAAAGCGTGCGCTTCCATCTAAAATTGGAAATTCGGGTCCATTAATTTCAAACAAACAGTTATCTATGCCGGCTGCATAGAAAGCAGCTAAAGCATGCTCTACTGTGCCGACTTGCATGCGTTCATTCATTAAAACCGTTCCCCGCACAGTATGCCCTACATTATCAACAACAGCTTCTATGCAAGGCTTTCCTGCGACATCTGTCCTACAGATAATGATACCGTGATCTGCAGGAGCAGGATAAACTGTCAATTTGACGTTAAGTCCGGTATGTAATGCAATCCCTTCAAGAAAAAAAGAATTTCCAATAGTTTTTTGTTTCATACATTAACAACTAATTATCCAACAGGCGTATAAAAGTCGCTCGTTGATACATTATCATAGACGTTGGTGTGAAAAAATATACTTACTCGTTTCATCACCTTATCTCGTGTCGGAATCGATAGTTTTACCTTCGATTTTGTTTTCGACAACCTTTTCTAATTCCTTTACTTTTTTAATCAATTCATAAATATTTTTTTGCAATTCAGGCAAGTTTTTACTAACCACATAAGAACGCTTGAACGTATTCATCGGCACAGCAGGAGAGCCTGAATAAATTTGACCCGGAATTTTGATGTTGCTTCCAACCCCTGCTTTAGCTCCTAACATGGTTCCGTCAGCTATGTTGATATGTCCGGAAATACCAACCTGACCACCAAACATCACTTTTTTACCGATTTTTGAAGAACCGGCTATGCCGGTTTGTGAAGCTATCACTGAATGTTCGCCTATCTCTACATTGTGTGCCACCTGCACCAAATTATCAATTTTTACTCCTTTTCGAATGATCGTGCTTCCGATGGTTGCCCTGTCAACGGTTGTGTTTGCTCCAATCTCCACATCATCCTCTAAAATTACATTGCCAATTTGCGGAATTTTCTCATAGCTGCCACTTTCCGTCGGGGCAAAGCCAAACCCATCGGCACCTATCACTGCATTGGCATGAATGATACAATTGTTACCGATTACCGTATCCGGATAAATAACTACTCCCGGATAGATGATTACATTGTCTCCAATCATCGTATTATCGGCAATATTCACATTTCCGTGAATCGTGGGTCGTTTGCCGATTTGAACCTGAGCGCCAATCTGAACAAAAGGAGCGATAAATGCTTCGCTTCCGATTTTTGCAGATGCATCAATATTGGCTAAAGAGGATATACCTGATTTTCGTTCTTGCAAACTATTAACTAAACCCATCAGCTTAGCCAAAGACTCATATGCATTATCCACACGTATTAAAGTTGGACTGACAGGTTTTTCAGATTTGAAATCATGATTAACCAAAACAATATCAGCCCGGCAGTCATAAATATAATTTGTATATTTTGGATTCGACAGAAAAGACAGCGTACCGGGTTTTCCTTCTTCTATTTTTGAAAAATCATGTACGCTTACATGAGGGTCTCCCTCTACCGTTCCTTTTAAAAAATCAGCAATTTGTTGGGCTGTAAACTTCATTCTTTAAAATTAAATACCTAAATAATTGAGTGGAACTCGTATGCAAAAATTATCACAGTAAAATTCATATACTGTTACCATTTCAAAAATTTGGGTGCAAAATTAATAAACATAATTGACAAAATCAGATTAATACTTGTTTTTTCTAATTTTCAACCATTTATCCATCTGCCTTTACAGCATCTGCACGTTCATAATTATCATCCTGATCAATCCTCTAATTTCAGATAACAGAAAAAATGCTTGCTTACTTTCTTGGTTAATACCTGAATATTCAACATGTCGGATACTTCTGCAATATCTTGGATGCTTCCGTCCTTCATCAGTATGTTAATATTCTCATCCTTAGGAGAATATGTGTCGGTACTTACGATGGAATCGCCCATCAAATATTGAGCTTCTTCCATGCTGATATTGAAACGTTGCATGTATCTTTTTAGTACATTTTGTTGCACGGATTTATCAACAGCTTCCGAACCAACTTCAACTTTGAACAGCCTTCTATTAATAAACGACTTGCATAATAATGACAATACAAAATCTTCATGATTCATCCATACTTTAATGGCTGAAAAAAAATCAGCATCATCTAACTTCATAAAACTTTCAAAAACTTTTGTTGATTTAGAAAAGTCGGACAAACTGATCTTATGGTATAAAAAATAATGTAAAGCCGGTGTAGCAAACAACTCAACACCTTGTAAAGCAAGCTCTTTTGCCCGCTTCAAAATATTAATCAACATCCTTTCTGCAGCAACAGATGTTTTGTGCAAATATACCTGCCAATACATCAGCCTACGAGCGACTAAGAATTTCTCAATGGAATAAATTCCTTTGGCTTCTACCACCAACTGTCCTTCATGCAAATTTAACATTTTAATGATGCGGGCAGCCCCGATGATCCCTTCACTCACACCACAAAAAAAACTATCGCGGCTCAGGTAATCCAATCTATCCATGTCCAACTGGCCGGACACCAACTGATGTAAAAACTTACGCGGATATTTATTTTGAAAAATTTCAATTGCCATATCGAGTTTGCCCTTAAACTCGCTGTTCATCTTCTCCATAATCAACAAAGATATTTCCTCATGACTTACGTTGGGCACCAAACTATGCTCTAAAGTATGAGAAAATGGTCCGTGACCAATATCATGCAGCAGCATGCAGGCTTTGACCGCCAATTCCTCCTCATAAGAGATAACATGTCCTGCTACTCTGAGCTGATCAACTGCTTCCCCCATGAGATGCATCGCACCCAAAGAATGTTGCATGCGTGTGTGTTGTGCACCGGGGTACACGTAAGGAGACAACCCAAGCTGTTTGATACGGTTCAACCGCTGAAAATAAGGATGCTGAATGATGTCGTAAAGCAAACCATCCGGTATGTTGATAAAGCCAAATACCGGATCGTTGATAATTTTTCGTTTTTTCTCCATAGAATATTGAATTGATGCTAAGATGTTTAGATCATTGAAAACTTAAGCATGCAAAGATGCCAAGATCTCAATTAGCCATTTCCAGCTCTTTTCTGTAGAACTGATACTTACTCGCTCATCCGGAGAGTGAACATCATACATTTGCGGTCCCATGGAAATCATGTCTAGATGAGGGTATTTTTCTAAAAACAAGCCACATTCCAAGCCCGCATGTATAGCGGTTTGTACAGGAGTTTTTCCAAATAATTTTTCATAGGCGGCAGAAGCCTTTTTCAATATGGCTGAATTTTTATTAGGCTGCCAGCCCGGATATCCGTCTGATTGTTTGACTTCCGCACCTCCCAGTGTAAGAGCTGCATATACCTGACTGGCAATGTCTGTTTTACCATCGTTAGAAGAGCTGCGTTGACTGGTATTTACTTCTATGAGATTACCAGCCTTCATCTTTACTGATGCCAGATTGGTAGAAGTCTCCACCAGGCCGGGAATATCGCGACTCATGGCTTTCACGCCATGAGGACAAGCGTAGAGCATATTTAAAAATCTGTCGGAGAAAGATTTTGTCATCACTGATGCAGGTAAAGCCTCCGACTCTAAGTTGATTTGCAGATTGGGTTCTATGCCTTGATATCTTTCTTCCAAAGTTGCAATATACATATTCAGCATCGCACGAACTTTTTCTTTTTCAGCATGTGGTACAGCGCACAAGGCGGTAGCTTCCCGCGGAATGGCATTGTGTAAATTCCCGCCTTCAAAACTGTATAAACGTAAATCCATTTGCTGATTCAACTGCCAAAGATAGCGATTCAGCACTTTATTCGCATTGGCTCTTCCTAAGTGGATATCACCACCGGAATGACCACCGGATAAACCTGACACGCTTACCCTAAAACCAAAATAGCCGGAAGGTGTAGCTTCCGTTTCATAATCGAAAAATGCTTTGGTTCCGATTCCTCCGGCACAACCGATGAAGACTTCCCCATCATCTTCCGAATCTAAATTTATCAATATGGAACCGCTTAAGAAATCTTTGGCTAACCCATATGCACCGGTCAAGCCGGTTTCCTCATCTATCGTAAACAAACATTCCAAGGCAGGATGTTTCAAATCATCGGAATCCAATATTGCTAACATCATAGCGATTCCTACGCCGTTATCAGCGCCGAGGGTAGTCCCTTTAGCCTTTACCCAATCGCCATCTACATAAGCTTCAATGGGGTCGGTATCAAAATTATGTGTTGAATCTGCATTTTTCTCACACACCATATCCACGTGAGCTTGTAAAATAACAGTCGGTTGACTCTCATAACCAACTGTAGCAGGTTTTTTAATCAGCAAATTGCCGGAATTGTCCTGTGCAAAAGGTAAATTTCGTGATTTTGCAAAGTTGACCAGATAAGCCAATATTTTTTCTTCTTTTTTAGACGGACGTGGAATTTGAGTTATTTGATAAAAAAAATTCCAAAGCTTTTGGGGTTGGAGATTACGCATAACAAATTGATTAAAAGTTTGAATGCAAATTTACGGGAATTTTCAGGATTGACAAAAGAAGTTATAAAAAAGATATTCGAACATATAACAAGCATATAAAATAATCCATCCATTATCTTATCTGAAAAAAAATCAGTAATTTTGTTCTGCTTAATAAAAAAACGATAAGATTTCATGTTGTTTTCACAAATTATTGGACAAAAAGCCATTAAAGAACGGCTGATTCGTTCTGTTCACGAGAAACGGATACCGCACGCACAGTTGTTTCGCGGCCGGGAAGGCGTGGGTAAGCTGGCGTTAGCTGTGGCTTATGCTCAATATATTTGCTGTAAAAACAGAACTGAACACGATGCTTGTGGTGTTTGTCCCTCTTGTGTTAAATATTCAAAATTAGCCCATCCCGACTTACATTTGGTTTTTCCCATCATCAAACCTGCCAATAAAGACTCGCTGGTATGTGATGATTTTGTTAATGAATTCAGAGAGATGTTCATTGAAGATCCCTACATGAGCGCTCAGGATTGGTTCAACAAAATATCGAAAGATTCCAAACAAGGTATCATCTACTCAAATGAAAGTCAGGAGATTATTCGTAAGCTGAGCTTGAAAACATACGAGTCTGAGTATAAGATGATGATCATCTGGCTTCCGGAGAAAATGCACGTCACTTGTGCTAATAAATTATTGAAAATATTAGAAGAACCGCCTGCTAAAACCGTTTTTCTGTTGGTTTCCGACCAGCCTGAAACGATTATTGCAACCATCCTGTCACGAACACAGCATGTAATCATTCCTGCCTTGGAAAATGAAGATATTATGTCTGCCCTGACTTCCAATGCTAAAGTAGCAATTTCACCGACTGATGCATTAAACATTGCGCGCATTGCCAAAGGCAGCTATAAGAAGGCAAAAGATCTGTTGGCGGAAAACGATGAACACAAAGAGAACTACGACAAATTTGTGCAAGTCATGCGCGATGCCTGGAAAGTTGGTAACAGAAAAAATTATGTCGCCTTAAAAGGGCTAAAGCAATGGTCGGATGACATATCACAATCAACCGTAGGCAGAGAAAGGCAAAAAAACTTTTTAGTTTATGCACAACATATGTTGCGTGAAAATTTTATATTAAATTTGCAGCAACTGGAATTAAATTATCTGAATCAGACAGAAGCAGATTTTTCTAAAAATTTCTCCCCTTTTATTCATGCAGGAAATGTGGAAGATTTGATGACGGAATTTGCTTTGGCACAAAGACATATTGAGCAAAACGTAAACGCTAGAATGGTGTTTTTTGATTTAATGCTTAAAATTATTGTGCTTTTAAAAAAATAAAACACTCATGGAACAAATATATGACGAAAGCAGTGGCTGTAACGGCTGCAGCCATAAAGGATTCAATTTGGGGTCCCATCAAAAACTAAATACATTCGACTGGTTAAGCGACTTGCCCGAAACTCATCAGGAAACTGATTATGTTGAAGTCCAGTTTAAAAACACAAGAAAAGCATATTTCATCAACAGTGCTAAAATCCCTTTGGAAAAAGGAGATATCGTGGCAGTTGAATCATCGCCGGGTCATGACATAGGTGAAGTCACGCTGATCGGGCGCTTGGTGTTATTGCAGATGAACAAGCAAAACATCAATCCTGAAAAATATGGCATTAAAAAGATTTATCGCAAAGCCAAAGAAGCGGACATTGAAAAACAAAAAGAGGCTAAGGCTAAGGAGCAGGAAACGATGATCAAAGCCCGGCAAATTACTGAGGACATGAAATTGGACATGAAGATTGGCGACGTTGAATTTCAGGGAGATGGAGGAAAAGCCATCTTTTACTATATCGCTGATGACCGGGTAGATTTTCGCCAATTGATTAAAGTATTCGCCGAAACTTTTCGCGTGCGCATTGAAATGAAACAAATCGGAGCTCGACAGGAAGCAGGAAGAATCGGCGGCATCGGTCCCTGTGGTCGCGAATTATGCTGCTCCAGTTGGAAAACGAACTTCAATTCAGTGTCCACAGCAGCAGCCCGACATCAGGACATTTCAATGAATATGCAAAAGATTACAGGTCCTTGCGGCAAGATCAAATGCTGTATTCGGTATGAATTGGATGCCTATGTGGATGCCCTAAAAGATTTCCCATCCAAAGAAATAACACTTGAAACAACAGATCACACATACTATCATTTTAAAACGGATGCTTTCAAACCGTCTATTTCTTATTCTACAGCACAAAATTACGGAGAGAATGTCATCACCATCAGTCCGGATAGGGCTAAAGAAATAATAGCCCTGAATAAAAGGGGAATTAAGCCCGATTCATTGGACGCGGCACAAGAGGAAAAGCAAAAAGATGCGTATAGCAGTGCTATTGAAGAAGATAGTTTGACACGTTTCGACAAACAAAAAAGACCCAAAAGGAGAAAACGTCCATCCGGAAAAAAAAGGAATCCAAAAAATGAATAGTCCAACAGATTACAATTTACTGGTCAAGCTCAACAACTTCTTTCAACGGTTGTTACTAATATTGCTGTTGCCAATATTGATTTTTACTTCATGCGGAAAACGACCGATTTTTCATGAATATAAACTGCTTGATGCCGGCGGCTGGTCATCCGACAGCAGTTATGTTTTCAATGTAACAATTAACGATACAACTGCTTTGTACGATTTGTTGATAGCCATTCGTCATACCGGAGATTATTCCTATCAAAATTTATGGTTATTTGTTGAGCAAATAACTCCTAATCAGGAAATTACACGTGACACCATTTTATGTGCGATGGCAGACTATACGGGGAAGTGGTACGGAACTGGGAATGGATCAATTTATACTTTACAAGTGCCTTTACATGAACATTTTCATTGTGACAAAGCCGGTACGTATCAATACTCCATTGTTCACGGCATGAGAGATGATGTTTTGAAAGGTGTGAATGCCATAGGGTTAAAATTAGAAATAGCAGATGGGGAAGAATAAATTAGCCAAATTTACTGAAATGGAATCTTTTCCAAATGTGTTTCAAATGACTTCCCGAGAAGTATTACTGGGGAAGTCATTTGAGCATAAGGGAAAGTGGAGTAAATCGGTATTCAAAAACGATAATCCTATCGTGCTGGAGCTAGGTTGCGGAAAGGGAGAATATTCGGTGGGATTGGCTGAATTATTCCCTGATAAAAATTTTATCGGTGTTGATATCAAGGGAGCAAGGATGTGGACAGGAGCCAAAGATTCTCTTGAAAAAAAATTAAAAAATGTAGCTTTTTTACGCACTAATATTGAAATGATCAATCATTTCTTTGACACCGATGAAGTGTCGGAGATATGGCTTACCTTCCCCGATCCGCAAATGAAAAAAGCTTCTAAAAGACTGACTTCTACAAACTTCATGAAGAGATACCAGCAAATTGTTAAAGATGGCGGACTAATTCATTTAAAAACGGATAGTCAATTTATGTTCACCTATACCCATGAAATGATTAAAGCCAATCATTACGCGGTGGATGTGATTACCAATGATTTATATGCATCTGTTTCTAACAACCCGATTCTAAACATCAAAACTTTTTACGAACAACAATGGTTAGATAGAGGCATCAGCATTAAATACATTCGTTTTGTATTGGAGAAAAAAAGCTCTTTTAAAGAACCGGATGTAGAAATCGAAAAAGACAGCTACCGAAGTTTCGGTCGAAATCAACACAATAATCAATCAAAACAAAACATAAAATGACCTTATATCCCAAATTAATCTTAGATGCCTTAAAGCGTGTACGTTATCCCGGAACGGGCAAAGACATCGTTTCTTCCGGTATGGTACAAGACGACATCCGCATTAATGGTATGAAAGTTTCATTTTCTATCCTGTTTGAAAAACCAAACGATCCTTTCCGGCAGTCGGTTATCAGGGCTGCTGAAACAGCAATTCTGACCTATATCAGTGAAGAAGTTGAGATAAAGGGAAATATTAAAGCTGTTTTCAAACAAATTGCTACTCCCAAGCCTTTATCTATCCTCCCGGATGTAAAAAACATCATCGCCGTATTTTCCGGTAAAGGTGGTGTGGGTAAATCAACTGTAGCCTCTAACTTAGCCATTGCATTGGCACAATTGGGCTACAAAGTAGGTTTGTTGGATGCGGATATTCACGGTCCTTCTATCCCAAAAATGTTTGATGTAGAGGATGCCCGGCCTATGTTGGAAGAAGTTGACGGCAAGCAAAAAATCATCCCCATTGAAAAATATGGTATTCGTCTATTGTCCATTGGTTTTTTTGTTAATCCTGAAGAAGCCCTGGTTTGGAGAGGTGCTATGGCAAGTAATGCTTTAAAACAGTTGATTGCGGATGTAAGTTGGGGAGAACTGGATTATTTTGTGATGGACTTACCTCCCGGAACCGGCGATATCCACCTGACATTGGTACAAACCATGGGTATTACCGGCGCCGTAGTAGTAACTACACCGCAAGATGTAGCCTTATCAGATGCTCGCAAAGGAGTGAACATGTTTAAAGGCGACAAGGTGAATGTTCCGGTATTGGGGCTAATAGAAAATATGTCGTGGTTTACGCCGAATGAATTGCCCGAAAACAAATACTACTTATTTGGAAAAGAAGGCGGTCAAAGATTGGCTAAAGAATTAAACATACCTTTGCTTGGTCAAATCCCTATTGTACAAAGCATACGCGAAAGTGGTGATGCAGGGAAACCGGTCGCAATAGACGGCAATTCCATTTCAGGTTTGGCTTTTAAAAATCTAGCTGAAAAAGTAGTAGAACAAACGGAAATCAGGAATAAAAATCAGGCTCCGACACAAAAGGTTGAAATAACTCACAGCTAACAAATTCACCTAAATTATTTTTTGAAAAAATTTTGGAAAATTAATATTTACGTTAAAAGTTTATTTTTTAACTAAAATATAATATATTTGCGTTTTTATCTATATTATTCCAATTATTCATTGTTATCTTGATGACTTCATATGTTTATCCTCCATAACATATAGCATCTAAAGTTAATTGAATCAGTTATGAAGCGGATAGTTCTAATATATGTATTAATAATAGCGGGTTTTGGGCTTAGCCATGCACAAAGTTTAACTGATATAATTTCAAGATCGAACAAGTGGTCGATCGTAGGTTATACAGGCGTTGCCCGCTTAGACACTGACATACACCCCGATTACGACTTTTCATGGATAATGAAAAGCCCTACCATAGATATGTCTATAGAATACAATGTACACCCTATCTTTTCTTTGGGGGTTAATTATGGTGGGTTAATATTTAATCAGGAAGACGGAGATGAGAAATTCGTAACCGGAGGTGCATATTTTTCTTCATTCATTAGTTTTGACTTTCTAAACATAGTTTTAGGCAAAAAAAATAAATACGTGAGTTTATGGGGAAGTGCCGGCGTTGGTGTTGCGGGTATGGTATGGCCCAAATACGAAACCACACGTGAATTTAAAGGACCTCTTCAGCTAAAATATGGATATCCTGTATCGTTTCCTCCCGCTTTTATGATTTTTCCTTATTCGGTTGTTCTCGAATTCAACCTCACCAAAAAGGTTAGTTTGGGTGCTCATTTTAAATATTATTACACCAATACTGATCACTTAGAATCTATTTATCGGGGTTACTACTACGACCAATGGGAAACTTTTGGCATCAATTTACGCTATAAATTCACACAAAAAGATGTGAGAAGTGTAAGGGATCAACTCCCCGATACTACTACATCTATATCGCAAAACATTATCAATCAACTTCAACAGCAAATTAATCAGCTTGGTCAACGTATAGATACGGTCGAAAATAACTTTGCCTCTTTGGATTATAGGGTTGTAAAACTTGAGGGAATATTGTCCAATGACGGTCCGGATACCGACCAGGATGGAGTGCCGGATATCAGGGATTTAGAGCCTAATACACCTCCGGGTACACCGGTTGATTTTTGGGGTAGAAGTATGAAGGTACAAACTATCAAAGAAGAAGATATTCTTTCTGTTTATTTTGATTTCGACAGTTATGAGTTAGATAAGATTGCACAAATCACCCTCATCAAAGTAGCTCAAAAAATGGCTGAAGATCCTGATTTGCTACTTGAAATCAGAGGCTATACCGATTATCTTGGCACCAACGAATATAACAAAAAACTAAGCCGCCTGAGGGCAGAACGAGTAAAACAAGAATTGGTGCAGAAATATAATATCCCTCATGACAGGATGGTCGCCAACGGAATGGGTAAAATACCCGAACCGCCCTTGAAATCTTTGGCTAACAGGCGCTGCGACTTCTTTTTCAGCAAATAACATGTGAATAAATAGGAGTTAGAGGGATTGGTTATATGCTTTAATCAATCCCTCCATCTTTTAGTAAGGTCTCCGTAAACATCTATGCGCCTATCGCGGAAGAAGGGCCACATTCGCCTCACTGCCTCGGTGCGTGATAAATCAATGTTTACTATTAAATTTTCATCCTGGGCATCCTGGGCTTGTGCTAATATTTCGCCCTGCGGACCGGCAACAAAACTATTGCCCCAGAAGGAAATACCGTTTGTTTGTCCGGAAGGGTCTGGTTCATATCCTACCCTATTGCAAGAAATTACCGGTAAAGCATTGGCAACGGCATGTCCACGCTGAATAGTAATCCAGGCATCCAACTGACGATCCTTTTCATCTTCAGTGTCAGTACTCTCCCACCCTATGGCTGTCGGATAAATCAAAACTTCTGCTCCCGCCATCGCCATCAACCGGGCTGCTTCGGGATACCATTGATCCCAACATACTAACACCCCTAATTTACCGACAGATGTCTGTATGGGTTGAAAGCCCATATCACCGGGTGTAAAATAAAACTTCTCATAATAGGCAGGGTCATCCGGAATATGCATTTTGCGATACTTACCGGCAATAGAACCATCTTTTTCAATTACTACTACTGTATTGTGATACAAGCCCGCAGCGCGCTTCTCAAAAAGCGAAAGTACGATTACCACCTGATGTTCTTTGGCTGCCCGACCGAATATTTCTGTAGAATACCCGGGAATGGTTTCCGCCTGTTCAAACACGGCCGGATCTTCAGTTTGGCAAAAATACAAACCATTGTGAATTTCCTGCAATACTATTAGCTCTGCGCCTTGCTGAGTACATTGCCGGATATTTTGTAGCAATTTCGCTACATTCTCATCACGAGAAGCTGTGTTCGCTTGTTGAATTAATGCAACCTTCATATGATTATTATTTTTAATTTCTTTGTTTATGCTAACTCTCGTCTCTCAATCAATAATATTGCATGGTCACACAATGCAAAGACCCATGCTGTTGAATCAAAGGCAGACAATTGATACCAATAATTTCCCTATCAGGAAAGATTTTTTGTAACTGTTCCAATGCTGTTTTATCTTTTGGGGAATCATAGGTGGGAACCAAGACTGCCCCATTGATAATCAAAAAATTAGCATAGGTAGCCGGTAATCTTTCACCTTCATGATATACTGCATCTGCCATGGGCAAAGGTACTAATTTATAAGTATTGCCACCCAAAGTTTTAAAATTTTGCAATTCCTGCTCCATCAACAACAACTCCTGATAATGCTCATCGGAAGCATCGGTGCATTGAACATAAGCTATGGTATCAGCATCACAAAAACGGGCTAAGGTATCAATATGACTGTCGGTATCATCTCCTTGCAAATGACCGTGATTCAGCCATAATACCCGTTTCAAGCCAAAGTATGCTTTGAGTTTTGCCTCTGTTGCTTCTTTGGATAAATCATTGCGATTGGCGGACAACAAACAGTTGGAAGTAGTCAACAGCGTACCTTGTCCGTCCGATTCAATGCTGCCACCTTCCAAAACAAAATCCAAATGATTGCGATACAATGCGTTTTTACCGAAAACACCCTTGTCAAACAATAATCTGGTCAATTGATTGTCCAAATCAGCTTTATATTTTTTTCCCCAACCATTGAATGCAAAATCACAAATTATCTTTTGATTGCCTTCAAAGACAGTAATACCGCCATGATCACGTGCCCAAGTATCATCAGTAGGCAATTCAACAAAAGTGATATTTTTACCTTTTGCATCTTTAAATAAATGCTTGATTTTCATTTTATCATGACAGACTACCAACAAATTCTGAAATCGCAGGATAGCGCGCGCAATTTCAACAAAGCAAACGTTCACTTCATCAAGCATATACGCCCAGTCCGTTCCCTCATGTGGAAAAGTCAACTGGATAAAATCTTGTTTTGCCCATTCAGGCGGAAGTATGATTTTCGGACTCATCAGCACATAACATTTATTGTAAGATTTGGGGATGAAACCACTTTAAAGCCGATTCAACGGCTTTTTCAATAGGAGTTTCGGGTAATAACAATTCTTTTTTTGCTTTGGCATTTGTATAGTACTCCTTTATCAACAACTGATTAATATTCCGGCTGGAAAAGGATACTTTAATTTTTAATAATTGAAGAAAATCCCCCAAATACCCAATTAATTTCAATAAAAAATCAGGCAGTACTATAATAATTTGTTGATAATTCCCTACCCTACTTTGTATTTTAAAATACTCTTTAAAACTCGAATTGATGTTACATGCCAAATACCTTTCACCGGATTTTCCCATGGTCAAAGCATTACAACAAGTTGTAGCCACATCTTCAACCGCTACAAAATTCTTTCCGCCGGAAGGAATGAACAAAAGGCGCTTTTTATATCCCATCAATACCAGTGCACCTGAGCTAGGCTTAGTGTCATAACTCCCAATCATAAAGGTCGGATTGATGATAATGGCATGACGACTTTTTGAAGTATTAGCAAAATCAACCACCAATTTTTCTGCTTCAAATTTACTTCTTGCATAGTGTGATTTCGTAAAGGGATATGAAAAAGATACATTTTCATCAGCTAAATTATCAACACTGCCAAAACCAATGGTATTCGCAGAACTTACAAAAATTACTTTATTGATCGACAATTCTTCTGCTACTTCAAGTAATTGCTTGGTTGCGTCCACATTGATATTTTCGTATTTTTGATAGCCTATTAAATGCATGTCGGTCACTGCAGCAATATGAACAACTGCTTCGCAAGATTGCATGGCATGGTACAAAGTATTCTTATCGTTAAAATTACCTTTAACACACTCTACCCTATTCAAATCAAAAGCAATTTTTTGAGTAGACCTGACAATAATTTTTACCTGATACCCCTTATTTAAAAGTTGCATAACCACATGATGCCCTAATAAACCATTGGCTCCGGTAACTAAAATTTGCATGAATAAATATAATGTTTGATGTGTAGTAAAAATGAATGGTATTTATAAACTCTTGAAAACTTTTTGATAATTTGTGTGTAAAAATAAACAACTTAATTTGTTTTTATTAGATATACCCCTGTTTAACAAAATAATTTAGATGACAAAATTAAAATAAGATTTTCTTTTAACGAATTATTAAAAGAAATATCGGTTTTTCAACCATTGAGTTTATAAAAACTTATTAACTTTGCGGGTTCAAACAGATTGTTGAAATGATTCGTAGTTTATTTATAATCAAAGATTTTTAAAAAAATAATTTATTAATATCATTGTTTCTAAATTTAATAACGACATAAACAAAAATTTAGAGAAAAAATATCAACCATATTAACAAGCCATTATTATTATCATTTAAAGTTTTGAATTAAAAATATTAATATTAGTTATTGTTGAAAATGAATAAATCAAAACTTATCAGTGGAATTAATCGTTTACGAAAAGAAAAAAATGCCGTCATCTTATCTCATTTTTATCAGACAGATGATATACAAAATATTGCAGATAAAGTAGGAGATAGCTTAGCTCTAGCACAATGGGCTTTACAAACCAATGCTGACATCATCGTATTATGCGGTGTTCATTTTATGGGTGAAACAGCCAAAATCCTTTCACCCGATAAAAAGGTATTGATTCTCGATGTGGAAGCAGGTTGTTCTTTGGCAGAAAGCTGTCCTGCAGACAAGTTTGAAGAATTTATCAAAGCACATCCCGACCATACCGTAATCAGTTATGTGAACACGACTGCAGAAGTGAAAACTTTGACAGATATAGTGGTTACTTCGACCAATGCTAAGAAGATTATTAATCAATTACCTTTGGATGAAAAAATTATTTTTGGTCCCGATAGAAATTTAGGCAATTATATCAACAAAATTACCGGTAGAAATATGCTGTTATGGGATGGAGCATGTCATGTGCATGAGAATTTCTCCATTGAAAAGTTGGTACAACTAAAAAATGAACATCCTGATGCCATTACTGTTGCTCATCCTGAATGTCCTCAATCCTTATTAAATTTAGTGGATTTTATCGGTTCAACCCAAGATTTACTGAATTATACTACTAATTCTGAGCATAAAAAATTTTTAGTAGCAACAGAAGCCGGTATTTTATATCAGATGAAAAAATACAATCCGGATAAAATGTTTATTCCCGTACCATCAAACGATAGCACTTCTGTATGTAATCAGTGCAGTTACATGAGATTAAATACTTTGGAGAAATTGTATTTGTGTTTGAAAAATGAAAGTCCGGAAATTTTAATTAATGAAGCTTTAAGACTAAAAGCCCTAAAACCGATTATCAAAATGTTGGAAATGTCTTGATTTATTTTCGAATAAACTTATAGACTTTATCGTTTCTTCTAACTAACTCTTTAGTTTTAACAGAAAAATATTCGCCTTTTACTGCTTTGTCAACTGCCTGAAGATCTACACGTAGTTCTTCAATGGTATCTTCATATACGCCTGTTGTTTCACCTATGATGAGCATTTCATCACCTTTTGAGACATATTGTGCTTCTACATATATTTCGGCAACTCCAATTTTGGTGAAATAGTTGGTTACTTTACCTATGTACACCTTTTTGTGTGTAGCATCAGAACCGTAATTAGCACTCCATTCACCTAATCTTTGTCCCAAATAATATCCATTCCAAAATCCACGGTTAAATACCTTGCTCAACCTCTTGTTCCAATTATCAATTTTTTCCTGGGTGAAATCATCCTCTAAATAAGCTTCTACTGCTTCTTTATAACAAGAAACAACCGTTTTAACGTATTCAGGAGCGCGTGCTCTGCCTTCAATTTTGAAAACCCTGACACCGGAATCTAACATAATATTCAGAAAATCAATGGTTTTCAAGTCTTTGGGTGACATGATGTATTCATTGTCTATTTCCAATTCAATTTCGGAATCTATGTCTTTTACGGTATAAGCTCTGCGGCAGATTTGATTGCATGCTCCTCTGTTGGCAGATAAGTTTTTCTCGTGCAAACTCAGGTAACATTTTCCGGAAATTGCCATACATAAGGCACCGTGACAAAACATTTCAATGCGAACCAAATCGCCGTTTTTTCCCCTGATATCTTGATCCATAATTGCTTGATGAATTTTTTTTACCTGTTCAAGGTTTAGTTCGCGCGCCAACACAACCACATCTGCAAACTGCGCATAAAACTTCAAAGATTCTATATTAGAGATGTTTAATTGTGTGGATAAATGTACTTCAACACCAATGGAATTAGCATACATCATAGCAGCTATATCTGAAGCTATGATAGCCGAAACCTGTACTTCTTTTGCCGTATCTATAATTTCGCGCATCAATGCAATATCTTCATCATATAAAATCGTATTGACGGTCAGATAAGATTTTATATGATTTTCATTGCAAGTTGCTACAATCTTTCGTAAATCATCAGTCGTAAAATTATTACTGGATTTACTACGCATATTCAGTTTTTCTATACCAAAATACACAGAATCGGCACCGGATTGTATAGCTGCAGCTAAACTTTCCCATGATCCTACGGGAGCCATGATTTCTATATCTTCACGTCTGAGATTATTCATTGATAGCGAGGCGTTAATTTATTGATTTGTATGGCTGTACCTATTCGTATTTGATGATATGGAAAACTACGAATGCCATATTGATATTGGGTAAATATGTTAAGTATTTGATATTTATAATTTATTTTAGTTTGAAAAATAAGGGGATTATCTCCGTAATCATTACCATATGCGGGATGTTTATGCATCCATCCATCATATCCGGCAATGGTATTTTCCCATTTCCAATGCTGATTACCAACAATTAATTTCGCACCATAGATAGGTGCATCATTTTGGCGACTACCGCTAGTCTCCCAGCACAGAAATCCTATATTTCCCACCAGTCTGATTTCGTTAAGAATATTATTTTTAAAGAAAACAGATTTTCCTACCTCCAAATCAAAATAATAACCCGGTGTATCAAAATATCGTCTCTCTTTAAAGTTTGTCCCGGAAGCGGTTTTTAATGTTGAATTCAAGATGATTGCAGGTTTGATTGTACCTTCTTTTAGTATTGAAATTCTTGTCTGTACATAAAAATCTCCCATTGCTCGTCCCTTGGTATTACCATTCATATCACGTTCGATGCTTAGTGCATCTGTAACTTGATAATGTTCTAAAATACTGGTCCATATTTTAAAGGAAACTCTTTTTGGCAATAAAGGCACATCTATTTTGATATAAGCATTTTTGGTTTTGTCTCCAAAACCGAAATAATAATCACCCATCAACTCCAAAGTGGTATTATCCGCAATGGTAGCATCTGTAAATTCAGGAACCGGATTGGCATTCGGACCAAACCAAGCAGGGGAGTATCGAACTGTTTGCGCAATAATTTGTCCCGATATAAGAGCTATAGCTATTATGAAGAAAACACACCTCATACGTTTATTATTTGTAGTATGGAACTCTTGATAAACTGATTGAATCAATTACTTCGTTCGCGGATTAAATTGGTTCGTGTTCGTCTTGTATCTAATAATTTACAAATCTACATGATATTTTTTAATTTTGTAGCTCAAATTTATTGATGATGAAAATCGCCCAGATACAATTTTCGGAAAAGCCATTGTTTTTAGCTCCTATGGAGGATGTGACTGATCCGGCTTTTCGCCTGCTGTGTAAGCGCTATGGAGCTGATATGCTATATACCGAGTTTGTTTCGTCGGAAGCCCTCATTCGCAGTGTCAATCGCACCAAACAAAAGTTAACCATCTATCCCGAAGAGCGACCCATCGGTATTCAGATTTATGGTCATGATACCGACTCTATGGTAGAGGCGGCTAAAATTGCAGAAGAGGTGAGTCCGGAGCTGATTGATATTAATTTTGGTTGCCCGGTCAAAAAGGTAGCACGCAAGGGCGCAGGAGCCGGTTTGTTGAAAGATATTCCGCGAATGCTGGATATTACTGCAAAAGTGGTTAAAGCTGTTAAATTGCCTGTAACGGTTAAAACTCGTTTGGGTTGGGATGAAGAGAATAAAATTATTGTTGATTTGGCTGAACGGTTGCAAGATTGCGGTATTGCAGCTTTGACCATACATGGCAGAACCCGGTCTCAAATGTATAAGGGTGAGGCTGATTGGAATTTGATAGGCAAAGTAAAAAATAATCCGCGTATGCATATTCCAATCATTGGAAATGGAGATATTACTACGCCTGAACGAGCTTTGGAATGCTTTAATAAATATGGTGTAGATGCGGTGATGATCGGTCGTGGAACTATTGGTCGTCCCTGGTTGTTTGCCGAAATCAAACATTATTTTGAAACCGGTGAAATTATACAAGCATTAGATTTTAATCAGCAAAAAGAAGTTTTAAAAGAACATATTCTGGCTTCCGTCAAATGGTTGGATATGGATGATGATACTCCTATAGAGTCCTTATATCATCAAAGATTGAAGGGTATTTTACATAGCCGTAGGCATTTAGCCGCTACGCCTGTATTTAAAGGAATTCCTAATTTCAGAGAAACACGCATTGCTATGTTACGCGCAGATACTTTGTCCGAGTTGTTTGAAATAATAGATGGGGTGGAGAGGGATGAAATTTCTTTCTAAGCCCCTAATCTATATTCCAAATTCAATAACCCTTATCTCATTTTCAATTTCAGTAATTTTTACTCTCACTACATCATCCGGTAGTAAGCGCTCAATTTTTTCAGGCCATTCGATGAAGCAGTAATTTCCTGAATAGAGATATTCAGTTACGCCGATATTCATTGCCTCGCTTTCTTTTTCGATTCGATAGCAATCCATGTGATAGATAGTATCCTCATTTGTTGTTGAATATTCATTGATTATGGAGAAAGTTGGGGAATTGATCATATCTTCAACACCTAGGTTTTCGCAAACGGCTTTTATGAAAGTTGTTTTACCCGCACCCATTTCTCCATAAAATGCAAAAACTTTTTTGTCTTTTACGTTTTTGATAAAGTTTTGCGCCGCAATATTGATCGCATTTAAATTTTCTATATAAATCGTTTCTTTATTCAATTTCGTTTTATTTTGGGTTTTGATGTAAATAATTTTAAAATTCGTCTTTTTTGAGTGCTTTCTTTACGTGCAATCTTTCGAGCTTTTTCAAATATTCGATTCTGAAGGCTTCAAATCCCTGCGAAAATACTCATAAACCTTTGATGCTCTGTTTTTTCCAACTATTTTCTCAATTTCATCCAAATCTGCGTTCTGAAGTCTTTTTATGCTTTTGAAGTGTTTCATCAGCTCAATTTTTGATTTTTCACCAATTCCGGGAATATTATCCAATTCTGAAGTTTTCTGACTCTTACTTCTTTTATCCCTGTGAAATGTGATGGCAAATCTATGTACTTCGTTTTGAATATTTGCTAAAAACTTGAATAATAAATCATTAGGACTAATTCCGATAGATTTTGGAGGAAATCCAAACAATATTTCATGTGTTATATGTTTTTTGTTTTTCACCAAGCCTGCTATAGGAATAGATGTATTGAGTTCATTTTCAACAACTTGTCTAACAACTTCCATCTGTCCCACACCTCCGTCGGTCAAGATTAAGTCGGGCAGGGGAGCTTCTTCTTTGATAAGTCGGGTATATCTTCTTCTTACAACCTCTCTCATGGATTCGTAGTCGTCCGGACCTTTTACCGTTTTAATATTATACTTCCTGTAGTCTTTTTTAGAAGGCTTCCCTTTTTTGAACACCACACAAGCACCAACAGCATCGCTTCCGGATATATTTGAATTGTCGAAGCAATCTATGGTCATTGGAAGTTTTTCCAATTTCAATTTCTCTTGAAGATTTTTCAAGATAGCCGTACTTCGTTGTTCCGGATTCAATTTTTCCCTTTGCTTTAATCTGTCAAATTTATACTGTTTGACATTCTGCGTGGATAAATCCAATAATTTCTTTTTGTCTCCTCTTTGTGGGATCGTGATGTTGATGCTTTCTATTGGAAATTCAATTTCGAAAGGCAAAATGATTTCTTTTGTTTTCCCGGGAAATTTTCTTCTAAGTTCTGTGATGGCGCTTGCTAATAAGTCTTCTTTGGTTTCATCCGTCCTTTTTCTATACTCAATGGTATAGCCTAAAATAATGCTTCCCTTGGAAATGCGCAGCATATTGATGTAGCTTGAGTTTTCATCTTCATCATATCCAAACACCTCTGTTTCTTCTAAAACCGTATTGGTAATAATTGATTTTGCCTTATAGTTTTCTAAAATTTCATATTTCTGTTTCAATACATTTGCTTCTTCAAAACGCAATTCTTTTGAAAGTAATTTTATTTCATCCATGATGGATTTGCTCAGTTCATTAACTTCACCCTTGATAATTTTTTCTGCCTCATGGATATATTTTTCATACTCCTCTTCAGTTTCTGATCCTATGCATGGTCCATTACATTTATGAATGTGATATTGCAAGCAAACTGAATATTTTTTAAAATCTATATGCTCTTTTTTTAGATTCAATTTGCAGGTTCTGATTGGATACAATTCATGAATTAATTCAAGCAAGGAGTTTACCGCCCAAACAGATGTGTAGGGTCCAAAGTATTTTGACCCATCGTTAATCAGTTTTCTTGTTTTGAATATTCTTGGAAATGCTTCGTTTGATATGCATATGCTCGGATAGGATTTGTCATCCTTCAGCATCACATTATACCTTGGCTGATGTTCTTTAATCAGGTTATTCTCCAGTAGCAGTGCATCACCTTCTGTATCGACTATGATGTATTTCAGGTCGGCAATATTCTTGACCAATACATTTGTTTTTCCGCTATGGCTTTTATTGGTAAAATATGAGGAGACTCTTTTCTTCAGACTTTTCGCTTTGCCGATATAAATGATTTCTTCTTTTTTATTGATAAATTGATATACTCCCGGCTTGTCCGGAAGTGAAGCTATCACGTTTTTTAATTTATCAGTTTGAAGATTCATATCGAATATTTAGGAATTGTTCCACGTGAAACAATACGCTTATCTCCCCAATAAAACAAGTAGCACATTGATGTCGTTGGGAGAAATGCCCGGAATGCGGCTGGCATGACCAATGGTTTCCGGATTTATTTTGAGTAATTTTTGACGTGCTTCAGTTGAAATAGATTGCACCGTATTATAATCAATGCGTCCCTTCAAAGGGATGTTTTCCAATCGCTGTAGTTTGTCGGCAATTAATCTCTCTCTTTCGATATAACCGGTATATTTGATGATGATTTCCGCTGCCTCAACTATTTCTTCGGTGCGTTTGGGAATAGCTTCAATTTTTGCTTTTAATGCCGGAACTGCTTCAGCCAATTCAAGTATACCAAATTGCGGACGAAGCAATAAATCATGCAGGCGCGTACCATGCCTGAGTTCAGAAGAATTGACAGAGAGTAAAAAGTCATTGATCTGATTAGGCTTTACTGAATGTGCTTTCATAAATTCAAAGAGTTTGTTCAACTCTTCTTTTTTGTAATTCAACTGCCCGATGCGATCGGCTTTAGCTAATCCCAATGCAGCACCCTTTTCGGTTAAACGCATATCTGCATCATCCTGGCGCAAAAGAATTCTGTATTCTGCACGAGAAGTGAACATACGGTAAGGTTCATCAACGCCCTTGGTAACCAAATCATCAATCAACACACCTATGTAGGCTTCATCGCGTGCCAGGGTGAATGGTTTACCTCCGTGACAATTGATGTGAGCATTGGCGCCGGCAATCAGTCCTTGTCCGGCAGCTTCTTCATATCCGGTGGTGCCATTTACCTGTCCGGCGAAGAATAAATTTTTTATTTTTTTTGTTTCAAGCGTATGCAGTAATTGTGTTGGATCGAAAAAATCATATTCAATGGCATATCCCGGTCGGTAGAGCTGGGCATTTTCCAAGCCCTTGACAGTATGCAAGGCACGGATTTGAATATCATAGGGTAGGGAAGAGGAGAAGCCGTTGATATAATATTCATGCGAATAGGCACCTTCCGGTTCCAGGAATAGTTGATGAGAAATTTTATCCTCAAAAGTGACGATTTTGGTTTCTATGCTTGGGCAATAACGCGGTCCTATGCTTACAATTTGCCCATTATAAAGTGGAGAATCATCCAATCCCTGACGTAAAATCTCATGGGTTTGTTCATTGGTATAAGTAATCCAACAGCTCCTTTGCGGCATCACCCTTTTCACGTCTTCCAAATAAGAAAACTGATGAAAATCATCATCTCCGGGCTGTTCCGCAGTTTGGCTAAAATCAATGGTCCGACCATCAATACGGCAAGGCGTGCCGGTCTTCATCCTGTCCGTAGCAAAACCCATGGATTGCAGTTGTTCGGTAATACCGTATGAAGCCGGTTCCGCCAGTCTGCCGCCCATCATTTGAGTTTTACCAATATGGATTAATCCGGAGAGAAAAGTACCCGCAGTAAGAATAACAGCCTTAGCTTTCATTTCTATTCCCAAAGCAGTGATTACTCCTGTGACTGCACCGTCCTTGAAAGTCAACTGTTTAACCGTATCTTGCCAGATATATAAATTCGGAGTATCGGTTACAATTTTAATCCATTCCTGAATAAACTGATTTCTATCGTTTTGTGTGCGCGGGCTCCACATAGCAGGACCTTTTGAGCGGTTGAGCATGCGAAACTGTATGGCGCTTTGATCAGATACAATACCCATTTGTCCACCAAGAGCATCTATCTCCCTGACTATCTGTCCCTTAGCTACTCCTCCCACGGCAGGATTACAACTCATTTGACCTATCTTGTTCATATCCATGGTGATAAGCAATGTTTTGGAACCCATATTAGCAGCGGTAGTAGCAGCTTCATTGCCGGCGTGACCGGCACCAATCACAATTATGTCGTATTTGAAATCCATTTATCTTGTTAACTATGAGGATGTTTCAAAAAATATTCAACTAAAAAACAGCAAGGTGTTTTACGTTAATCTCACTTATTTTTTGGCTCACCAGTCAAGGTCGGTTTGCATCCTGCAGCATTTTTGATCTCGCGATCACGAAACTCGGAACCCCGAATATCAAAAGTAACGTAGTAGTTGGATACTCTTATATTGAAACACCGCCTGCAAAAATACAAAATTGTTGTCAGATTTTATATTATAACTCTCGTGGGCTCACATTGTTTGAGTTTGAAGTGCTGTCGTATACATGCAAAAAGAGATAATAAAGATATAATTGAGTACCGAGTTTAATCTAAAATTGAATGTTTTTCTTCCGTTTTATCTTCCCCAAATATTTAACATAAAAGTTTCATTTTTTATTTGCTTTCAGGTGAGATTAAAGTATCTTTGTGGGCAAATATTTTATTTTAAGACCAAAAAATAATGAAAAAGACCCGCGTACTTGCTTTCTTTCTAACCATTGCTTTCCTTGTAAGTTTTTCTCCTATTCTACATGCAAAATTGACGGAAGATGATTTTGAGAATGTTCAAATCATCCCTGAAAAAGAAGCTTTGATGCTACACTGGAACATTGATTATGAAACCTTTAATCGTATTCAGGAGCAGGAAAGTTATATTGTTATTGCGTATGCTACGCAAGCTGAGGTGAAGAAAGCGGGTTTTAACGAAGATGAAGGATGGTCTTATGTCGCTGATATTCCGATTGATGAAACAGCCTATCTCATTGACGATTTGAAAGGCGGTGAAAGTTATTTTGTGAAACTTGGAGTGCAGACGGAAAAAGGGATTTCATGGTCAAGTGTTCAGGAGGGTGAAACAGCTAAGCCCTGGGGCCTTTTTAATTTTTTAACGTTAATAGGTGCGCTGGCAATGTTCCTTTTTGGAATGAAAATCATGAGCGACGGATTGCAACGAATGGCTGGGAAAAACCTCAGAAACATACTTGGAACCTTTACTTCTAATCCTCTTAAAGGTTTACTGACAGGGATGGGCATCACGGCTTTGATTCAGTCTTCTTCGGTTACGACAGTTATGACGGTTTCTTTTGTGAATGCCGGTATTCTTTCGTTGACACAATCGGCAGGCATCATCATAGGTGCTAATATCGGTACGACCATGACTGCCTGGATTGTTGACTTTTTCGGCTTTAAAATGGATATTGGGCCATATACGCTGATTATGTTGGCTGTAGGCTTACCCATGCTTTTTCTCAAAAACCCAAAATTTAAAGGCTTGGGTAATGGTGTTATCGGTTTTGCTTTGCTTTTTATGGGTTTAGGTTTTTTGAAAGCTTCAGTTCCCGATATTACCCACGATACTCCTATTGTACAATATTTTGTGTCACTAGGTGATATCCCGTATTTTAGTACCCTCATTTTTGTTGCTTTCGGTGCTTTGCTTACCGTTATCATTCAGTCTTCTTCGGCTACCGTTGCATTGACAATGACCCTGATGGCTACCGGTGCCATACCTTTTGAGATAGGTGCTGCCATGGTATTGGGTGAAAACATAGGTACGACCATAACTGCCGAATTGGCTGCTACAGTGGGAAATGTGCATGCAAAAAGAGCAGCAAGAATACATTCAACCTTTAATGTAACAGGGGTAATCATGGTGCTCCTCGTTTTCCCGTTTTTCCTGAAACTTGTCACCTTCCTGACTGAAACAATCTTCGGAGGAAGTCCAATTCTCAACACCGCTGAATATGGCAGCACGGGTTTAGCTGTCCTTCACACTACATTTAACGTTACCAATGCATTGGTTCAGATATGGTTTATTCCATATTTGGTTAAATTTGTCGAGTTTTCCGTCAAATCCCGCGGTAAAAAAGATGAACAGTTTCGTTTGGATTATATCAATAACCCCAAGGCTACACCGGAACTTTCTATTTTAGAAGCTAAAAAAGAAATAGCCAAGTTTGGCGGTTTGACATCCCTAATGTCGTCTTTTACAAGGGAACTCATGTTAGAACCCAGTTCCAATAAACAGTATGAACTTCTTGAAAGGATAGCCAAATATGAGGAGATTACCGATAGGGTAGAAGTTGAAATTGGGCGTTACCTCAACCACATTGCGAGTGGTAACCTTGATGTGCAGTTGGCAACACGCATACACGGGATGAATAGTGCTGTAAATAGTCTGGAGAGAATAGGAGATATATTTTATCAAATATCCAAAAATATTGAAAAGAAGAATACGGAAGGTATTGAATTTTCAGAGTCCCAAAATAAGAAATTGATTGAAATGTTCGATTTAATCGATGAAGCATTTCAAGTTATGAGTCAAAATCTTCAGAAGCACTCCCATGAAGTTTCCATCCATGAGGCAATAAAAGTGGAGCAAAAAATCAATCAAAAAAGAGACGAACTCAGACAAGATCACTTTGATACAATGGCAAATAATGATGTTGAATTCCAAATCGGAAGGAGTATTATTTACAACAACATATTTTCGTTGTTAGAACGTATCGGAGATCATATCTTGAACGTGACTGAAGGTATTACCGGAAAGTATTAATTAAGTGTGAATCACCTGATAAATCATCCGGAAACTACTTAAGTCTTGACAAAAACCCTAATCCATATCCGAAAAGCTGAGTAAATGAGGTTACAATTGATAACAATCCTATTTTAATACTTTTGTTTTGGATTGATGAATCTACGAAAACTATCAAGCAGAAAAGCAGTAATAATCCCCATATAATCGGATTAAATAATCCTGCTATCAAAATTGAAATCATGCCAATTACAAAGATTGAGGGCAAGAAATGAACGAGTTTCAACGACTCAGGATGTTTTTTCCACAAGGCAATTCGTGCTGCTCCGGAATGAAAGACCTGGCGGTAAAATTTGGCTAAATTTACCCTGCGTTTGTGATAAACATAGGCTTCGGGAAATAAACGTACGGTATAACCTGCCTTGAAAATGCGTATGCTAAAATCAATATCTTCCCCGTAACGCATATTGGAAAATCCGCCCAAGCTTCTGTAAACATCAGTCTTTACGCCCATATTGAAACTTCGGGGGTGAAATTTTTCCAATCCGTCTTTTTTGCCTCCCCGTATACCACCTGTGGTAATCAATGAGGTCATGGCATAATTTACAGCTTTTTGCATGTCACTGAAATTTTCATGTGCAGCATCGGGACCTCCGAAGGCATCGCAAGGCTTAGTTTTGAGTTCTTTACGTATGTTTTGGATGTAGTGTTCGGGGATGATGCAGTCAGAGTCAAGGATAAGCAAATAATCACCTTTGGCTTGTTCGGCACCGTAATTCCTGCTGCCTCCCGGTCCGGAATTTTCCTTAAATAGGTATTTTATGTCCAATTCTCCGGCATATTGTTTACAAACATCTTCGCATGTAAGGGTAGAGCCATCCTCAACCACCATGACTTCAAACTTTTTGTCTGTTTGTTTGGTCAGTGATTCTAATAGCTCCTTAACTTCGTCAGGGCGGTTGTAAACTGGGATGATGATTGAAAATAACATAGGTTTTTCGGTTCAATTACATGCAAAGATATACAATACCTCAATATACCATAATTTATGAGGCTATTTTACCGGCTTTTAAACGTATAACCAACAGCTACTCCCCCAAATGGCATATGTATTATTTGCTCTAATTTCATTTCACCGTTTCCGGTTTCTTGTTCCATCCAAAACAAAAATAAGGGTGTGACGGCAGCTTTGAGGAAAAAGCCTCCATTATCTTTTTGATAGCGATATCCTATTCTAAAGGGAAGTACCCAATCAAATATACCCATATTTACAAAATATGTTGCTCCCGTACCCAATTCAAGATGATGTTTTGACCTGGAAAACGCGTATAGATAGCTGACTTCAGGTGCAAAAGAGAAAATGAAATCATCAAAATTAAGTCTGCCATTACCATCTGATTCCGGAAAACAACCGAATCCACATTTAAAAGCCAATTTATGGTTTTCTTGTAATTTTAGTGTATAATCATATCCTATGCTATAGAATAGTGCATTCCCCAACGCTTCTGCATATATCGTGTGCAGCCCTCGTTGTTGTTTGTCGATACTGTCTTGTGCAAAGCAATTATTATTCATTAACAATATAAATGACAGACAAAGAATTATTGATAAAAATTTTTTCATGGATGGAACTATTTGATATATTCAAGTATTTTTCAAATTTAATTGTATGTAAAGTTGTATGTAAAACCTTAGCAAACCGTAATGTTATAAGGTTTTTTACCGACTTTTGAACGTATAGCCCAAACCTACTCCAAACCATGGCATAAATGACAAGTTCCACCAAATAAAAGGTGTGGCTGCGGCTTTTAAGAAGAGACCTCCATCATCTTTTTGAAAACGATACCCTATTCTAAAGGGAGTTAGCCAATCAGCACGATAGAATCCTCCCTTACTACTCCAGAAATTCGCATTACATGTTACCCCCACGCCTAGTTCAAGATGGTGTTCTTTCCCGTATAAATAGCTGATTTCAGTTGCAATAGGGAGGTCGAAAAAATTGAAAATTTTATCTGATTGTGGCACAAAACCAAATCCGCATTTGAAAGACAACTTATGTCTTTCATGTAATTTCAGGGCATAATCATATCCTATGGTATATCCCTCAAAAGCATTTCCATATATTTCCACATATACTGTGTGCAGCCCTTTTAGTTCGTAAGTACTTTCTTGTGCAAAGCAGTTGTTATTCATCAATAATGTGAATGACAGACAAAGAATTATTGATAAAAGTTGTTTCATGGTTGGAACTATTTAATATTTACCTTGGTGGCAAATTGTATAATATGTGTTTAAATAGTCTTGGATTTTGAGTAATTAACTCCCATTTGCTTTGTAAATTTTTCATTATCTTTTCGTTCAAACCACACTTGATGAGATACTTTCACAAAGTGTTACACGTTGAAAAGTTTCGAACTTACAAACACTCCAAATGTACGCAGAATTTTTTAATTAGCAATATCCTAATTGGCTTGTTTCTGTCAAATTGTCAGCCCTTCTCTCGCTGGCATTTCTTTTGACCATCGCGGGGCACTCAATTTTAAATTTTTAAAAATCATTATATATGGCAAAAGGAAGTATTGGGGTAACCAGTGATAATATTTTCCCCGTAATTAAGAAGTTTTTGTACAGTGACCACGAGATTTTTTTGCGTGAATTGGTGTCGAATGCTGTGGATGCTACACAGAAGCTGAAAACACTTGCTTCTGTGGGTGAGTTCAAAGGTGAACTGGGTGAGTTGAAAGTTTATATCAGCATTGATAAGAAGAAAAAAACATTGACGGTTTCTGACAGGGGCATAGGGATGACGGCTGAGGAAATTGATAAGTATATCAACCAGATTGCCCTTTCAAGTGCGGAAGATTTCATTGAAAAGTATAAAGATGATGCTCAGGCAATTATCGGGCATTTTGGTCTGGGTTTCTATTCCGCTTTTATGGTTGCCAAAAAGGTGGAAATTTTCACCCAATCTTATCAGGAAGGTGCCGTTGCACAACATTGGTCTTGCAAGGGAGATCCGGAATATACCCTGGAAGATACGATTAAATCGGATAGAGGTACGGATATCGTGCTGCACATAGATGACGACAATAAAGAGTTTTTGGAAGAAGCCAGAATCTCCGAACTCTTGAAAAAATATGCGAAGTTCTTGCCTGTAGAAATTGTTTTCGGCAAGAAAAAAGAATGGAAAGACGGCAAGGAGGTAGAAACGGATGAAGATAATGTCATTAATAATACCACTCCTGCATGGACAAAAAAGCCGGCTGATCTGAAAGATGAGGATTATAAAGAATTTTATCGCGAATTGTATCCTTTTTCTGAAGATCCTCTGTTTCATATCCATTTGAATGTTGATTATCCTTTCAACCTTACAGGTATTTTGTATTTCCCAAAAATCAAAAACAATATTGAGTTGCAGCGCAATAAAATTCAATTGTATTGCAATCAGGTTTTTGTTACCGATCAAGTGGAAGATATTGTTCCCGATTACCTGACCCTACTGCATGGCGTTATTGATTCACCGGATATCCCGCTGAATGTGTCGCGCAGCTATCTGCAGAGCGATGGGAATGTTAAGAAGATATCCAGCCATATCACTAAGAAAGTAGCCGATAGATTGGCTGATATTTTCAAAAATGAACGTCCTGACTTTGAAGATAAATGGGATGATTTGAAGATATTCATTCAATATGGTATGTTGACTGATGAGAAATTTTATGAGAGAGCAGAAAAATTTGCCTTGTTGAAAAACGTAGATGGTAAGTATTTTACTTTCGATGAATACAAAAAGTTGGTAGAAGGGAATCAGAAGGACAAAAACGACGATTTGATTTATTTATATACAACCAACAAAGAAGAGCAATACAGCTACATTCAGCACGCGCAGGATAAAGGTTATGATGTGTTGATCATGGATGGTCAGTTGGACGTGCATGCCATTAGTCAACTGGAGCAGAAGTTTGAAAAAACGCGTTTTGTCAGGGTTGATGGCGATACAATTGAGAAGTTGATTCAAAAAGAGGAGGTATCTCAAGTTACCATTAGCGACCGGCAACGTGATGAGTTGATCACTATTTTTAAATCTCAGCTTCCCGTCATTGATAAGGCAGATTTTCTTGTTACTTTCGAACATTTAAGTCCACAGTCCAATCCGGTTTTCATTACACAAAATGAATTTATGCGTCGCATGAAAGATATGTCGGCATTGCAGGGTGGCGGCATGATGAATTTCTACGGTGAAATGCCGGATAGTTATAATTTGGTTGTGAATACTGCGCATCCGTTGATTGAAAAATTATTAAAAGATGAAGAAGGGGCATTGAAGGTAGAAATAAGTCCCGTTTATGATGAATTGAAGCAGGTTGAAGCAAAGCATCAATCTCTGAAAGAGAGCCATAAGGACAAAAAAGCTGAAGAAATACCTGCCGAAGAAAAAACAGAATTGGAAAATTTAATGGGGCAAATCACTGCTTTAAAAGATAAAAAAGATGTGTTGTTAAGTACTTACGGTGGTGAGAACAAGCAGGTTGGACAGTTGATTGATTTGGCTTTGTTGTCTAACAACATGCTGAAAGGAAAGGCTTTGGCTGAGTTTGTGAAACGAAGCATAGAATTACTGTAACGGTTTTCCTATCAGCTTACGGCCTGCATAAATTGAAGAGAATAAGAGGGATAAAATTATTTTGTTATTCCTCTTCGTTTTTTTGTAAAAAAATGCGTACATTTGTTTTTCTTATTAATCATCATTTGAATATAATTAACAGTCAATGGCTCAATTTGCCTCTGGAAGATTGAATATTGGAATACAAGATAAAAAGAATAATATGAAACGAACAATGAACTAATTTAATCAATTATTCCACCCAAGTGGATGATTAAATTAGTTCATCGAGAGTTCCATACGACAACTAAAAAATAATATTTGAACGTATGAAATTTGTAGCAAACAGTACCGTTTTACTAAGTCACTTGCAAGCTATCAGTCGCGTTATTAATGCAAAAAACACTTGGCAGATACTTGACAATTTTTTATTTGATTTGAATGGGAAACAGTTGACCATGACTGCAACGGATATGGAGACTACTTTGATTACCCACATGGAAGTTGAAGAAGCTGAAGGATCCGGAAAAGTAGCGGTGGCATCGCGCCTGTTGCTTGAAACTTTGCGCGAGTTTTCCGATCAGCCTCTAACGTTTGACATCAATGATTCAAACTTGGCAATGGTTATTACTTCTGCCAATGGTTTCTATAATTTTATCGGTCAAAATGGCGATGAATACCCGCTTTTGCCGGAGATTGAAGCTGATGCGCAAGAAATGACCCTTCCGGTTGAAATATTGGAAGTAGGCATTAATAAAACTTTATTTAGTGCTGCCGACGATGAATTGCGTCCGATAATGAATGGTGTTTATTTCGACATTGCATCGGATAGTTTGACTTTAGTTGCGACAGATGCACATAAACTTGTTCGTTACAAAACAAGTTATTCTGATTTAAAATTGACTGATGAGGCAGAAAGTGCCGGTTTTGTATTGCCGAAAAAGCCGGCAAATATGCTCAAAAGTATCCTGCCTAAGGAAAGTGGAGAGGTGGTGGTAAGGTTCGATAAGAAAAACATCCATTTTCAACTTTCCAACTATACCATGATTTGTCGTCAGGTAGAAGGAAAATTTCCGAATTACAATGCTGTGATTCCTCAGGAAAGTCCATATAAAGTGATTGTGGACAGACTTTCTTTGCTGAATGCTTTGAGGCGCGTTTCTGTCTTCTCGAATCAAGCGAACAATCTTGTGAAATTGGATATTGCCGATAATAAGATTGTTATGTCAGCTCAAGATATTGATTTTTCCATATCAGCAGAAGAAACTATCGAATGCCAGTTTACTGAAAAAGATATAAAAATAGGATTTAAGTCTGTTTTTCTCATTGAAATCCTCAACAATATTCCATCAGATGAAGTAATCATAGGATTGATTGATGCCTCCCGTGCAGCCATTATTCTTCCTTTTGAAAACAAAGAAAATGAGGAAATCTTGATGCTTTTAATGCCAATGCTTCTGAATGATTAATATTGTGATTTCCATATGATAAGCAGGAGGGCAAATGTTGTTTCTTCTGCTTTTTCTTTTTGATGCTTCATCTTTTACCCTTGTCTTTAGCTGATTTAAAGGCATTTTCAACGAAATTTTAACATCTACGATAATGAAACTCGAATTAAAAAATCCCCTGATTTTCTTTGATCTTGAAACTACCGGTATTGATATAGTGAATGACCGCATTGTGCAAATTGCGTATCACAAGGTTTATCCCAACGGAAAGGAAGAGTCGAAAAGCTTTTTAATTAATCCGGGAATTCCTATTCCGCCACAGGCAACCGCCATCCATAAAATCACCAATGATGATGTAGCTATGGCTCCACTATTTAAACATGTGGCAAATGAAATAGCCAGAGATTTTGAAGGTTGCGATCTCGCGGGCTATAACTCCAATCGTTTTGATATCCCTTTATTAGCTGAGGAGTTGTTGCGTGCAGAGGTTGATATTGATTTATCTAAAAGAAAATTCATTGATGTGCAGGTGGTATTCCATAAGAAAGAACCTAGAAATCTGTCCGCCGCATATCAATTCTATTGCGACAAAGAACTGACAGGTGCTCATGATGCTACAGTTGATACCATGGCAACTTACGAAATTCTAAAAGCACAGTTGGAACTTTATCAGGATTTGCCAACTACGGTAGAAGGTTTGTCGAAATATACGACCCAGACCAATAATGTAGATTTTGCAGGAAGATTCATATATGATGAAAACGGTCATGAGATATTTAACTTCGGCAAATATAAGGGCCAAAAGGTATCGGAAGTACTCACAAAAGATACAGGCTATTTCGGATGGATGTTGTCCGGAGACTTTTCTTTGCATACTAAAAAAGTTTTAACGAACATCAAACTCAGGGAAATGAACAAATAAATTTCAGTCATAGAATTTTTTTTGGCATAGTGATTGATGCCCTCCACCACTGCATTTTTTTATTGGCTTACGAATGAAATTCTTTTGTGCTTTTTTGCTCCTTCTTTTTGGTTTTATGCTGAATGCTAATAACTTAGTTCAGGATAATGCTGCTACACCTTCACGCACGCCTGAGCAAGAAGCTGTAATGCAAACGCAAAAAATGCAACAAGAATTAAATCTTAATAAAGAGCAAACTCAGGCTATTTATGAAATAAATCTTCGTCATGCGCGGGAGCGACAGGTCTCCAATTCAAGAAGCCAAGCGCTTGAGCGTGTGAAAAACAAAGATGCTGAAGTTAAACAAGTCCTGACACGAGATCAATACAATCGTTTGCAAGAAAAAAAATACGATCGCTATCCGTCCGGAAGTTCTTCCTTTCAACATGATTTACCCCAGACGGGAACCTTGCAACGCCGAACAGTTCCTACTGCTAATCAGCGTTCTGAGTCAATTCAAAGACGATTGGCAACTCCCTTGGAAAAAGCGGGACACTCAACTCCTCAAAGGCGTGCAGTTCATCCTTCAGAGGGAATAGACAGACAAGTTGCACCAAAATCTGCTCAGCCGGTAACGCCATCCCGGTCTGTGTTGCCGGAAAGACGGTCAGTAGCTCCGCAAACTAGTTCTTCTCCTTCAGAAAATAGAAATTCGAGACCTACCGTTTCTCCTTCTCGTCAATCATCTAAAGAAACCGGAAGGCCGCCCGCAAGAAGATAGTCATGTCCAATTCGTATTTCCGTTTTAAGCAATTTACCGTATATCACGATCTGTGTGCGATGAAAGTCGGTATAGACGGCGTGTTGTTAGGAGCATGGACTCCTGTTTTAAATTCGGAGCAAAATATATTAGATATTGGAACAGGCAGTGGATTGATTGCATTGATGTTGGCACAACGTACCGAAGCACATGTAGATGCCATTGATATAGATGCAGGAGCAGTGAAGCAAGCACAAATCAATGTTGATGCATCTAAATGGAGCGATAGAATCGAGGTTTATCATCAATCTTTGGAAGAGTATGCAGCGAGAAATACCCGAAAGTATGATTTAATCGTTTCTAATCCTCCCTTTTTTGTGTCTTCTTTAAAGGCTCCCAATCAAGCCAGGTCAGTGGCGAGGCATGCCGGTTCACTGACGCATCAGCAATGGTTGGCGTATGCTGTACAAATGGTAAAAAAACAGGAAGAATTTGTTTTATTCTTCCTGTCGTTGAAGGTTTGAAATGCATGGAACATGCACATGAATTGGAATTGTTTTGTTATCAGTCTGTTTATGCACATCCTAAACCTGGTGCGGCTGCTAATAGACTGTTGTTGGAATTTGGATTTTCAGAAAGAGAAATTCAGATTTCTACTTTGACTGTTGAGACTGAGAACAGACATCAGTATTCAAAGGAGTTTACCGCTTTGGTCAAGGACTTTTATCTAAAATTATAACAGCGCTTTTACTTTTTCTTCTAATACGGCTTTTGGAACTGCTCCTACTTGCTTGTCAACCACTTGTCCGTCTTTAATGAATAAAATAGTCGGTATATTCCTAATGCCGTATTCACTGGGAGTATCTACGTGATCGTCAACATTCATTTTGCCAATTTGAACTTTTCCTTCATATTCTTTTGAAAGTTCTTCGATGCTGGGTCCAATCATTCGGCAGGGACCGCACCATTCTGCCCAGAAGTCAATAACTACCGGTTGTCCGGAATTAACTATACCCTTGATGTTGTCATCTGTGAATTCTAATGCCATTTTTTCTTTATTTTAAATAGTTAATTTTTTGATATCATTTAAATTTTTTATGTGCAAAATTAAGAGAAAATAATCAGGATATGAAATAAAAACGAATTGATTTGGTTGATGTTGTTATTGAGATATTCTATTTAATTTAAATCCACCTGGAAATCAATTTTTCCTGCTTCTTTGTTAGTCTTAAGAAATTTATAAAACTCTTTATTGATGGTAGTCCTATGCTGGCGAGCAAATAATTTTACCTTACTTTGGGAAGCTAAATCTATGACGTTGAAGTAAACGTCCACGCTCCCTTTGTGGCGAATAATCATCTCGCTTAAATCTATGGCTAAGGATTCATCCAGCTCTTCGATGGGGAAAGAAATCGTCAGAGATTTAATCAATTTATCCTTTAGGCCGTTCATGATATCAATTTTCTGAATTTTTACTTCAGGAACAACCGGTGCGTTCGGATCCATGTCTCTGTTGTTACCATAGTCGGCACCTTTTCTTTGTACTGTACCCGAAATCAGCAAGTATAAATCTTTAATCATGTATTTGCTAAATTCTATGTAGTTGTTACCGAACAAAGGAAATTCGAAAGCACCCTCGTAATCTTCTATAGTAAATATTCCATAGGGATTACCCGTTTTGGTAGTACCGGAACGAATATCTGTAACCATGCCGCCGATTTTAAACTGTTTACCCATCAAAGGCATCAGATCTTTTAAATCTTGCGTAGTGGTATTGCTGATGTAGTTGATTTCAAATTCGTAATCATCCAAAGGATGTGCTGAAAGATACATGCCGATGTATTCGCGTTCTTTGTTCAACTTTTCCAAGGGCGACCAATCGCGGGCATAAGGGATTTCAGGTTTGACGATTTCAATTGCATCAAAATCGCCGAAAAGAGAAATTTGATTGGCAGCTTGGTCGGCTTGGTATTTATTTCCGTAGCGCATGATGCTTTCAATAACCACTTCGCCTTTGTCGTTTTCAACAAAGAATTGTTCTCTCCTAATATCGGTAAATTCATCGAAAGCACCGGCATAAACCAAACTTTCAATAGTTTTTTTATTGCATGATGTTAGGTTCACGCGTTCAATGAAATCGAAGAAACTTTTGAATGCGCCGTTGGCTTTTCTCTCTGTAATGATGGCTTCTACTGCTCCTTCACCAACGCCCTTAATGCCTCCCAATCCGAAACGGATATTGCCGTCGTGTGTAACTGTAAAAGTCAAATCACTTTCGTTTACGTCAGGTCCGAGCACATTCATTCCCATATTGCGGCATTCGTCCATAAACTTACCGACCTCAGCAATGTCGTCTTTGTTGCGGGTTAAGTTTGCCGCCAAAAATTCAGCGGGATAATTGGCCTTCAAGTAAGCCGTTTGATAAGCGATTTGGGAATAACAGGTAGCGTGTGATTTATTGAAAGCATATTTGGCAAATTCTGACCAGTCGGCCCAGATTTGTTGTAGTTTTTCATCCGGACCAAAACCCCTCTTTCTGCAACCCTCCATGAATTTGGTTTCCATTTCAGCCATTTCATCAGCTTTTTTCTTACCCATGGCTTTGCGGAGTGCGTCAGACTCTCCCCTGGTAAATCCGGCTAAATCACGACTGAGCAACATCACCTGTTCTTGATAAACAGTGATACCGTAAGTGTCTTTCAGCCTTTTCTCCATAATCGGGAAATGATATTCAATTTGTTCACGACCATGCTTACGGTTGATAAACCGTGGAATGTATTGCATCGGACCCGGTCTGTACAGCGCATTCATCGCTATTAAATCTTCAAATTGAGTAGGCTGAAGTTCTTTGAGGTATTTCTGCATACCGCTTGATTCAAACTGAAAGGTGCCTATCGTATTTCCTTTGCTGAAAAGTTCGAAAGTCTTTTTGTCATCAATGGGAATGGCATCAATATCAATATCAATTTTGTGTGTTTTTTTAATATTGGATAAAGTTTCTCTGATGATGGATAGGGTCTTTAAGCCTAAAAAATCCATTTTAATCAAGCCGATTTGTTCAATGACCGAACCTTCGTACTGGGTAACCAAGATTTCTTCGTTGGTTTCTTTGTCGATGGCGGTGCTTAGCGGAACGAGATTGATCAGATCGTCGGCACCAATGATAACGCCACAAGCATGAACACCTGTTTGCCGCACCGTTCCTTCAAGCATTTCCGCGTATTTTAGCGTGTCCGACAAGTTTAAATCGGAAGAATTTCGCGCAATCTGTAGTTCAGGAACAAATTTGACACTGTTGGCAATATTCACTTTCAAACCCTTGCTGGTTGTGTCATCCGGAAACCTGTCCGGAATCAATTTGGTCAGGCGTTCGGCTTCCGGTAAAGGCAATTTTTGTACGCGTGCCACATCTTTGATGGCAGATTTTGTTGCCATCGTTCCGTAAGTGATGATATGAGCCACCCTTTCTCTTCCGTATTTTTCTTTGACATACCGCAGAACCTGTCCGCGACCGTCATCATCGAAATCAATATCAATATCAGGCATGGAGATGCGATCAGGATTCAGGAAACGCTCAAATAGCAAATCGTACTTCAAAGGGTCTATATCCGTAATTCTCAAACAATAAGCAACCACTGATCCTGCAACTGAACCACGTCCAGGTCCGACTGATACGTCCATTTTACGAGCTTCATTGATAAAGTCCTGAACAATCAGAAAGTATCCCGGATAACCCATGTTTTTGACCACGTTTAACTCAAAATCTATACGTTCTAAAATATCTTCGTTTAAATTCTCCCCGTAGCGTTTTGCGGCGCCGTCAAGAGTAAGTTTACGAAGATAATCCGCATCTAATTTCACCCGGATAATTTCTTCATAACCACCAAGCCTGTCATAATTTTCACCAAATTCTTCACGCAACATCTCTTCACTATATTTTTGCTGATATTCCTCTTCGGTTGCAAAATCTTCGGGTATGGGAAAAATCGGCATCATCGGGTCGGAATCTATGCTGTAAAATTCCACTTTATCAGCAATTTCAAGGGAGTTTTCAAGTGCTTCCGGAATATCTCCGAAGATAGCCCACATTTGTTCGGGAGATTTCAGATACTCCTGTTTGCTGTAACGCATGCGGGTAGGATCGTCCAAATCCTTACCTGTACTCAGGCAAATTAATCTTTCGTGACCTTCTCCGTGTTCTTCTTCAATGAAGTGCACGTCGTTAGTTGCCAACAATTTTGTGTTAGTCTTTCGGGCTAATTGGATGAGAATTTCATTCTGCCGTTTTTGCTTTTCATAGACTTCCGTATCTGCATTTGGCTTGTCTGTCTGATGCAGTTGCAATTCAATGTAAAAGTCATCTCCAAAAACTTTTTTGTACCAATAAATGGCTTTTTCGGCATCTTCTAAATCTTCGGTTTCAATTTTACGATGTATTTCTCCGCCTAAGCAGGCCGAAGAAGCAATGATGCCTTCGCTATACTGCTCCAGTAATGCATGGTCGATGCGTGGGCGATAGTAAAATCCCTCCAAGTGTCCCAATGACACTAATTTACATAGATTTTGATAGCCTTTTTTATTTTTTGCCAATAGCACCAAATGGTAGCCGCTGCGATCTTCCGTGGTTTCTTTGAGAAAACGACTGCGTTTTGACACATAAGCCTCACAGCCTAAAATGGGTTTGAAACGTTTTTTTTCTAAGGCAGAAATTTGAGTTTGAATGGTTTCCTTTTCGTCGTCAGTAAGTCCGTTTTTTACCAGTTGCTTTTGTAAGGTATTAATTTTATCATTGATTGGTCGATTCTTATCGTTGGCGTAATTGTAAAATTCTTTGATACCGAACATATTTCCATGGTCGGTAAGAGCAACAGCTTGCATTCCTTGTTCAATGGACTTTTCAATCAAACCGGGTATGGTTGACATACCATCAAGGATTGAATAATGTGAGTGTACATGTAGATGAACGAAAGATTTCGATTGATTATGCTCCATTTTATTAATATATAGGAAACCTTTTTCCAGCAAGATTGATGTAATCAGATGGATTAAAGAAGATTAAACGCCCGTGCAAAAGGTAAAATTTGACGGTTAAAGATAAGCACTTTTACCCGGAATAGGGGGAGATAATCGGAAAAAAGTTATCAACACAGTTTGTCTAAGAATTGAATTGGATCAGCCGGTTTTCGATTTCTTTGTCATTTCCTTCGATAATGTGTTTTGCCTGAAGATAGTAGAACTCCCGATGCTTGAGATTGTCTTTGATGAATTGCAATAATTCATCTTCAGATTTATTCTGAAGGATGGGTCTGACTCCTGCTTTGGTTGTTGACAGTCTGGCAGCTAAATGTTCTGCGGTGAGCCTGAGATAAATCGTATCTCCGTTGCGGTTCATAAATTCCATATTATCAAAAAAACAAGGTGTCCCGCCCCCTGTTCCAATCACTATGTTTTCAAATTCACCCACTTCATGCAAGCATTTTCTTTCTATCTCACGAAACTCCGTTTCTCCTTTCTGTTCAAATATCCGGGCGATTGTCAATTTGTATTTGTTTTCAATATAGGCATCTAAGTCGATAAAATCCAAACCAAGATGATTTGCCAATATCCTACCCATGGCAGTTTTGCCCGAACCCATATAACCAATTAAGAAAATGCGTTTCATGTTTGAATAGTTCGTAACTTATAGGTTGAAATTGAGGCCGCCGTGAAAATTAATGCCGGGCATGGGGTAACCATAATTAATTTCATATTGCTGATTGAGAATATTGTGTACGGAGGCAAACAACTCTAATTGTTTCAGCACTTTAGCTGAAATTCGCATGTTTAAAAGGGTGTAATTTTGAGTTTTTTCATCACTTACTGACACATATAATTTGTGAATATGCTGTAAATTCGCATTTACATTCAAGATTTTATATTGGTAGTTCAAGTTGAAATTGACCTGATGACGGGGTGCAGCCAAGATGGGTTTTTTTAGGTCGAGGAAGGTGTAATTAGCTGAAGCTTGCCATTGTTTGTTTATGTTGTAGCTTGTGGAGAATTCAATTCCTTTGTTTCTGAACGTTCCTACATTTTGTCGTTTGGGGGGCATAGTGTTCCTATCAACTTCTATCATATTTTTACCGTCCACCAGAAACAAAGTTAATTCCGTGCGCAGCTTATGGTTCAGGTACGATTGCATCCAGCCAACTTCGTAGTTCATCATGCTTTCCGGTTTCAAATTGAGGTTGGGAGCGTAAAGGTATAGTTCCATGACAGTCGGACTGCGAAATCCTTTGGAAACGGATGTTTTGAGATTGGTAGTTGGGCTTGCCTGGACAGATGCACCTACCATAGGCACCCACTCATTACCAAAAACAGAGTGGTGCTCGAAACGTAAACCTCCGTTTAAATCAACAATTTTAAAGATTTTTTGATAAGCTAAAACGTAGCCCGCCAATTCAGTCACTAAATTGAGTTTGTTTGCTGCCATCCCTGAATTGGCTGTTCCGCCAAACATTTTAGCATCTATACCGCCAGTGATTTTTGTGTCATCACCTATCAGATAGGTTTGGTACAGCATCAAACCCGAGTTTTGATCCGTTGATTGAAATCCGTCCGATAATATGTGCTTTCCAAAATTATGGTAGAATTTAAAAGAGCCGTTCAGTTTCCCGTAACGATTATCAACCGACAGAGCGGCTTTCCCACGCAAAATATCCACATCAAAATGTGCGGGATTGTGTACAGGTCCACTATCATTGGCAAAGAACTTAGCTATATTGGCATCCGCCGTTACCGACCAGTGCGGATTAAATCGGTATCCTGCTTTGATGTAACCATTGCTGATTTTAAAATCTGTACCGGGACGAATACCATCGGTGCGGTCGTGGTTGGCTGAAGCGAAAATACTGAAATTATTTTTGTTATATCCGATGGCACCGGCATATTTTTGTGTGTTATATGAACCGTAGGCTGCATGTGCCGATGCAGAAAGTCCTTCTTTGTGCTGTTTTTTTGTAATGAAATTGATGGCTCCGGCCATGGCATTGGAACCGTATAAAACAGAAGCCGGTCCGCGGATGACTTCAACCTTTTCTACATCCGAAGCCACATAAGCATCCGGTAGCGGATGAGCAAATATTCCTTGATATTGCGGGTGACCGTCAATCAGCACCAATACCTGTGTATTCGGTGAATTGCCTACTCCCCGCATGTTGATGATACCTGAACCCCCGGTTGAAACACCAAAGCCTAAAATATTACGTTCGGTAATAAATACGCCCGGAACATGTGTGCCGACGATTGAAAGTGCATTATAATGTCCGCTTCTTTTGATTTCAGATTCGTTGATTTGCGAGACAGACAAAGGAATTAAGTCTCTTGAAGTTTCGAATTTGGTTCCGGTAACGATTAATTCTTCCAATTGAACGGAATCTTTGTGGAGTTCGGAGGACCAAAGAGCCTGGGATAAAAACAAGCAAGCCAGAATTGTTTTTAAGTGTGATTGCATATTAGTTAGCTTTTAAGTTTCTAAAGAAATTAACAACTGGCAAAATTAAGTATTTAATTCAAAAGATAGAAATTTGGTCATTTTTAGTTTATCTTTGTGATTCTAAATTTTATTGTTGCAGTAATTAGTTGATACAATATGGGTAACTTTCTGAAATGGATAGGCGGGGGTATAGGTTGGGCATTGGGTGGTCCGATAGGAGCTATCCTTGGTTTTGCCTTGGGTTCCGCTATCGGAGGTAGCTCCACCAAAAAGAAGCAAATTTATACACACACTACGGAGCAAGACTTCAAAGCGAGTTTGTTGGTGATGATGGCTTGTGTCATGAAAGCGGACGGAAAGGTACAACGCTCCGAATTGAATGTTGTCAAACGTTTTTTAGTTACCAACTTTGGAGAAAATGGTGCATTAGAAGCGCTTCAGATGTTGAAGAAAATTTTGGATCAACCGATCAATGAGATGGAGGTCGCTCAGCAAATTAATCGGTACATGAACCATTCAGCTAAGCTGCAATTGGTGCGTTTTCTGTTCGATGTTGCCTATGCCGATGGTCATGTGAATGAAGCTGAACTATTGGTTATTCGACGGATTTCCGCTATTTTTAATATTAGTAATACCGAATTTGAGTCGTTGAAAGCGCCTTATATGAAACATATAGATGTGAATTGGGCGTACAAAGCTTTGGAAATTGAACCTTCAGCATCCAACGATGAGATTAAAAAGGCATATCGTAAAATGGCCATGAAGTTTCATCCCGATAAGGTGGCTAATCTGGGAGAAGACATCAAAAAGTCGGCTACCGAAAAATTCAGGGCAGTGAATGAAGCCTATGAACATTTGAAAAAAATGCGAAATATTGTGTAAGCAAAAAACGATTATGAGTCAATTAGTAACCATCAGAACCTTTTGTATTAAGAGCTAATCCTTTTACCATGGCAAAAAATCAAATGCAAAATTTAGCGAAGGAAACGGCAATTTACGGCGTTAGTAGTATTTTGGGTAAATTCCTGAATTGGTTGCTGGTACCGCTATATACTTATGTATTGACAGGCTCTGCTGATTATGGTGCGGTTGCTAATTTATATGCATGGACTGCCCTTCTGTTGGTGATACTGACTTATGGTATGGAAACCGGATTCTTCCGTTTTGCCAATAAACACATTGAGATTGCAGATAAAGTATATGGAAATACTTTGATCTCCGTTGGTACAACTTCCTTGATTTTTGCCTTGCTGTGTGTGGTTTTTGCACAACCTATTGCCAACGTACTGGGTTATGCCGACCATCCCGAATACATCGCCATGTTGGGTGTAGTTGTTGCGATGGACGCTTTCGGCTCCATCCCCTTTGCTTATTTACGCTTTAGTTCCCGTCCCATCAAATTTGCAGCTTTAAAGCTCTTGATGATTTTTACCAATATCATCTTTAACATATTCTTCTTGGTACTTTGTCCCATCATTCATGAAAAAGCACCTGAATCCATCGCATGGTTTTATAATCCGAACTATGGTGTTGGTTATGTGTTTGTTGCCAATGTAATTCAGACCGTTGTAGTAACACTTGCATTATTGCCGGAAGTTTTCAAAGCCAAATTTGAATTTGATTTCCCTTTGCTGAAACAAATTTTACGTTATTCTTTGCCTTTATTGATACTCGGCATTGCGGGCATTATGAACCAAACCCTGGATAAGATTATTTTTCCGTTTTTGATTGAAGATCCCGTTTTAGCCAAATCTGAATTAGGTATTTATTCGGCTTGTTTCAAGATATCCATGGTGATGATGATGTTTACACAGGCTTTCCGTTATGCTTATGAACCCTTTATTTTTGCACAATACAAAGATAAAAACAGCAAAGCAGCTTATGCGGATGCCATGAAATTTTTCATTATTTTTTCCTTGTTAATATTTTTAGGAATGATGTTTTACCTGGATATTTTCAAATATGTCCTGCACAGTGATTATTGGGCAGGCTTGCGCATCATTCCCATCGTACTTTTTTCTTATATTTTTCAGGGTGTGTTTTTCAATCTTTCCTTGTGGTATAAGCTGATAGACAAAACCATGTATGGCGCATGGTTTGCCTTAGCCGGTGCCGTGATTACCATTGCGGGCAATATTATTTTTGTTCCGATATTCAGTTATATGGCATCTGCCTGGGTTTCCTTTGCATGTTTCTTTGTGATGATGCTTCTGTCTTATTTCTACGGACAAAAACACATGCCTATTCAATACGATTTAAAATCTATTGGGTCATACACAGCATTAGCTTTGGCTTTGTATGCCATCAGTTTCTTTGTAAAAACACCGTTTGTAGCATTAAATCTGACGATTAAAACGCTTTTATTGGCAATTTTCGTAATTTATCTTGTGAAGAAAGACTTGCCTCTGAGCAGTATTCCCGTGGTGAGGAAATTTATGAAGAAAAGAGACTGAGCCCGAATATCGAAAGTAACGCAGCAGGCGGGCACTTATAAAATGCCGCTATTACTTTCTTCCAAAATCCGCCGGTATCTCCCCCCAGGCTTCCGTATGCCATTTCAGTACTTTGTTAGGATAGTCGTTTTCAGCTAACCACTGTTCGGCACGGGCGATTAGTTCAAATAGTTTGGCATTGAATGGGGTAGGTTGTAGTTGTGATTTGGTTTTTTTATTGCGCAGCCAGGCAAGAGCTGTTCGGCTGTCAGAATAGACGGGTGTAGCTAAATTTTTCTGTTTAAGCAATGCCAAAGCATGTACAATCGCCAAAAATTCACCGATGTTATTGGTACCGTCTTCATAAGGTCCTTGCCGGAATATCAATTGTCCGGTGCGGGTATCTACGCCTTGATATTCCATAACACCGGGATTGCCGCTGCAGGCTGCATCAACGGAAATGCTTTCTAAATCAGGCTTGCCGTATTCTGCAATCAATGCTTTGTTGGGTACTGTTTTTTTTGCATTCTTACCTACATAATTCCAATAGGATGAGTGAAAAGCTTCTTGGGCTTCTGCTTCGGTCGCGAACCCTTTGTATTTGGCTTCGGGACAACCATGCACCTGCTTTTTGCAAGCTTCCCATGAGGTGTAAATGCCCGGCTGCTTGCCTTCCCAGACCACGAAGTATTTATTTTTGGATTTTGCCATATTTATTGTACTTTTGCAACGCTTTATATTATAAACAATAAGAGGAGGAGGCCCTGTAGTTCAATGGATAGAACGGAAGTTTCCTAAACTTTAAATTCGGGTTCGATTCCCGGCGGGGCTACAAAATCATACCGTCCTTCATTTCAATTTTCCTGTCAGATAAAGTTGCCAACGCTTCATCGTGTGTAACGATGATGATTGTTAAGCCGAATTGAGCGCGTAAATCAAACAACAATTGATGCAATTCTTTTTTGTTTTTGGTGTCCAGACTTCCTGAAGGTTCGTCAGCCAAAATGATTTTCGGGTTGTTGACCAATGCACGTGCAACCGCTACTCTTTGTTTTTCCCCACCCGATAGTTCGGATGGTTTATGTTCTAATCTATCACTTAATTGTAAGTGTTTTAATAGTTCTTTCGCCTTTTGAGCGGCACTTTTTGAGTCTTTCCCGGCTATTAATGCCGGTATCATCACATTTTCAAGTGCCGTAAATTCCGGAAGCAGTTGATGAAACTGAAAGATAAAACCCAAATGGAGGTTTCTGAATGTTGATTGTTGCTTTTCGTTTAAATGACTGACATCTTGTCCTTCAATCAAAACAAGCCCCTGATCGGGATTGTCTATGGTACCAAGAATTTGTAACAAGGTTGTTTTTCCGGCTCCGCTGGGACCGACAACAGCTACTATTTCTCCTTGCTCAACTTTGAGATTGACACCTTTCAGTACGTGTAACTCATCGAAACTCTTGTGAATGTTGATTGCTTCAATCATATCTGAAAATATTTGTCAGCAAAGTTAAGCATAAATGTCGTTATTCGTTGATAAATGTGCTACTTTTGCTGCAAATTTGTTTTTATGCAAGAGTTGAAAGATTTCGGAAAGATTGAATTTGTTCGCAATAAAAGGGCTAAACGTGTTTCGGTTAAAATTAAATCGGATGGACTGAAAGTTAGCATGCCATATCATGTTAACAAATCTGATGTAATAGATTTCCTTCTTTCGAAAAAGAATGAAATCCTTAGGAAGCAGCAAAAAGTTCAGAAAAAGAAACTAAAACTGCAAATCATTCCTGATAATAATATTCAAACGCTGACTTTTTCTATCAAGGTTATACCGACAAATCGACAAGATTTGTTCTTTTCCCTCCGGAATCAAGTATTGAGTATTGAAGTGCCTCAGGATGCAGATATGTTGTCGGATGATGTTCAGGAAGCATGCTGGGAAGGAATCAATCATTTTTTAAAAAAGGAATCCAAAAGGGTGTTGACGCAACGTGTTTTTGAATTGGCTAAACAGCATAATTTTAAGGTGTTGGATGTAAAAATACAATCCAGTAAGACGAGGTGGGGGAGTTGTTCACAAAAACGGAGTATTAACTTGTCGTTTTATTTGATGTTGTTACCCATGCATTTGATAGATTACGTGATTTTACATGAGTTATGCCACACCCGTGAAATGAATCATGGGACTGCTTTTTGGAAGTTGATGGATCAAGTAACGAATAATCAAAGCAATGCGCTTAAGAAAGAATTGAAAAAATACGAGATACCATAAAAGAAGTAGGCGGTGTCTCATAAGTGCCCAACTGCTGCGTTACTTTCGATATTCGGCCTCAACCACCGACGGCAGACACGAGGTCTGCCCCTACTGCCTTCAATCTCAGTGCCTTGCATTTAGACACTTCTAAGACACCTTATGGTTTTTGCTTAAATGTTTACTTTTGAGACAGTCCCAACAAATTGAATAATATGTAATTATTTATCAATCCTGCTCTTAAATTTGAATTAACGAATATCCCTATAAAAACAAGACGGGTTGTCTCACGACAACCCAATCCTTTTTTTTATTAACCTTAAATCTAATACTATGAAAAAATCACGACGTAAATATAAGGTGATTCAATCTTATTCGCAAATCTTTTAGCCAAAAAGCCTCAATAATTAGAAATTTTTAATGTTTTTCAGCAGATATGTCTCTGGCAAGACAGCATAATGAGAGATTTTCAGACAGATTGACCGAAAGCATTCAGTGTCTTAATTTGTAAGAAATAGGAGTGAAATTGCATTGTATAAAGTGCAAACAAGCATTTCAATTTGAATTAACTATACTCCAAGAGGCTGTTTAACTGAATTTTTTGTATTTTTGTCGTTTGTTAAAAAGCACATGGTCATATGAAGAATTTTAAACGTACTACCGTTACAACTGCTCTTCCTTACGCCAATGGTCCCATTCATATAGGGCATTTGGCAGGTGTTTATGTTCCGGCCGATATTTATGTTCGTTACCTTCGTTTGAAAGATGAGGATGTTTTGTTTATCGGGGGATCGGATGAACATGGGGTTCCTATTACGTTAACGGCGAGGAAAGAAGGGGTGACTCCGCAAGATATTGTGGATCGGTATCACAACATTATAAAGGAATCTTTTGAAACCTTTGGAATTTCTTTTGACATATATTCTCGTACAACCTCTTCCACCCACCGGGTACTGGCTTCGGAGATATTTAAAACCATCCATGATAAAGGCGGTTTCATCGAAAAAACTTCGGAACAGTACTATGATGAAAAGGCGCAACAGTTTTTGGCCGACCGTTATATCACGGGGAAATGCCCACACTGTGGCAATGAGCGTGCTTATGGCGATCAGTGCGAATCTTGCGGAACATCATTGAGTCCGGATGATTTAATTAATCCGCAATCGACCATCAGTGGTAGTGTGCCGGTAAAGCGTGAAACCAAACATTGGTACTTGCCTCTGGATCAGCATGAAGCATGGTTGCGCCAATGGATTTTAGAGGAGCACAAGGAGTGGAAACCCAATGTGTACGGACAGTGTAAAAGTTGGTTAGACATGGGTTTACAGCCACGAGCAGTCAGTCGCGATTTGGATTGGGGCATTCCCGTTCCTGTGAAAGGTGCTGAGGGCAAGGTGCTTTATGTTTGGTTTGATGCGCCAATTGGTTATATCTCCAATACGAAAGAATTACTACCCAATGATTGGGAAAAATGGTGGAAAGATGAAGACACGCGTTTGCTTCACTTTATCGGGAAAGACAATATTGTTTTTCATTGTATTGTTTTTCCGGCAATGCTGAAGGCAGAGGGGAGTTATATCTTGCCGGATAATGTGCCTGCCAATGAGTTTTTGAATTTAGAGGGCGATAAAATATCGACTTCCCGTAATTGGGCAGTGTGGTTGCATGAGTATTTGCAAGAATTCCCTGATAAACAGGATGTCTTGCGTTATGTGCTGACTGCCAATGCACCGGAAACCAAGGACAATGATTTTACCTGGAAAGATTTTCAGGCAAGAAACAACAACGAATTGGTAGCTATTTACGGAAATTTTATCAATCGGGCTTTGGTGCTGACACATAAATACTTTGAAGGCAAAGTTCCTGAAATGGGTGCATTGACGGATTATGACAAACAAACCTTAGATGAGTTTAAAAATGTAAAAGCTGAAGTTGAAAATTTACTCGATCATTTTAAATTCCGGGAAGCTCAGAAAGAAGCTATGAATTTAGCACGTATCGGTAATAAGTATTTGGCTGATACCGAGCCGTGGAAATTGGCAAAAACCGATATGAATAGGGTAGGAACTATCCTCAATTTAAGTTTACAGATAGCAGCAAATTTAGCCATTGCTTTTGAGCCTTTCTTGCCCTTCTCATCGAAAAAGTTACGTGATTTACTTAATTTGGAATCATTCGACTGGAATAAATTGGGGCGAATTGACTTGTTGAAAATAGGGTTACAATTGAAGAAACCGGAACTTCTTTTTGAAAAAATTGAAGATGATGTCATTGAAATGCAAATTCAAAAACTATTAGATACAAAAAAATCCAATCAACTGACTACTTGGAAACCTGAAGCTATCAAAGAAAATATTAGTTTTGATGAATTTATGAAAATGGATATTCGGGTAGGTACGGTATTGGATTGTCAAAAAGTACCCAAAGCCGACAAACTGTTGCAGTTCCGCATCGATGATGGGTTGAAAGGACGCACCATCCTTTCCGGTATTGCCGAGTACTATCCTAATCCGGCTGACCTCATCGGCAAACAAGTACTTTTTATAGCCAACTTTCCGCCCAGAAAACTGCGGGGTATTGATAGTGAGGGTATGATTTTATCGGCTGAGAATCCGGATGGAAGCTTGACTGTCGTACAATCCGGAGTGCCGCTAAGCAATGGTTCAAAAGTAGTATAGAATAATTTACAGTCATTGACACGCAACAGGATGATGGTTTTTAATGCTTTCGTCATTGTTTTGAGTATTTCATCGAATTTAGTTGTGATGTGAATCTGACTTGCTTTTATAAAATAATTTGACTTATGTAACGTTCTCTTGGTGTTTTGCATCTCTATGTACGATTGAAAATTTTTAGAATTTTATAATATTATTTTTTACCCAATTTATTTACCATTTAATTAATTAGTATGAAAAAAAAGTATTTATTTATGTTCTTAGGTTTAACTGCAATGTTGACCTTTAATGCTTGTGATCCTAAGCCAGATTTGGATTTGGATAAAAAGCTTAAATTTTCCGATCTTACCGTTGAACAACAAAAATAAAAAATTGAGGGCAACGCTCTTGAGTTTGTTGATCAAACGGAAGGTTTATTAGAAACACCTGCTTTTGTTGCTATTGAAAATTTTGCAGTGGTTTTTGAAGGTGATCCAAATGGACCAATGTATGCACCTCTACGTGGCATTGCCACAGACATACGGAATGGCAATTCCAATGTGCTTGTCGGATTGGAAAGACAAATGAAAGTCATTCAAAAAGATTACGAGGAAGATGAAGGTGTCGTGTTCGGTGAATATGTTTATAATTTTGACACCGAAGAATTTGACTTTAAACAAGAATTGAAGAATAAGGCTATTTTCCGATTGCCGGCGTCACCGAAAGCAGTCGAAAATAAAGACAACAATGGTCTTATCTCTTTCGAATTTACCGAATCTAAAATATTAATACCTGATTCTGATGGGGAGTATTATCCTGCAAGTGCCAAATTATCTATTAAGGTTGATGGTAAAACTGTTTTGAAGGCTTCATTTACAGGAAAATATTTCGATGATGGTATGCCCAAGGAAGTAAAGCAAACCCTTGAAATTGATGATTTTAGCTGGGAAGCAAAAGCTAGTAATGATAAGAAAAAAATGTCTGCGGAATATGCGTTCAAAAAAGGCACAAAGACTTTAATATTACTAGCTGCTGAAACAACCGGTAAATTTAGTTTTGACGATTTTGAAGATTCTGAGGATCCGGATGATGTTGTCGATAAAATTGCTATATATTGCCAAGTAATGAATCTCGCTATTAAAGCTGGTATAGCCGATGTGAAGGAATTTGCAGAGGAAATAGATGATATTGATGAAGAATCAGAAGCAGAATACCAAAATCAAAAAGCCGAAATTATGAATCAATATATCATAGGATATGGTTATTTTATAGATGACAATGTGAAATTTGCCAGTGTGGATTTTTATGTAGAAGAGTATGTTAGCGGAACAGATACATATTATAGTATAGTGCCTCGTTTCATATTAAGCGACGAATCAAAAGTGAGCCTTGAGGAATATGTGGATTCCGGATTTGAAGAATTACTTGAAAAAATCGAGGAAATAGCAGCAAATTTTGAGAGATAAACCAGATAATAATTTCAGTAAAAGGAGGGAGCAGCATTTGCTCCCTTTTTTTATGAAACTACCTTCTGTAAGATCTTGCTTGGTGAACCGAAAAATAAGTGAGAACGGCGTCAAAAATCGTCCTTTCGAGGTGCGAGTTCACGTGTTCCGGGGTTACGGGGACTGAGGTGACGTGAGGATTTATGTTCTTTCGGTGCGACCGATCTTGACTGGCGAGCGAAACGGGCGCAGTCTTGATTTTGTGGTACTTTTTTATCAAGAAAAAGTACAGAGGGAAACAGTGAAGTTGATAATTTTATCGGATAATAATTTTTTTCGTTTGCACAGCGCATCCGTACCAAATCCCAAAACCGGGTTCAGCAATATTAGAACTTAAGGGTTTGATTTCATTGATGGAAATATTACCTGCTATTACAGAAAACATAGTTAAGTCTTTGAAAAACTGAGTAGTAGTGCTGTCAATTGCCATTACTTTTATGTCAACAACATCCCCTATGGCAAAATACTTCCCTTCTGTAAAGGATGAGTCGTTTTTATTAGGAAGCGGGCTCAGTGTGAATTTTTGTAATCCATCCAAACTAAAATCGCTGTTGAATACTATTGGAGTCTCAATATAACGTTTATCTTTACTTTTCTTGGTGTAAATGCGATAGGCATTCTTTCGGTCCTTATTGACCTTGATTGCCACTGAGAGCGTACGCAAACTGTCAATTGAGGTAGGTTCAATATACACTGAGTCTATTTGAAAATCTAAGGGGATGGTGGTCTGCGATTCTACGGAATATCCTCCCTTTTCCACTTTTAAATGATAGGTTTTCCCTGTTTGTCCCTTTATTTCCGTACCAAAATAAACATATGGAGGGAAATGCTCTACATCCCATTTAGAGGTGAGTATTTCCTTAACATTCCCGTCGCTGACAGTCACTTTGGCATCTCGAATTACTTTGTCTCTGATGGTGGTGCTGTCAACCGATTCTGATAAGGGTACATTCAGGGACAGGTAAATTTTCGGATATTTACCGGATTCAATGATACCTTCTACAATTATTTTTTCTGTGTAACCCCTTGACGTATAATCTATATCAGGATAACATCCTACCAGTAAAATCAACATCCCAATCAATAGGATGTATGGATTGCGCATGCTTATTTTAAATGAAAAGTCCATGAGATAGAGGGTAATATTGGTGTAAGATAAGTCATAGCGATTTTATAATCATAGTTATTTTCTTCTGTTTTGGTGCTGTAGTGTACTTCAAACGGGTTAGCCCTGTTGTATAAATTATAAATGGACAGGTTCAGTTCGGAATCAATGTTTTGCCATTGGGGAAGTTTGTAGGTTAAAGAAACATCCAATCGGTGATAATCCGGCATTTTAAATGCATTGTAACCACTAAATTCCAACACTACTTTGTCATCAATGATGTACCAACTTCTGGGTAAATTCAACCTGTTCCCCGTGGCATACACAAAGGTAGCGCTTACATTCCACCGAGGGGTGATGTTATACATGACTATTGCGGATACATCATGTCTTCTGTCATTGCTTGCCAAGTAGCGTTTTCCATCGTTGATGTCGTCAAATTGTCTGTAGTTCCAGCCCAAGGTATAATTGATCCATCCGGCTATTTTCCCGAAATTTTTGCGCAGCATGAGTTCTGTGCCGTAAGCGTAACCTTTCCCGGCATACATCAATTGCTCAATAGCTGTCACAGAAAACAAATCGCTCAAGGTTCCACCGTATTCCAATAAGTTGGAAAAAGATTTATAATATGCTTCCGCGCTGATTTCCCAATGATTGTCATACAGGCTTCGGAAATATCCTCCGGAGAAATGCCAAAGAGAGGAGGGTCGGGTGACAGATGAAGCCGCTACAAAAATTTCAATGGGTAAGCCGAAATTGATCAACTGGACTCTGTTATTGTATTGATAATGCTTTCCGGCAGAAAGTTTAACAGACGATTTATCATCTAACATCAAACGAGCCGATAATCGAGGCTCTAATCCGAGGAAAGATTTTGCTTTATCAATCGCACTTAGTTCGTAATCATCTGATGAAGTATAAGCCTGAAGCTTATGGTATAGAGAGGTTCGGATGCCTACATTCAAGAGTAAGGGACCCGTTTCCCATTCATCACGCAAATATACGGCGCCGGAAACGAATTGATTATATCGAAAGTTTGTTTGCAGACTATCATTGCTTCCGGTTCTGATGGTAATGGGCAGTTGCTTTTCGAAAGATGTCTCCAAGCCTGTTTTGATATTATGATTTCCGGCTAAATAAATAAAGTCGGCTTTGTAGTTATACGCTTTTTTATCGGTATTGATGCGATAATCATTAGCCAGCCAATTCATCGTAGAATTTAAATCGAAGCCCGAGAAATTCAGATGGTGCAACATGCTGAATTGATTGGAGAACACATGGCTCAATTGCATTCCCAGCACGTGATTACCCCATCGGCTTGAATTACCTTCAAAAGAAAATTGAGACAATTCTGCTATTTGAATCATGTCTTGTCCCTTGTAATAATGTGCGGATAATTTAGTGCCTGTACCAAAATAATAGTTAAAACCGGCGTTGATATCGTAATATTCAAAACTGTTTTGTGTCAATTGGGGATCAACGCCCAATTTCAATAACAGAGGCATAACGACATATTGGATATAGCTGGCACGAGCAGCAGCATAGTACGAAAATCGATTGCCAATATGGGATTTGAGAGACAGACGGGATGCAATGAGTCCGATATTTCCACTTAATTCAGTGCTGAACGGCGGATTGATAAAATTCTTGACATCAATTACAGAGGATAGTCGACCACCATATTCAGCAGGAATACCTGCTTTAAGATATTGCATTTGATCGATTAAATCGGGATTAAATACCGAAAACAAACCAAGAATATGGGTGGGGTTTTCAACCGGAGATCCATTCAACAAAATTAGATTCTGATCGTTCTCTCCTCCTCTTACATGAATATTTGCGCTTGCGTCACTTGCTTGCGATATGCCGCCCATGTATTGTAAGGCTTTAAACGGATCTGAATCTCCCAAGATAGAAGGCAGCTTTTTTAATTTAGGAACATCGATAAAAACACCACCTGAACTAGATTTAATGTTGGATAACGGATTTTTGGAACTGACTTCAATTTCGGGTATTTCCTGTACCTTATGTACAATGGAACTGCTGTCCGTTGTATCCTTCAGCACTTGGTATTTTGTCTGTGCAAATCCTATTGCACAAAAAAGAAGCATTGAAAATGTAAGAAAATACCTCATCGTATCTATTAAAAGATTCGCAAAGGTACGTAAAAACAATGGGTAAAGAAATAGTGCTGTCAAACTTAAGATTTTTGATATTCCTTATCGTTTTGGATTGTCTTTTCTCAAAAAGAATATTAACTTTACGGAGATTTTTTGACGAAGAGTAAAGAAAATTTTATCACTAATTATCAAATACACTTGTTTATGAATCTTTTAGAACAATTAAAAACATTAACTAAAGTAGTTGCCGATACCGGCGATTTTGAATCCATGATCAGGTATCAGCCTGTTGATGCAACCACCAATCCTTCCCTGATTTATGCTGCTTCGCAAGATCCGAAATATCAGTCCTTGGCTGAAGAAGCAGTTGCTTATGCAAAAAGATTAACTGATGATAAAGCCCTGCAATTGTCTAAAGCCATGGATAAATTGGCAGTGAATTTTGGTTTGAAGATATTGGATATTGTTCCGGGACGAGTTTCCACTGAGGTGGATGCGCGTTTATCTTTTGATAAAGAAGGTACCATTGCCAAGGCTCGTGAATTGATCCGGTTGTATGAAGATGCCGGTATCTCGAGGAAACGTATTTTAATTAAAGTTGCTGCAACCTGGGAAGGGATAGGGGCAGCAGAAATCTTGGAAAAAGAAGGTATTCAATGTAATTTGACCTTGTTGTTCTCCATGGCTCAGGCTGTTCAATGTGCTGAAGCGGGTGTAACTCTTATTTCTCCTTTTGTAGGACGTATTTTAGACTGGTATAAGAAGGCAAGAGGAGTGGAGCATATTCCGGCACAAGAAGATCCCGGGGTTTTATCAGTAACAGACATTTATAATTATTATAAGAAGTTTGGCTACAAAACCATTGTGATGGGAGCAAGTTTTCGTAATATAGGCGAAATCATTGAGCTTGCCGGCTGTGATGCTTTAACCATTTCTCCTGCTTTGTTGAAAGAACTTGAAAACACGGAAGGTAAATTAGTAGTTAAGTTAAATGAAAAGGACGCCATCAAGAAAGACATCAAACAAATTTATTTGGATGAAAAATCTTTTCGCTGGATGTTGAATGAAGATGCGATGGCAACGGAGAAATTAGCCGAAGGTATCAGGAAATTTACGGAAGATTTGATTAAGTTGGAAAAACACATCAAGTTGATGTTGTGAGTTTTTCAAATTTATCCTTAGGTGTTTCTGTGGAAGGAATGAAAAGAGGAAGTGTCTTGAAAAAAGACACTTCCTCTTTTCAATAAGAGATTCAAATTTTCTTCGGTTACTCAACTGAAAACTTATAAATGCACACTTGTGTGTATGTTTCTCCAGGATTTAACCGGGTAGAAGGGAAATTCTCGTGATTCGGACTATCAGGGAAATGTTGTGTCTCCAATGCCAAAGATTCACGGTATTCGTGCATCTTACCGTATTTTCCTTCGCTGGTTCCCTTCATAAAATTACCACCATAGAATTGGATACCGGGTTGGTCTGTCCAAACTTCCATTTTTCTACCGCTAACCGGTTCATAAACGGAAGCAGCAAATTCTACTTCTTTTTCAGTTTTACGATCCAACACCCAGTTGTGGTCATATCCCTTTCCATGAATAAGTTGTTGGTGTTCCTCATCAACCCTTTCGCCAATTGCCGTTGGAGTACGGAAATCAAAAGGTGTGTTTTCAACATTCATTAAATCTCCATAAGGAATCAATACATCATCCACGGGGACAATAGCTGAACCATTAATTGTCATGAGATTATCATTAATGGTACCATTGCCTTCTCCTTTCAGATTAAAGAAACTATGGTGAGAAAGGTTGATTACTGTCGGTTTGTCAGTAGTAGCAGAATAATTGATCTGCAATGCATTTTCCGGGGTCAATGTGTAAGTCATATTGATTTGAAGTGTTCCGGGGAATCCTTCTTCTCCGTCCGGAGACGTGTAGGTCAATTCAATTGACTGATCTGTTACATTGACTACATCCCAAACTACCAAGTCGAGTCCTTTTAGGCCTCCATGTAGGGTTTGCCCGTTGTTGTTGATTGGCAATTGATAGGTAGTGCCATCTAAAGTAAACTGACCCTTGGCAATACGATTACCATATCTGCCAACAACAGAGCCTAAGAATCTTTCACCTTCAGCATTAATATACTGATCAATATTTTTGTGACCCAAAACCACATCTTCATATTTTCCGTCTCTGTCCGGAGCATATAAACTTACGATGCGACCGCCGAAATTTGTTACTTGCAGGGTCAAATCTCCTGATTTCAAGAGATACAAATCAACCGGCTTACCGTCAACTTCCGTTTGAAAATCAGCTCTGTTGAGTAGCGGTAATTCAGTACGGTGACATGCCACCAATATGGGTAATAGCAAAGCCAAAGAAACTATTATTTTTTTCATACGATTATAATGAATTGAAGTTTATTTATTAAGAGAATTACATATTTCTTGATTTACCTTGCGTACGCGGTCTTCTTCTAACTTGATGACTTTTCTGTCATAAGTTAACAGTCCGTTCACTTCACCTTCAACATCTGTCGTTTGGGTATAAACAGCTCCTGAGAATCCAATTTTAATTAACTGTTTCAGCTCTTCTGCATATTTGATGTATTCATCGGTAACTTCTTTGCTGTTCTTAAATTGAACATATCCCCAGTTTTTATCAGGTTGCCAAAGGTGTCCTTGTATAGGCAGTCCGATTCCGCCGTATTCACCTAATACGTTTACGCGTTGTGCATCAAATAAAAACATTTGGGGATTCGGGTAATGATGTAAATCAAGTATGTCACCAACTTGATAATGATTTCCGCCGCTGGCAGGATTCACTAACCTTGAAGGGTCGTAGGTTTTTGTCCATTCAACAATTTCAGGTGTTTTAAATTGCCCCCAAGCTTCGTTAAATGGTACCCAAACTACCACTGAGGGATTGGAAATGGTTAAATCCATGATTTCTTTCCACTCTTTGCGGAAATTAGCTTCTGATTCAGCAGAACGTATCATTTCTGTTCCGTTGAAATAATTGCGCATTTGCCACCTTGGAGAGCGGTCACCATTGGGCATGTCTTGCCAAACTAAGATTCCTAATCTGTCACAGTGGGTGTACCAGCGAGCCGGCTCCACTTTAACGTGTTTACGAATCATGTTAAAACCAAAATCTTTTGTTTTTTGGATGTCATAAACCAATGCTTCGTCTGTTGGAGCAGTGTATAGACCGTCGGGCCACCAACCTTGGTCAAGAGGACCAAAATGGAAATAATCTTTATTATTCAATTGCATGCGAACAATGCCATTATTGTCTCTTCTGGTAGAAATCTTACGCATGGCTGTGTAGCTTTTAACTTCATCTACCAATTTACCTTGGCTGTACAGATTAACTTTTACATCGTACAAAAAAGGTGATTCGGGCGACCAAAGTTTAGCATTCGGAATCCTTAATTCGAAATTTTGACCAACTACAGATTTTTGAGTTGCTATTTGTGTTGCTCCGTCGAATATCAATACTTCGATGACATCAGATTGGGCGGTGTTTTTAGTGTTGACTTGTACAGTCAAACGATTTTCATCTATGTTGGGAGTGGTTCTGATGTTTTCGATATACTTAGGAGATACCGGTTCTAACCAAACGGTTTGCCAGATACCTGTTACAGGGGTGTACCAAATGCCTTCCGGTTTTTTTACTTGTTTCCCGCGTGGTTGATAGCCTGTATCAGTACCATCCCAGACTTTTACGACCAGTTTTTGTTGACCTTTAGTCAGAAAAGGAGTGATGTTGAACGAAAAAGGTGTGTAACCACCAGTGTGTACACCGATTTTGATATCATTAAGATATACTTCTGCTTTCCAGTCAACAGCACCAAAATGAAGCAGCACATCTTTCCCTTTCCATTTTGAAGAAACTGTAAAATTGGTTTTATACCACAACTCATTTTTTTCGCCTACTTCTTTTTGAACACCGGAAAGGCTGGATTCAACGGCAAAAGGAACGAGGATTTTTCCTTGAAAGTCCTTAGGTTCGTTTTCTCCAATCGGTAAAATGGCGTAATCCCACAGTCCATTTAAATTTTGCCATTCCGTACGTTCCATCAATGGACGGGGATATTCGGGCAAAACATTGTTAGGGTCAAGGGTCTCTGCCCATTTTGTTTTAAGTTTGTCGCCCTGTGGTTGCCACTGGGCAATTAAATGTCCTGCTGCTAAAACGATAGCAATAGTAAAAAAAAGTTTTTTCATCTTGTTGAAATTAATTGTTAATAGATTTGTTTGTTTTCTTTATTTTGTTGTTGGACCTTCAACTATCAGAAGTCCATTCTCATCAATCTTCATTTTGTCAATAAAGACAACCCTTTCACGTCCTGTTTCTTCAGTTCTGCCATGATATACACACAGCATTTCTCCGTCAGGGAGTGTAAGCACCATATTGTGTCCTGTTCCGGTTACCTTGCCGCCTTGTTCGGTGTTTTTTTGTAAGACAGGATTATTTTCAGCTTTATTAAAAGGACCTAAAGGATGATTAGAAGTGGCATATCCGACTGCATAATTTTGCCCGCCAAAAAAATTTGCCGAATACATCATGTAAAACACATCATTTTTTTTGAAGATAAATGAACCTTCTGTCCAACGTCTGTTTACTTCACGAGAAGTTACTGAACGACTTTCCCATTCAGCTTGTTTATCGTCCATGGAAACAGGAGGCCGCAATAAAAGCACCGGCTCACCTATTATGCCGGAGTAATCAGGTTTTAGTTCTACACCATATACCCAACTTTCTTCTATTTCATCAAACCATCCTTTTTCTTTTGCCCAAGTTGCAATTTCACTTTCTACAGGATTCTTGTAGCAACAACGGGAATAATACAGAAAAATTTTATCATTTTCATCATCAAAGTATAAATTAGCATCAATGATGGGATAGCCCGGATCAAATACAGGTCTGTTGTGCAGTTCCTTAAATGGTCCTGTGGGACTATCTGAAACAGCAACACCTATCCGAAAGTTTTCTTCTTCAAGGGTTGGGTTATGTTTCCAGTTGGCGCTAAACCACAGGTAGTATTTACCGTTACGTTCATAGACTTCCGGTGCCCAAAAGCAGTCCACTGTCCATGACTCGGCAGTTGCACCTTCATAGATAACACCTTCGTCTTTCCACTCAATTAAATCTGTGGATGAATAGGCTTTGAATCCGTTAAGACCGCCGGTTGTTCCATACATATAGTAATTACCATCGGAAGCGTATAAAATAAAAGGATCTCCAAAAGAAACGGAAAGGGGATTGTGGCTTTGGGTTTCAGTTTTTTTAATACACGAAGAAAATATAAATACCACAAACAAAAGGTAATATAAGATTTTACGTTTCATGATGATTGAGTAAAATTATTATGTTAATGAATTTATTTACAGGGTTTTGATTATTGAACGATTACTTTTGTTTTGTAAACCGATTGGTTGACAACTTCTACTATGTAGATTCCTTTGGTAAGTTCAATTTTTAATTCGTCAACTGACAGCAGGTTGACAACTTCTTGCCCATGTGTATTATACACACGAATTTGTGAATTAATTTGATGGGTTGAAATTATTAAATAACCGTCTTCAACGTAAATAACCGGATCGATTGTCTTGGGATGGTTTATGCCAGATGTTGCAATTGTAAAAGTTTTGGAGGCAGCAAAAGATCCACCGAAATAAGATCCGTTGATTGCTTGTACTGTCCATTCATATTTGCCATCAGGTAAATTATTCAATTTGAAATTTGTGTTAGCATACACATTCCCCATCCGACCGGCAACTTTACGCCATCCATCCATATCGCCACCAATGACTGCCATTGGATTATACAACCACTTGTCAGTTGTGATGTTTTTTAAAGCAAAATTATAAGTTGTACCGTGTTTGCCGTTTTCACTCAGGGGAGGATCCCAGGAGAATGAAACTGTTTTTTTCTCTTCATCAATACTTGCATTTAATGCTGTTGGTGCATTTGGAGGCGTTGAAGCATTGGAAGATGTGTTCTTGATATATCCTGCAATACGTCTGTTGAGATTCATGTTGCCGCCACTATATCCGCACAATAGCAAATCAACCTTAAAATCATCGTTTAAATCGGCTACCATAAATCCTTGCTCAGAAATTCCGGGAAAGTAATAATTAGATAAGATGCTTTTTGTAAATCCGAAATTATCTGGGTTGGAGTTTAAATACAAAGCAGTTTCCTGTTTTTTAGATTGATCGTTCCAACCTCCTACAAAGAAATCCATTTTCCCGTCATTGTCCCAATCTACAGCCATGCTACCGTTGCCAACGCCATTTTGACGATACCATTCAAAAGCAGCACCTTCTGAAACAGTTGTTCCGTTTTGATTTTTATAGACTCGAACTATGCCATTGTTGTTCTCTCCTGACTTGGAATCTCCATCACCATTTAACAGAAAATCAATATAACCATCACCATTAAAATCAGCCCAAGAAGTTGAACCATTTGCCTTTTGCCTGTAAACTTCAAAATTTTCTGCTATCTGAAATTTACCTGTTCCGTTGTTTGTAAATAAAGTAGAAAAGAGGGAAGCCGTTGTATTGTCAAAAGCTGAAATAAAAATATCAGGACATCCGTCGTTATTATAATCGACAACCGTTACTTCAGGCTCCTTGAAATTGAAATTTCCGAAGGACTCGGTGGAGGCATTAAAAGAACCGTTTGATTGTTGAAAATACAAGATGCAATTGCCGGTTCCATCGCCAAAATAATAATAATCTAATAACCCGTCTAAATTAAAATCGGCAAATCCGGCAGATGTAACTTTTTCAGCTTTATTGATTGGATATTGTGTTTCATTAGCCAAGGTAAAATTCCCATTGCCATCATTGAGTGCAATACCCACAGAAGATTGTGCTGTTCCCCACCCGGCAAAAATAACGTCTAAATCGCCGTCACCATCAATATCGCCAAACTTGATATTACCACTTTTGCCCATACGGATTATTCTGTCTCCTCGCTGATTGATAAAATTTCCTTCCTGATCATTGATTAATATCGCTCCTTTTTCATTGCCGCCATTATCTTCACCACTGAAGATGATATCAAGATACAAATCATTATTGATATCACCTACTGCAAAATCACCCCGTTGAATGTCAAATTCGTATCCCACACCCAAATTAATCAGATTTGAATTGCCTATTTTAGGAATAATAATCAGATTTTTCTTTATTGATATGTCATACTTTTTAGTATTGTCGTTGTATGTAAACTGCAAGGGAACGATGCGTGTCTTCCTGGGCCCAACTTTGGTGGAAGAATTATGTACGTGAAATACATAATAAGGATTTTCATTACCGTCAAAAAATAAATCTCCATGCCCGGATCCGTTTTCACCGACAATGGATCGGTGGATAATTGGATTTCCCTCATATTTAGTCCATCTACCTCTGATATCTGTGGTTGTTGCATAGCCCACTGCATAGTCCGGACTTTCAAAATGATTGGCAGAATACAGCATGTAATATATGCCATCCTTTTTGAATACGGTAGGTCCTTCTATCACGTCTGCTGATGGTGTTGCTGAGGTTTTTTCCCATGATTGGGTCCGGCCGAAACACTGTTTTAAAGTTGATGGAATAATTTTTTTGGTTGCCATGTTGAATTCCGCAACCCAGATGTTATTCCCATTCTGAAATCTGACATGAAATAAATAATACTTCCCGTCATCATCTTTAAAAAGAAAGGGATCAATATTTTTTGCTGAAGGATCGATAGGTTCGACCACATTTTGTTCGTATTTACCGTTGATTTTACTGCTGGAGGCAATGGCAAGTTGTTCATTGGCAGTATATATCAAATGATAAGCATTTCCGTCTTTAAAAAACTGAGGAGCCCAAAACCATTTATCTCCATAGACACTTTCCCCTTTTTTTAAAATCATTCCGGTCGAATCGAAACCTGATAATCTCCAAAATATCAAGTCTTTGGATTCATACATGTAAAATCCGTTATCACTGTTTGTGCCGGAAATATAGAAGGTGTTGTTTTCATAGAAGATAGTCGGATCAGCTAAGGTTAATTCCTGGGTTAGAGCTACTGATGCTATTAAGAACATGCCGACAGACCCAATAAATTTTCGCCAATTCAGTTTAATTTTTTTTACAACCATTCTAATACACCATTTTCTCACGAAATTATTCTCCTTTCGTTACAATATTTTTCTGACAATAGTTTCACCATTATCAAGTGACACACATAATACACCACCGTTTTTAGTAGGCAGGTGGGTTTGATAAGTTAAACCAATGTTTTTCTTCCAGTCAATTAATTTTCCCGTAAAAGAATATAGAGAAACCAGTTCAATATTAACAGGACTGCGCAAATATAAAGTATTATTTTTTATTAAAGTGGTAATTTTTGGTCTATTTTGTTGTAAAACAGCCGTTTTTTGCTCACCAAGCACAAATTCTAGCCATGACCATGACTGGTCGCTGAGGGCATCAGCAATTCCCTCGACAGTTCTGGTGTATTGTTCTTTGTTGACAACTTCAAATGCAATTGCCATTCTATTGTTGGTTGGAGTGGATGTTTTACCCATCAAACTCCATGGAATCGCAGCTTCAATATTGTAATAACTGGATCGAATATCAATGGCATAAAGAATATTGGAAGTATTGGTTTCTGTAACCCATTTGCCGTTTTCTCCTTTTTGAAACTTAACAGTGCCGTTTGTGTCAAAGAAAAAAGAATACATCCCCTGTTGAGGAGATATGCCTGAAACATCTTCAACGTCAATCATAAAACGCACACCATCATTATCAACTCCTGAATTGATAATATTTCTGTCTATTACCCGAGATGTAACATACAGATATTGATCGTCGTAGAGAAAATCGACCATGGTTCTGGTATTTGAAACTACACCAAAATGAAGTTGTGCCATATTGGGTGATGTCCATTTTTCTTCTGATGTCTTTTTTCCATCTACCGTAATGCTGCCGTAATCTGCCCTTGCTTGCCGGATAGGATAACCTTTCATCATGATAACATCATTTTGTCCATTGGGTGGTCCTATTGAAGCCACTGCGACCACAATGCCGGTATCTATCACCGCTACAGAATTCCAAATGGCATGTTTGTCATTGCTTAAAGCAAATGGAGCACTTTGAGCTTTAAAGTTACGCGCTCTTGAATCTCCTACTAATACATGCATGTCGAAGTATTGAAGATCATTAGAGATTCTGTTTTCGTTGGTTTGAAAAGATGCTACCGTCTCTCCCCAAGGTAGCCGACGGATATAGGGTGCAGCAGATACAATGTTGGAGGCAGGTGTTTTTTCGAAAATCATTGCCCTGTTTGAGCTTGTGGCATCCACGTATCCTTTGGTCCAATTGTCAGCTAATTTGTTTCTTACAGTTGTGGCGGCAAAGTTACCACGTCCCGGCCATCCGTTATCTTCGATGATTACGACAATTTCTGCTTCGTTGCTTCCTTCTGCCGGTAGTAAAACCGGTACAGGCATGCCATCCCGTGCCCCTTGACGGTATGATACAGTGACGGGTAGACTCCATGTTAGTCCCTTGTCGAAAGAACGGCACATGGAAATGTTTTGGTCATTATTGGTAGTAAAATCGTTTTCATTGGCGAAATAACATTGTACTTCGCCTGAAGGCAATTCAAGAAATGCGGGTTCCCAACAACCATCAGTAAAAACATGCTGAGCCTCATAAACAAAAATCGGAGCACTCCATGAGTCTCCGTTGTCTGTACTTCTGACAACCCAGATTCCAAAGCGGCGCTCGGTCGAGTAGGGTGTATGTGGACGGGCATTGATACCGACCAATAAGGTTCCGTCTTCCAACTGAATGACCTCTGCATTGGCGTAAGCTATTTTTTCCGGAGGAGATGCAATTTTACGTGGTGGTTCCCATGTTGAACCCATATTATTGCTAAAGCTAATGCTTGTTCCGCCTAAAGCTTCTGCAACAGCCATAAGTCGTCCGTCTTGTAATTGTATCATCCTGGCATAGTTGCCGGGCTGGAAGACTTCAGTATAACTTCCTTTGTCCCAAAATATACGGGATCCTGTATAAGGTCTTTTACGTTGACCAAAAGTTATTGTTGCAATAAGTAACAAGAAGAGTAATAGTTGAATGTGTCTTAATTTTATTGATTTCATTGATATATGATTTTAATTTTCACTGTTCCGATGGCTTGAATATCACTATTTCCTGCTAAAAATGATACGATTTTATAGGTAACATTATGTGTGAAATCAACAGCTGTAACTGTAGAAATTTGCTCCACATCATTTATATAGATTTTATCCGTAGCAGCATAAGTTTTAAACTCAGGAATAACATGACTTACATCTGTTCCATTTGGCAGCGTTATTTCTAACTCGAAACTACTGTAGTCAAATTCAGTACGTTTTAACTTTCCGTTTACACCGAGCATTTTGAATGATTCAAATTCAGGATAATATAAAGTATGAAGGGTGTAAGGGCGTACAGTCCCAAAATGGGATTTTACATCAATATTGACGGTTGATGATAAATCATATTTTTTGGTACTTTCAAAAGCATTTCCATTGATGAAAAATTGTGTAGAATCCGATTGCACATAGAATTTCAATCTTTGAGACAAAGCGATGGACGGAGTAAGGTTATTATACCTGACTTTTCTGGGTAATCGCATAATCCAATTGTCATTTGCTAATCTCTCCGCAAAAACTTCATCATACAATATTTGAGGACACGACAGTCTGTCAATTTCAGTTTGATCATCAATTACTGTAATGACGACAGCACAGGTGTCAAATTGTAAATTGACAGCCGCATCGCCATAAGTAGATGCAATACAAACAACCTTGTAAGTACCTGGTGTGGCATAAGAATATGTAAATACATTTTTATCCACTACAAATCCGGTATTGCTTTCTTTTCGTAAATCATAATTATGCATGTCATCTCCTGTGAAAATTACCACTTGATCTGCTTCTCCTGTAAATACTATTTGCAAAGACTCATTGATGTTTAATTTGTCTTTGTTGATTTCAATGGTCGCCTTAGGATTTTTGATAACGTCTTGCTCACAGGAAATATTTACAGTCATCATCATGATTGTTATGATGATGATTTTAGATGATATGATATGTTTGTTCTTCATATGCTTTAAAAATTAATTGAGTCTGATTTTGATTAATAACCCGGATTTTGTACGACGATGCCGTTGGATATGTCTATTTCGCTTTGTGGAATCGGAAATAATTCATTAATTCCTTTTCTGAAATAATATCCACGTTTATTGGCACGCTTAGCACCATAAATTTTAATGACTTCAGCAGCTCTGCCTTGGCGGACCAAATCAAAAAATCTATCCCATTCGTAACAGAGTTCAATGCGGCGTTCTTTCCAAATTTGATCACGCATATATCCGTATCCGCCACCCACATATAGATTGGAACTATTATCTATCTTATTGGCTTGTGATTTTAAGAAATTAAGTTTGATCAAAGCCAAGTCTCCTTTTCCGCACTCATTTAGTGCTTCGGCATACATCAAAATTACTTCTGCATATCGTATCAATCTCCTATTTTTCCCGTTATCACCGCCATATTGTGGTCTGTCTTTTATAGGTGTGTACCATTTCAAAGAAAAATGCCTGCCGGGACCGGTTTGGGCAATTTCGCCATCAGGAGCATATTGTTGGTGTCCAATCATAAAACTACGTCTTGCATCGGATGAAAATATTTCCTGGATAATTGCATCAGTTGACCAGATTTGAGGAGAGGTCGAATAATGATTGGTATAGATAGGTGTGCCCTCATTTTCATCACCACCCGAACCATCGGCAGACTCTTTGAAAACTACTTCAAATACAGAACCTTTGCAGAATTCACCTATTTGAAAGAACTGTTCGACATAGCTGATGCTGTTGCCGTAATAGTCTTTGTATTCAATTGAATATGCATTGTGCAGAGGATTTAAGAGCGTATTATCAGTTTCGTAAGGATCGGAAGGTTGTATTTCTTCCTGAGGTTGGAACCATAATCGTTTACGTAGTGCTTCCCAAGTCTCTACAGTATTGTCAAATTTTAATATTTCACCAAAGGTCAAGGGTGTACCATCAACAAAAAACTCACCTAAACGAACAATTTCCTCCCATTTCTCCGATTTTTCTCCGGGTATAGCCTGATACATCAAGACTTTCATCAACAATGCCACCGCAGCTCCTTCATCTGCCTTCCCGGCGTCATTTCCAACATACCGAGCCGGCAGCATAATGGCTGCTTCTCGCAAATCTTTTTCAATATAAGCATATACTTCTTCTGCTGTGCTTCGGGGTATCACTAAATTATCAACAGTTTCTGTCTCCTGACGAATGGGCACACCTCCATAGGTTTTTACGAGATTAAAATAATACAATGCCCGTAAAAATTTAGCTTGCCCCAAAATTTCTCTTATTTCCCTGTAAGAATTGTAGTCGTAAATGGATAATTTAACTCTGTTTACATTGGCTATGACCTGGTTGGCACGATGTATTCCTTTGTAATTGATATCGTATCTGTTACGTATCCATTCATTTGACGTGTTAAAACGAAAGTGAACCAATTGTCCCATCTGACTGCCGAGTCCTTCGTCACCACCCCACACATCGTCTGCACAAGCTTCTCCAAACCGCCATTCACACTCATTGAATAAGTCCATTTGCAAAACATCATAGCTCGCATTTAAAGCAGCCTGTAATTTATATTTGGTATCAAAAAAATTCTCATCGGTTGAATTTCCAAGAACCTCTTTGGTTAAGAAATCATCACATCCGCCCAGCGATACCAAAAGCCCTATCAATAGTATCCATATAAAGTTTAGTCGATTGTTGTTCATAATAATTAATATTTAAAATACCATTTTTAAACCTATTGTAAATGTCCGTGCTTGCGGATAATTCCCATGATCTACTCCCATGTTAAGGTTGTTACTCTCTGTTCCGGCAACCTTGCCCACCTCCGGATCAAATCCGTTATATGCTGTAAATGTGAGGAGGTTATATGCGCTTGCGAATAATGAAAGGTCGGTTAACCACAATTGCGAACTTACCTGTTTTGAAAAATTGTACATCAGGCGTAATTCTTGTAAACGTACATACGATCCGTCTTTTACAAAGAAGTCAGAGGATCTGAAGTTGCGCGGTATGTCAGAAGGGTCTAAATCAGGAATAGTGGCATCTAAATTCAACGGAAAGAAAGCCCTGTCATCCCGAAGTTGTCCCGACCAATGTTTGTCCCTGATATCGGCGTACACATTACCGGCAGCTGCATTATTCAAATAATAATCCATCACATTGAAAATTTTATTGCCGGTTTGTCCTTGAAAAAATAAATTCAAATCAAAATTGGCATAACTGAAAGAAAGAGGTATTCCGAATACAAAATTGGGAAGGGAGGAGCCTAAGAAAGTACGATCTTCAGCTGTTATCCTGCCATCACCATTTAAGTCAACAAATTTAAAATCTCCCGGACGGGTTGTTTGCTCGAAATCATTTTTTCCAAAATCGTATTGGGCGCTTTCTTTAACTTCTTCAAAAGTTTTAAATATGCCGTCGGTCACATATCCGAAGAAACTTCCTATTGGTTTTCCTACAGCTGTTTTAGTTGTAAAATCGAGTACGCTTGGTTCGTTTAACCAGCCACCATAGACAGGCTCGTTGCCTGTGCCCAAACTTACAACCTTGTTTTGTATGTATGAAACATTGAAGCCCACATCAAATTTAAACTTTCCTACATTTCCTTTTTGATTTACAATAAATTCAATACCGCGATTACTCACCGATCCGGCATTGGTCATAGGAGCATCATTCAGTCCGGAAGATAAAGTAACAGGAACACGCAACAACATATCGCTTGTCAATTTATCAAAAAGCTCAATGCCTAATGTCAAACTGTTTTTAAATAATCCCAAGTCCAAACCTATGTTATAGGTTTCTGTTTTCTCCCATCGGATGTTTGGGTTACCGATGCTTGTGGCAATAATGCCGGGGTATAAAATATGATTACCTATGCCATAAGGGTAATTATATTGTGTGTTCAAAATTGTGTAACGTGACATTTCATCAATTCTGTTATTACCTAATTTCCCCCATCCAATACGTAGTTTCCCTAAAGTTAGCCAATCAATGTCTTGCATAAAAGCCTCAGATGAAAATTTCCATCCTGCTGAGACTGATGGGAAATATCCCCACCTTTCTTTCTTGGCAAACACGGATGATGCATCGGCACGAAAATTTACCTGAAACAAATATCTGTCAAGTAAATTGTAATTGACCCTTCCAATGAATCCCAAAGCAGTCCATTCTCTATCAAGTCCACGTGTTTTGTCTCCTGTGTATGCACTGGATAAATACCACATTTCAGGTGAGTTACCGGCAGTTCCTTTGCGAATAGATTCTTGATAGCTGTATTTATAACCTTCGATTATTTGACCTCCTAATATTGAAATATCATGTAGGGAGTTTTGCCAATTAAATGTTAGAAGATTATTAATTTCCCACTTGTTGGCCAAATTTTGACGTCTGAAAACTGATGATAAATCATAAGGCATTTGAAAATCTTCATCTAATTTGTTAACCTCAGAAAAATCATATAAAGTTTCGGGAGTTAAATAATCCGATATTTTGAATTGGTAATTCAATGATTTTAAAATTTGTGCATCCAGTCTGAAATTAAGATCAATACGATGTCGTTCCATTCGGTTATGATTTCTGTTTAACATAGCAATAGGGTGACCTTCACTATAATATCCTTTTGAATCGTAGGTGTAAACCATAGGACTTTGAAATAATGCACGTTTTAATATTCCATTTTGTCCTCCGGGTACAATTTTCCGATTCTCATTGGTGTACATGATATTGGTTGATAAATTCAACCGGTTTGTTAACTGATTGTTTAAATTCAGACGGATGTTGAACCGATTATATCCTGAAGTTTTTACAATACCTTCTTCATCATAATAGCTGCTGCTTGCAAAAAACTTATTTTGTTTGTTTCCTCCAGATAATGTCAGGTTATACTGTTGTTTAACTCCTGTTTGTGAAATAGCGTCCCACCAATTTGCAGGAGAGTTTGTACGAATGGTGTCTATCCTGTGAAATTTACTTTGGTCGTAAATCAGTTCATCTGTAACCGGATCTTTTGAATAATAGAGCTGTCCATCAACCGAAAAATTAGGTAAGCCATTGATGTAATCGAGCATTAATGCATATTGCTCAATATCCATCACGGAAATTTTTTTCCAGGGGTTGGATATGCCGACAAAACTGTCAAAAGCTATTTGTGTTTTGCTTTCAGTGCCACTTTTAGTGGTAACTAAGACTACTCCATTTGCACCTCTTGAGCCATAAACAGCACTTGAAGCAGCGTCTTTTAATATTTCGATATTGGCAATATCATTCGGATTCAGGTGGTCTATCCGGTCAACAATAAATCCATCAATCACAAAAAGTGGATTAGCGTCATTGATGGTGCCGGTTCCTCTTACCTTAATGGTGATTTGTTCACCGGGTGCTCCTGAGTTTTGAATGATGTTTACTCCGGCAGCTTTCCCTTGTAAGGCTTGTAGTGCTGATGCAACAGGGATATTATTAATGTCTTTCCCGGACACAGAAGAAATTGAACCCGTAATATCGCTTTTCTTCTGTACACCGTATCCAATCACAATGATTTCATCTAAGTGTTCGCTTCTTTCACTTAGATAGATGGTTAATTGCGTTTGATTATTGACATTGACTTCTTTTTTGCCATAACCCATATAGCTGACCTCTAATATTGCGTTGGGCGACACGGGTATTGTGAAATCTCCGTGCATACCGGTCATGCTCCCATTTGTTGTTCCTTTTTCCAGTATAGAAACTCCGATTAAAGGTTCATTGTTGATGCTGTCTAATACCAAACCGGAAACAGATATTTTCCCTTGAGCATTCAGCAATAAGCTACAAAGGATGAGCATGAGGGAAGTGAAAAGTTTATGTTTTAAATTATCATGTTTTGTCATGGGATAGAAGAATTTTAATCAGACAAAAGTTTGAGATAGATAGTTATGTTATAAAAGGGCAGTTTGGGGATGATACCTGAAACTGCCCCTTAAATAAGTACAAAATCCTATGTGTTGTTAGTTTATAATAAGATTTTTTGCAAATGAGCCTTCGGTACTGGTAATTACCACCATATACATGCCCTTTGCTAAAGAAGAAACATCAATAGAGTTAGATGTTATTTGTGAATTGTATTGAACCAATGATCCTGCTAAGTTATATATTTTAACACTGATGGGTGTTCCATTAACTGTAAAATTAAATTTATCGGTCGTAGGATTAGGATACACTTTAAGTGTTTTCTCAGCATGGTTGACAGGTAATCCGGCAGCAATTTCAGCACGTGTTCTGAATTCTATATCCAGATTATCAGCATCTTTTTCAGGGTCATATCCTTCTTTGCGGTAATGATAAGCATAAAGTGGTTTCTTTGCGTCATTAGTAGTAAAAATCAAGTTGCCGCCTAAATTACGTAAAGTGTGAATTTGGTCACCATCGGGATTAAGATCAGTTACGCGTACGGGGAATTGTTCTTTGTTGTCAATTCTGAAAAGCTTTTGCTTGTATTCAATAGGATCACCGGCTTCATTCCACCAATATAAACTTCCGGATACCACTGTGAGTTCCTTAACCCAGTTGCTTTTTGCTCCTGGTGCCATATCCGATTGTAAGTAAATCTTTTCTCCATCGGTATAATGTAACTCTCCACCGAGATTAGAAGGTTTCGCTGCATCAAATCCGGTAGCTGCACAGAACATATACACACCGTCAAACTCAACTCCCGGATCAGGATAACTATGGAAGTCATTTGTGGGTTCATTTTTGTTGATGTCGAAGATGGTAAAGTCTCCTTTATCCAAATTAGTGGCTGCCAATTCACAGCCCGTTTCCAAGGTGAACCCACGGAAATATACTTTTCCTTTATAGGGGAAAGCACCTGCATCAGAAGCTCCTCCGCCACGCGGAAATCCAGTCTCATTAAAAGTTGGATTAGAGTCGAAAATTTCATAAGTTCCATCTTCGGTTCCGTCGCTTGCCCAGGGTTCGTTGCTACTTTCAATTGAGAAAGCTTTGAGGAATAATTTTTCATTGTAAAAATTAATCATTTGATCGATGGCAGAGTTTGCTGTTCCTGTAGCGATTGTTTCAGTGTTAATGTCTTTTACGAATTTTGTGCCTTCAGCAGTTCCGTCTGTTACCCACAGTTCTTCACCTACAGTACCTTCTTTATTGTCTGCTTTAAAGAACACCCTGCGTCCGACACGGCAATAAGGACTTAGCCAACTGGTATTGTCTTGTCCTGGGAATTTGGTGTCGCATTCATAGATTAATTTGGTACCTTCTTCTGTGCCATCACTTACCCACAGCCACCATTGCTTGCCACGTTCACTGTAGATTTCACTATCGAAATCAACAGCTCCAAAGATAAATTGAGTTTCATTTACTTGAGTGAATCCGCGGGGATCGGAGGACCCTAATTCATGAATATCTTTTACCATAAAGGTACCGGCTTCCGTACCATCCGATATCCATAATTCCATTCCATTTTCTCCGTTATCGGCGGCAAAGACTACCTTGTCGTTAAATCTTGCCATCCAGTTAACATTGGAACTCCCGGAACCGGGATTAATGTCTTTAACTAATTTTGTTCCTGCGGGAGTTCCGTTCGTTACCCACAATTCTTCTCCATGTGTGTCATCTGTTGCAGAAAAGAAAGCTTTGTAGCCTTTGGTTTTTTCACCTGCAACTACTAAGTTTTTGTACTGTGTAGCTTTGCGAGTGTTGTCAATTACGGCTTTTACACCTTCTGGTAAAAGACTGACCATGCCTTCGGGCAATGTCTGGGCTGTTAAACCGGCTATACCGACAGCCGCAATCAATAATAATAAGTTAATTTTTCTCATGATACATGTGTGTTAAATTAATAATTAATAAAAACAGGTTTTGTGAAAAAATCTTGCAAAGATTGATTCTACAAAAATATGTCTTCACAAATATATGATATTTAGTCAATAATATTCTTGTACAAAAAATATTAATATTTGTATTTTTGTATTTTTTGATAGTATAAAATGGATGAAATACACAAGCATAAGAGTTAATACAATGAAAACAATTTATATTTGCAAAAATAGATGTTCATGTTTTTTAATTAAAGTTTTATCATGGCTAATTACTGTAGTAATTTAAAAATTATATTCAGTCTTTTTTGTTTTATTTTTTGTGCACTTAAAATTAGTGGTGAGCAATCTAATTTTTCTTTTGAATATATAACCAATGATAATGGCTTAACTCATAATACGGTATATGATATATGTCAAGATGATAAAGGTTTTATTTGGTTTGCAACTGAGGTTGGTTTAAACAGGTTCGACGGGAAAAATATAAAACAATACAGGCATAATCCTTTGAATCTTCAAACCTTGCCATCATATACAGTCACCAGTTTAGTTTATACATCTGATAATATCCTTTTTGTTGGTACAACCAATGGACTTGCAATTTACAATGCTGAGACGGATAATTTCACTCATTTAGTACATGCAGGGAAATCTCTTGGACATATTTCTCTTATGAGGGAAGGTTTTGACAGTGAACTTTTAATTACCACAGAAAATAATGGTGCTTTTATTTATAATTATAACAAGCATACTCTTTCAAGATTTCAAACAGAAGATCAGCTACATGGTATTATTCATGATGATTCTGCTTTTTATTGGGCGTTTTCAAGAAGTAATCTTTATAAGTTTAATAGGAAACTTGAACAAATTGCTATTTATCCGTTTACTCCTCCGCAAACTTTTGCTTCTGCCATTTCATATATTTGGTTCGATGAAAACAAAAAACTTTGGTTAGGAACATTTGAAAACGGTGTGTATTTGTTCGATGAAAACAGTCATCAATTTAATCAACTTCCTGTTTGTCAACATGCAAAAATATATTATATACGTACCATAGCAAGTGGTAATAATCCCGACGAATATTGGATTGGGGCAGAGAGTGGTTTGTATATTGTCAATATTGAAACCAATACTTTCAAACACTTCACACAGTCTTTCGACAAACAAAGCAGAACAATTAATGATAATGCAATATATAAAATTTTCCATTTGAAAGATGGAATTCATTTTCTTGGAACTTATTTCGGAGGAGTGAATATCGTAAAAACTCAAAGCATTGGATTTAATGCTTTATTGCCGGGCAATCATCCAAATGATTTGCAAGGCAAAGCTATAAGTGTTATTTCAAAAGTCAATGATGGTAATTTATGGATAGCAACTGAAGATGCAGGAATTGCTATTTATAATCCGGAAAAACTTTCTTTTAAGCATTTAAAATTTGATTCACAAAATAGTCAAACTATTTCTTCCAATAATGTGCATGCATTATTAATGGATGGTAATACTTGTTGGGCAGGGCATTTTATGGGAGGGATTTCGAAAATTGACATTAAAACCGGTAAAGCAAGGCGATTTATTCAAAATCCGGATAAACCTAATAGCTTGAGTGATAATTTTGTTTTTGCACTTCATTTTCTTTCTCCGGATACCATTTTAGTCGGCGCACCTTCAGGTGTTGACATATTAAACACACAAACCGAGTCTTTTTCAAAATTCAGGGAGAATGAATTTGCCGGCAGTTTTGTATATGATATTTTTACGGCACCCAACGGGAAAATATGGTTTTGTACATACGACAACGGCATTTTTGTGTTGGATAAATCCAAAATCGGATTGATGACTCATTATAAGGAGTCTGATGATTCCGGTTTGACAAGTAATTCGATCATAAGCTATTGTATTGATTCAGCAAAACAAATTTGGATTGGGACAAGAAACGGGGGACTGATGAAATTTAATTCAGAAAAAGAGTGTTTTATACCTTGTAAGCCAAGCATGCTGAATGATAATATAGTTTATGGTATTGTTGAAGATGATGACGGTTTCTTTTGGATCAGTACAAATAAGGGTATCAGTAGATTGAATTTTAGAGATTCTACATCTATACATTTCAATGTAAAGCATGGTATTGCCGGCAATCAATATAATTATAAATCTTATTATAAGGATGATAAGATTATCTATTTTGGGAGTGTGACCGGTTTAACATGGTTTAATCCCCGAACGATTGTGACACCACAAGTTCCACCTAAATTATATTTTTCAGATTTGCGGGTTTTCAATGAAGTTGTTCTTCCCGATTCAACCGGTATTCTCAAAAAACAGATTGATTTTACCGAACGCTTGAGGTTCCAACATAATCAAAATTCTTTCAGTCTTGATTTCGCATCTATCAATTATTCTTCAGCGGATATTGCTTATCAATATTATCTTGAAGGCTTAGAAGACAGTTGGTCACCTTTGGCTACTAAAAATCAAGCTAATTATACCAATATTGCTCCCGGTGAGTACCTTTTTCGTTTGAGGGCTGTCAATATGATCAATGGAGCATTGAGTGAAGAACGGGTTATACGAATTACAGTTGATCCCCCGTTTTGGGAAACATGGTATGCCTATCTTGTTTATGGTTTGATTTTGTTTGGAATCACTTTTTATTTTTATAGAACCTATAAAAATAGACAAAAGGAGCAAATGGCATTAGCTATTGAAAAAATTGAGAATGAAAATCTGAAATTGTTGCATCAACATAAAATGAATTTTTTTACCTACATTACACATGAGTTTAAAACCCCGCTCAGCATTATCACTGCCTCTGTAGAAATGCTTTCTAAGCAATCAGGGAAAAAAGATGATGAGGTCCATCAAACCATTACACGAAGTGCAAACAGGTTGTTGACATTAGTCAATCAATTGATGGAGTTTCGCAAAATTGAAACAGATCATGCTGTAATACATCAGACAAAGGGTAATATTGTTGATTTCGCCAATCAAATTACAGAGACATATAGACCACTGTTTGAAAAGAAAAATATAGTTCCGGAAATAAAGGTTAGTTATGTACAGGCAGAAATATTTTTTGATTTTGATAAATTGGAGCAAATTATTACCAACTTATTGACAAATGCTATAAAATATACGCCCCATAACGGAAAAATCAGGACTGTTTTTCAAGTGAATAACAATACAATTCAAATCTCTGTAAGAGATAGTGGAGCAGGCATTTCGAAGCGAAAAGCAGATAAAATTTTCGAGGTCTTCTATAGCGAAGGTTTTTCGGATGATATTGTTGAAAGCAGCGGTATAGGTTTGGCATTAACAGCAAGTTTGGTGAAATTGCTGGGTGGGGAAATAACTGTAGATAGCCAACCGGGGAAAGGGTCTGAGTTTAAAGTAACCCTGCCTCATAAAAGTAATGCCGGTATCTCAGTTGTCGAAACTAATCCGTTAGAGGGTGATCAAACAATGCATGAATCTGTTTTGAATGTAGCACATGAATCCGATATCTTGATTTTAGAGGAAGAACCTTCTGCCAAAGAATACACTTTGGTGATTGCTGAAGACAATAAAGACTTGTTGTTGTTGCTTCAGAAACATTTTAAAGATAAATTTCATGTGAAGTGTTTTGAGAATGGCAAAGAAACTTGGGATTATATCAATTTAAAGATACCTGATATACTCATTACGGACATTATGATGCCGGTGATGAGCGGGATAGAATTATGCCGAAAAATCAAAACTGACATTGATTTATGTCATATTTCAGTAATCATGTTGACTGCCAAAGATACGAAGGAAGCAAAATTAGAGGGCTTAACCGTTGGTGCAGATGCTTATGTAACCAAACCATTTCTTTTAGCCGAATTGGAACTCAGGCTAAATAATATCTTGAATAATCACAAAGCACTCAAAGTTCGATTGAAGGACATAGCCCGTTTTGAAGGCTTGGATTTGCCTCAAACGAATCAAGAGCAAGCTTTCATTGAAAAATTATTGGCAATTGTTCAAGACAATATCGAAAATGAAAACTTGGATGTTCAATTTATTACAGATATTTTACATATCAGTAGGTCTAATCTTCATAATAAGGTAAAATCGCTCATCAATATGAATACGTCTGAATTTATCAATATGGTGAAAATTAACAAGGCAAAAGAATTAATCAGTCAAAGTCCCGATTACACATTTATGGAGATAGCATATAAAGTAGGTTATAAAGATTCGGCTTATTTTACCAGGGTTTTTAAAAAGCATACCGGACAAACCCCTAAGGCATATAAATCAAGTGTTTTCTCAAAATAAAACCTGTAGAATCCGAAACTTAAAATTCAGATCAGCAGGTATTCATTTTTTTATCATCAATCTAAATCAATCAATTCGGAGAGCATCATAGCGGTAATTCCCCGGATTACCGTACTATCTATGTCGAAATAGGGAGCTTGGGTTAATTTTTTACCATCGAAAGTTTTAAATGCCTTGGTTTTGATGTTGGAAATCACTATGTAACCTTATATTTTTTAATCTGGTAAAACAGCTTTGTAAACATTTCCCGGCAAGCATTTCACCAAGCCCTTAAATTCCATTTGAAGCAACAAAGCGGTCAATTTGCTGTAGGGTATGGCAGAAAGTATCGATAATTCATTCACGTGAATGCTTTCAGGGTGTTTCCTGATTACCGTAAAAATCTGCATTTCTTCATCACTCAATGTGGTAAAAAGTTCGGTTTGAACGATATTTTTCTTAGGTGTAAGCGCATCATCCCATCCCATCAATTGAATGAAGTCATCTGCTGAATGAATTAAAGCAGCTCGATTGTGTTGGATGAGGTTGTTACATCCTTTCGACCATTCATCATGTATCCTCCCGGGGAAAGCAAATACATCGCGGTTGTAATCATTCGCTAACCCTGCCGTGATTAATGCGCCGCCTTTAATGCCTGACTCAACCACAACTACAGCATCCGAAAGTCCGGCAATGATACGGTTACGTTGCACAAAATTTGGCCGGTCGGGATTAGTTTTGCTTAAGTATTCAGTTACCAATCCGCCCTTTTCGAGCATGCGAACGGCAATAGATCGATGGGTGGGCGGGTAGATTATGTCAAGTCCGTGTGCGATGACACCGAGTGTCGGGATGTGGTTATTGAGAGCTGCTTTGTGTGCACAAATATCAATTCCATAGGCTAATCCGCTAACGATTGCAAGGTTAGGGACAACAGCCAACGCATGAATAAATTGATTGCAAATCTCTTTCCCGTAAGCAGTTGCACGCCTTGTCCCAACAACACTTACAAATTTTCCGTCATTGAGATTCCGGGCTGTTTTGGTGAAAAGAAGCAAAGGTGCGTCCGGACATTCTTTAAGGCGAAAAGGATAGTTTTTATCGGCATAGTAAAGGTATTGAATATTATTTTTCATGATAAATTCAATCTCTTTTTCAGCCCTTAAAAGCGCCTCTTTGTGGTTAACAATTTCTTTAGCAAGAGAAGAACCGATACCGGGAACTTTGGATAATCCTTTTTGGGTTTCCTTGAAAACAGCTTCTTCACTACCGAGATATGCGATTAAATTTTTGGCTAAGTTATTTCCAATGCCATTAATCAGCGTGATGCCGATTCTAAATTTTAATTTTTCAAGATCCATAAACAAACAAATAAACAGGTTAAATCATATATGTTAGGTTTTAATTTTCTTTTTAAAAAAGGCAAAGATGCTCCAACCGGCAAGCACTCCAAAACTATTGCTGATCATGTCATAAATGTCGCCGTCCCTGTAATAAACCAACACGCCTTGAAGTGTTTCTGTAAACAATCCGATGAAAAGAGGGAATGACAAGCATATCAACAAGAATTTTCGGTTTGATTTATCCGATTTTTCATCACGGTAGTATTCATGCATCAGCACAACTGTTAGTCCGGCATACATGACAAAATGAATAATCTTGTCCGTGTGAGTGAACTTAGGATCGGGTTCAAGGGCTGGGATTTTAACAAAAGACAGCACCAGGATTAACGTGGTTATTAAAATGGTTTTCCAATATTTTGAGATAAAATGCATGGTAGAATGAAACAGGAATAAGAAATAACGAAAACAAACTGCAAGTTATTATGCTTGAAACTTAATACCTAAAACTGCTGCCCCCAGTAAACTCTCTGAGTAATGAAGTGGGAGGTATTTCCCGATCGGGGATGGAAGCAAAAAAGCCTAAAAATTTTATCAGGCGATATGCTTCGGCGTACTCATCGCAATATTTGGGCACTTCTGAAAGAACGGGTTCTGCATATTTTTTCAATACTGCCAATTCAAAAATCAATGCTGAGTTAAACATCACGTCGGCATCTTCCTGATATGGGAATATCCATTTGTCTTCCCCCCTTCTGATGCTTGGCCAGCGCGCAATAGTCTCTCGGGCTGAATAGTTTCTATAGCGATGGTCGCGGATAATTCTTCTCAACAATCTTGTGTCTGTGGTTGGAATCCAATTGTGGCTATCAATGGCAATGGTCGTTAAAGCCGAAACATATATTTTAAAAGTATTTTTTCTTGGAATCTTGGGTAGTAAAGAAGGGTTTAGGGCATGAATACCTTCAATGATAAGAATGGACTCTTTGGTAAGTTTGAGTTTTTTCCCCCTGTATTCTCTTTTTCCGGTTTCGAAATTAAAGACCGGTAAATCAATTTCTTCGTGATTGACTAATTGTCGAATCTGTTGATTGAAAAAATCCAAATCCAAGGCATGGAGATGTTCGTAATCATGTTCACCGTTTTCATCGACAGGTGTGTTTTCCCGGTCTACAAAATAATTATCCATGGACAGCATCACAGGTTTCAAGCCGCTTGCCATCAACTGCACGGATAATCTTTTGCTAAAAGTCGTTTTCCCTGAAGAAGAAGGCCCTGAGACCAAGATGACTTTTATGGAGGCATTTTTCTCAATCGTATCAGTAATACGAGCAATTTTTTTCTCATGTAAGGCTTCGGCGATTTTAATCAAATCGAATGCTTTTTTATTCCTGCAAGCTACGTTAAATTCTCCAATTGTACTGACATTGATAATTTTGTTCCAGCTTACATGTTCCTTGAATATATCGAATAGCTTGGGCATTTCTTCAAATTCTTCCAATTGAGATGGATTGTTTTTATTTGGGATACGCAACAATATACCGTCATAGTAAGGGATCAAATCGAAAAGGTGCAGTTTGTCAGTGGAGGGCAACAACACACCATTGTAATAATCAACATAATTATTGATTCTGAAGTATTTCATGTATGGGGTATTGATGGTCTCGAAAAGAGACATGCTCTCATATCCGTTATATTGTTTTGCAAAGATTTTTTTTGCTTCTGTGACCTGCTTTTCTTCTTCAATGATTTTTTCTCCAGCTTCAATGATTTTTTTCATTTCTGCTTTGATAAGCTCGATGTCCTTTTTTGATATTTTATGTCCTAAATGCTCAATACGGCAATAATATCCTTTCGAAATCGCATGTACAATGCTGAGTACAGCTTTCGGAAACAATTTTTTGGTGGCATAAGCCAACACCATACTTAGGGTACGCACATACACACGCATCCCGGAACTACAAGTGACATCAATGAATTCTATATCCTTGGGTTTGTATATCGGAAAATTCAAGCCCTCGGTTTTATAATTGACCCTGGCTGCCACAATGTCGTGTTTCAAACGAATATTCAATTGGGTTGCAATGTTAAGCAAGGTAGTTCCTATCCGGAAATCATGGTAAGAATTCGTATTTCTACAATAAATCGTGATATTTTTGCTCATGTTGTAAATGGTTGCAAGTGAATCATAAATTAGAAAAAACTTCCGTAAAATTAATATTAATAATTTGATAATAATTTGCGTTTTTACTTATTTAAAGTATTTTTGTGCCACTTTTCGGAATGTTTTGTCCAAAACAATTGTGTGATGGTTTTATGACTTTTTTAATTCCAAAACAGATTTATCAAATTAAATCAATCTCAGCATGAATTATTCTTTATTAGATTCCATGATGTTGATTGGTTCTCTTGGTCTCTTCCTTTTTGGAATGAAAACCATGAGTGAGGGTTTGCAGAAAGCTGCTTTATAAATTTTTCATCCAATGATGGATTATGTATTAATAATTGTAGGATTTGCTCTGCTGATAGCCGGAGCAAATTTTTTAGTTGATGGTTCGGCCGGTTTAGCAAAAAGATTGAAAGTATCGGATTTAATCATCGGCTTGACCATAGTTGCCTTTGGTACTTCGGCGCCTGAGTTGGTCGTCAACCTGGTGGCAGTAGGAAAACATGGCTCTACTGATATTGCTTTGACAAATATTATTGGCAGCAATATGGTCAATGTTTTTATCATATTGGGTATATCTGCTACTATTTATCCGATTTCCTCTCGAATAAGTTCCAGGAGATTCGATATACCTTTAAGTATTTTGGCTCCGGTCATGGTTTTATTACTAACTGTTGACGGTGTCCTTTCAAGGATTGATGGCCTGGTGCTGATGTTGTTTTTCTTGTTGTTTTTATATGTTACTGTAAGAAATGCTTTGAAGTTTCCTGAAAAAGAACAGATTGAAGATTTCAAACCCATGAAAATTTGGAAGTCGGTAGTACTTATTGTCGGCGGACTTGCATTACTGGTTGTCGGTGGGCGAATGATTGTACCTTCTGCAGTAAACATTGCGACAAAAATAGGAATCTCCGAAGCTGTCATTGGACTTACTATTGTTGCACTTGGAACATCCCTTCCCGAGCTGGCAACCTCAGTAGTAGCGGCGTATAAGAAGAACTCCGATATTGCCCTGGGAAATGTGATAGGTTCCAACATCTTTAATATTTTCTTCATTTTGTCTGTTAGTTCGATTATCAAGCCTTTACCGATCTATCCAAATATTGTCACTGATTTGCTTGTGACGATAATCGGCGGTGTATTGGTGCTTTTCTTTGTTTATTCCAACAAAGAAAGGAGCATCAAAAGATGGGGCGGAGTCTTATTCCTAGTGTTATATGCTATCTTTATCGGATTGCGCATTGCAACAATTTTATGATTAAATCCATCATTTGATTTTGTCCGTTTGAACTGATATGGTTTGACGTTAATGGACACTCTGTCTTTAACTGATTAAAAATAAAGCTATTAATATGGAACCTTTTGATGTGTATCCGGTGTTTGATGTTGAAATTGAAAAGGGAATAGGGTGTAGAACTTATGATAAACTGGGTATAGAATATCTTGATTTTTACGGTGGACATGCTGTTATATCAGTAGGTCATTCACATCCGTTTTTTGTTCAGAAATTAAAAAGTCAGGCTGAAAAACTTATCTTTTATTCCAATACGATTGTTAATAAATTTCAGCATGAATTGGCTGAAAAACTCGGGAAAATCTCAGGATACGAGGATTATGCACTTTTTTTGGTGAACTCCGGTGCGGAAGCCAATGAGAATGCTTTGAAATTAGCTTCTTTCCATAATGGAAGAAAAAAAGTAATTTCATTCAAAAAGAGTTTTCACGGACGCACTTCAATAGCGGCAAGAGTTACTGATAATCCCAAAATAATTGCTCCTATCAATGAAGGTTTGGAAGTTGAGTTTTTTGATCTCAACGATATTGATAGAGTAAGAAATTCTTTAGATAAAAGAGATGTTTGTGCCGTAATCATCGAGGGAATTCAGGGTATTGGCGGCATTCAAATACCTGATGCCCATTTCCTGAATCAATTGAGCGATGCTTGTAAAGCCACGGGAACTGTTTTGATTCTTGATGAAATACAGTCGGGTTACGGCAGAAGTGGAAAGTTCTTTGCCCATCAGCATGCCGGTATCCGCCCTGATTTAATCACTACCGCCAAAGGTATGGGAAACGGTTATCCCATAGGCGGTGTGTTAATTAGTCCTATATTTAAACCTTCGCACGGTCTCTTAGGGACTACATTCGGGGGTAACCACCTAGCTTGTGTTGCAGCAATTGCAGTGTTGGATATCATGAAAGCGGAAAGTCTTGTTCAGAATGCTCAGAAAGTTGGTAAATTTTTAGTGTCTGAACTGAAACAAATTCCCCAGATCAAAGCAGTGCGTGGTTTGGGATTGATGATAGGATTAGAATTTGAAGAACCGATAAAAGATATCAGAAGTCGTTTGCTCTTTGAACAAAAAATATTTACCGGTGTTTCGGGAACAAACATCATCAGATTGTTACCTCCGCTTTCCCTCCCCATGGGAGATGCCAAATTATTTATAGAAAAATTGAAATTAGTTCTGCAACATGAACCTGCAGACGTCAGCAATGCATTTTGAAATGGGATTGAACTGATACCCCAAAGCGTCCTTTATTTTTTGAGATGAATAATAGGAGCGATTAGTAGCTGAAACACCCATACTCCTGTCTAAGAGGGGGGTGTATTTGAAAATTTTTCCGGAAATTTCAGAAAAGAAGCCGATTACTGTGATCAGTCTGCGTCCTACCTTAATAAACGGTTTAGGTTTTTTAAACCCTGTTGCCATCCAATTTAATATTTCCTGGTTGGAGTTGTTTTCGCCGACAAGAATAAATCTTTCTGAATGAATGTTACTGTCCATCAGCAAAATCATGGCTTTGACCACATCTTGTACATCCACATAACCGGATCCGCCTAAGGTGTAAAACATCATTCCTCTTTTTACCTGGTGAAAAAGTAGCGTGCTGCTGGATTTAGCTCCTGAAACACCCAAGATGACACCCGGATTGACTATAATAGCTTTTAAACCTTTTTCTATTCCTTTCCAGATTTCTTGTTCTGCTGCGTGTTTGCTAGCCGCATAAGGTGTTTTGTGTGTTGAGCTTTGGAAAGGTGTTTCTTCGTTAATCATTTCTCCTTTGTGACTGAAACCGCAAGCCGCAATTGAGCTTACATAGCAAAATTTTTTCACTTTGTACGCTAAAGCCAGTTCAACCACGTTTCGGGTGCCGGATACATTTACATCGTCAATGTTTTCACCTTGCCCTCCTAAAGAAACCACCGCCGCACAATGATAAATTTGGTCTATTCCAGACATGGCTTTTTGCAAAGAATCGTAATCATTCACATCTGCAATCCTCCAAACAATTTTTTTTAAGTATTCATCGGGGGTCTTTGTGTAAAACTTAAACACGGTATGAATGGTGTTCATGTTGCTTGATGCCCTTTTAATGGCAACAATTTTTTCATATTGTTGCAATAAATGCCAGAGAAGATGTCCGCCTACTAATCCTGTTGCTCCTGTAACTAATATCATTGTTGAAAAATTTGTGCAAATATACAGAAAATAACGTATTTTTGTACATTTAATTTAAAAAGGTGTAGCGGATGTTCGGTATTTATGATGTTTTGACTTTTCAAGTTAATCCTCAGTACGGGGAGGCTGTTCCCTACATCCAAAATTCTTTAGATGGCTTACGATCCTCGCCCGTCAGCTTTCAGGGAGATTTGTTTCCGCAACTGCCTCACATGCAAAATTGGATATTCGGAGTTATCTTGTTTTTGTTTATACTTTTTGTCTTTTCCGTTAATAGGTCTTATGGATGGATAATGGATTCAGTACAAAATATTGCCAAAGTTAAAATCCGTAAAAGCATGTTCAGCCAAACAACTACGGAAGGGTACCAGTCGCGTTTCTTTTTAATTATTTTTGCTGTGGGCGTTTTGAGCCTGTATGTATATCTCGGCTTTTATCAGGAAACACAACTCAGCTTTTCAATCTATTCCTTGCTGTTTTTGTGCAGCTTAATCTTTCTGATTGTCAAAAATTTTCTTATGCACATTGTAGCCTACACTTTCTCAAAAGAGGCATCGTTTAAATCGGGGGCTGAGTTTTACACCAATACCCTATTCTTTCTTAGTCTGTTGATTGCTCCTTTGTTGATATTGAAAATATATTTCTATCATGGAAATTTTTCAGATTTATTTGACACCTTAGCATTAATATTCGTGGTTTTATCAGCTATATTCCTGGTAATTAAACTTTTTCAGCTTTTTTATAAAAAAATATTAGATTCTATTCACATATTGTTGTATCTTTGCACTCTCGAAATTTTGCCCTATGTAGGGCTGTTTCAAGTCTATAAATGGATAATAAAAGGTTTTTAAACTTTAATTTGTTAAGTGTTGAGAATCAGAAAGATATTGGTGTCCCAGCCCCGACCCAACAGTGAAAAATCTCCCTATTTTGAAATAAGCGAGAAACATAATGTTAAGATTGATTTTTATCAACTTATTAAAGTTGAGCCGTTAAATGCAAGAGAATTTCGGGCACAGCGAATCAAAATTTTGGATTTTTCGGCCATTATTTTCAATGCAAAACAAGGTATTGATCATTTCTTTCGTATGTGTGAAGAGATGAGAATTACCATACCGCAGGAAATGAAGTATTTTTGTATTTCTGAGTCGGTAGCTGTTTATTTACAACATTACATTCAGTATCGGAAACGCAAGGTTTTCTTCGGTTCGAGTGGGAAAATGCCCGAGTTTGTAGCGGTTTTGAACAAGCACGCGGATGAAAAATTCCTGTTTGTGACACCTGAAGTGCTGAATGAAGATGTTGTTTGTGCGCTTGACAATTCAAAAATCACTTACACAAAGGTGGTGATGTACAGGACAGTAGCGAATGAATATACACCAAAGGAAAATTTTGATTATGACATGTTGCTGTTTTTTACCCCCTTGGGTGTACAGTCTTTGTTTATTAATTTCCCCGATTTTGTGCAAGGGGATATTCATATTGGTTGTTTCGGTGGGGCTACGGCAGCAGCTATTCGTGAGTCGGGTTTGAGGTTGGACTTAGAAGCACCGACAGAAGAATGTCCTTCTATGACCATGGCATTGGATGCTTACTTAAAAGAGTACTTTAAAAAATTGAAAAACGACAACAAATAGCTGATTTGTTGATTCAAATAGATAGTTAAATCCCAAATTTACGGAAAAAATCGTATTTTTGGGATTAATTTTATTTAGACAAACGATAGCATTCATTTGTGCATATGACGATAAATCAATCCAATCAATTTCCCAAGAACGAACGTTTGTGCGGTGAAATTCGTATCAAACAGTTGTTTGAAGCAGGTAGTACTTTTAAAGTCTATCCGTTGAAGGTGGTTTATAAGCGGATTGATAATGCTCAGGAAATTCCCGTGCAGGTACTCATCAGCGTACCCAAGAAGATAATCAAAAAGGCTGTTCATCGCAATAAAGTCAAAAGACAAATACGGGAATCATACCGATTGAATAAATGGTTGCTTCATCAAAAATGTGTCGATAAAAACGTACAGCTTGATCTTGCATTTGTTTATTTGTCCGGCAGCATGCACCCATATTCGGAAATAAATGATAAAGTCAAACTGTCTTTGGAAAAGATTGCACAAACGTTGGAGGCGTGAAAGTTTTAATCAGACATATATTTTTAATACCTGTTTATTTTTACAGATATGCGATTTCACCGTTGCTGAAACCGAGTTGCAGGTATACGCCTACTTGCTCGCAGTATGCCGTAGAAGCTGTGATGAAATACGGGGTTTTCAAAGGAGGATGGTTTGCTTTAAAAAGAATTTTGAGCTGCCACCCTTGGGGAGGAAGTGGTTATGACCCGGTTCCATAGTGTTGAAAATGAATAATTTTCATTAATACTATCGTGTGAACATGATATATGATTAACTTTGCAGTATTGAGGCTGTCTCAAAATAAATATTTTACTAAAAAACAGCAAGGTATATTAAAGGCATATTAGAAGCGTCCAAATACAAAGCTCTGATATTGAGGGTAGTAGAGACAGGCCTCGTGTCTGCCGTCGGTGGTTGAGCCCGAATATCGAAGGTAACGCAACAGTTGGACACTTATGAGATGCCGCCTGAAATAACAGTCATGAAGAAAATACTCCGAATATTATTGTTTTTACCTGTATCGTTTGTATATGGCATTGTGATGTACATTCGAAATATCTTATATGACTTCGGGCTGTTGCCTTCAAAAGAAAAGAACACAGCCATTATATCGGTTGGAAATTTGACAGTTGGTGGTACCGGCAAGACTCCACATACTGAATTTATTGTGTCCGAGTTGCAGTCGCTTTTTCGCATCGCAGTTTTAAGTCGTGGCTACAAACGGAAAACAAAAGGTTTTGTGTTGGCCAATCAGAAGTCTAATGCCTTAGAAATAGGCGATGAACCCATGCAGATGTATCTCAAATTTCATGGGGTACCGGTGGCTGTTTCCGAAAATAGAAGCAAGGGAATAGATGAATTGTTAAATCTTTATCCGGCATTGAACGCAATTGTTTTAGATGATGCACATCAGCATCGCAGAATCAGGCCGGGTTTATCGATTTTGCTTACAGATTATAACCGATTGTACTCACGCGATAGCTTGCTACCGGGTGGTAATCTTCGCGAATCGAAAAAACAAGGGGCCAGACGTGCCGATATCATCATTGTTACCAAATGCCCGGCAGATATGTCGGCAATTGACATGCGTGTCATTGAACATGAGGTCACTCCCAGCATGTATCACCATGTGTTTTTTTCAAGCTTTGTTTATGATGAACCCTTGCCGGTTTTCATCCGTTATGCTGACCGCTTGTGGCTGTTTAAAAATATCAAACAAAAAAAAGCATCTGTTTTACTTGTGACAGGTATTGTGTCGCCTCAAATGATATTGTCACATCTGAAGAATTATACGGATGATATCAGGCATTTGCAGTTTAGGGATCACCATGAATTTACGGAGAAAGACATTGCTTTGATAGAGAAACAATTCTATGAGATTCCCAATCAGGAGAAACTTATTTTGATGACGGAGAAAGATGCAGCCAGGTTGATCAACAACCCCATTGTGCCCAATTCATTGAAATATCACTTATATGCATTGCCTATCCGTGTGAAGATTTTAAATAACAAAGAAACCGCATTAATAAAAAAAATTACCGATTATGTTGAAGAAGATTCAAGAAACCGCCTTTTATCTAAAAAATAGATTAGACAGTTTACCTCATATTGGTATCATTCTCGGAACCGGTTTGGGTAATTTGGTGACTCAACTCACCCAAAAGATTGAAATCCCGTATGATATCATTCCTAATTTTCCGGTTTCCACTGTTGAAGGACATCAAGGCAAACTAATCATTGGTAAGTTAGGTGGAGTTGATGTGTTGGTGATGCAAGGACGATTTCATTATTACGAAGGATATGATATGCAAAAAGTTACCTTTCCGGTCAGGGTGATGCAAGCAATAGGAATTGACACTTTGTTGATATCCAATGCTTCGGGTGGTCTTAATCCTGATTTTGAGATAGGCGATTTGATGCTTATCACCGATCATATCAATCTATTTCCCGAACATCCGTTGCGCGGAAAAAATTATGAAGTATTGGGGACAAGATTTCCCGATATGAGTGAAGCCTACTCTAAAACATTGATTGCTCAAGCGAAAACCATAGCTGCCAAGCATAATATCAAAGTGGTGGAAGGCATATATGCAGGTACATCAGGACCGACCTTTGAGACACCTGCCGAATACAAGTATTTTCGCATCATCGGTGCTGATGCTGTCGGTATGAGCACAGTTCCGGAAGTTATCGTTGCCAAGCATGCCGGCATGCAGGTGTTTGGCATTTCCGTTATAACCGACCTCGGCGTACCCGGTAAAATTGTTGAGATCAGTCATGAAGAAGTACAGGAAGTAGGGGATAAAGTGCAGCCTTTGATGACATTGATCATGAAGGAACTTGTTTGTTTTTTGGCTTGACACAAAAAACGAAGCAAAAAAATGTCAAGCCATCAGTACTAAACTCAGAGCCATCACAGCCATACCGCCTATTAAGCCATAGATTGCCACATGATGTTCGCCGTATTCTTCAGCAGTAGGCAATAATTCATCCAAAGAAATATATACCATGATGCCTGCTACGGCGGCGAAGATAAAGCCGAAAACCGAATCGGTAAAGAACCATTTCAGGAAGAAATAGCCAATGATAGCGCCAATCGGTTCGGATAGACCGGAAAGAGAAGACAGAATAAATGCTTTTTTCTTGCTTCCTGTGGCATAGTATATTGGCACAGAAACCGCCAAGCCCTCGGGAATATTATGAATAGCGATGGCGATAGCGATACTGACTCCTAAGGTTGGATTGGTCATGCCTGCCATAAAGGTTGCCAAGCCTTCGGGGAAATTATGAATTGCAATAGCAACGGCTGAAAACAAACCCATCCGCATCAATTTTTTATTATTCACAACCAAGCTGTCGTAATTTTTGGTTTTTTTGATTTCGTGTGGGTTATCTATAGATGGTATCAACCTGTCAATAATAGCGATAAAAGCAATGCCGGCAAAGAAAGCAATGGTCGTATAGGCATATCCGGGCTTATCTCCGTACTCTTGTATCAATACTTCTTTTGCCTTGAAAAATATCTCTACCAAAGACACATATATCATCACGCCTGCGGAGAAACCAAGCGATCCGGCCAGAAACTTTGAACCAAATCTTTTGGATAATAAGCCAATAAAACTGCCTATACCGGTTGCTAAACCGGCAAAGAGGGTCAAACCAAAGGCGAAAAGGATGTTGGATTCCATATAAGGTATGTGACTGAACCCGAATATCGAAAGTAACGGCGCAGCAGTTGAACAATATGAGACACACTGTCCAAGGTTTATTTCGTCTTATAAACTATCACCAAAATCTTCTTTGAACTTGGCAAGTAATTTTTGAGGCCAATTGTTTACGGGTTCTAATTTACCCATGAAGAAGCGCAATACAGGCGGTTCGTAATTGAATTTCAATCCGCCGATGAGTCCGCGGTTTTCGTATAGCCAGGTAACCCTGTCTTCCACATATTTGATTTGAGAGAGGGTAAATACACGACGAGGAATGGCCAAACGCACCAACTCCATATCGGCAAAGGTTTCATTGCCATACTCGTCACGCTGATTGGACATGGACCCGCGCTCCATACCGCGCACACCTGAAACCAGGAATAAAGCAGCAGCCAAAGAACCCGCAGGATATCGAGATTGCGGTATGTGTGAACAGATTTGCATGGCATCCAAATGTACACCTAAAACGCCTGCCGGCTTGATAACCGGAATGCCTTTCTTGTCTAATTCTTCTACCAAGTATTTGATGAAGGACGGACTTTGACGGATGATGCTATCGTCCAATGTTTCATATAAGCCCACAGCCATGGCTTCTATCTCGCGAACAGACATACCGCCATAGGTTAAAAATCCTTCATAAAGGGGTACCAAAGCTTCCAATTCACGGTAGATTTCGATACTGTTGGTTGCAATGCCGCCACCTCTTGAGGAGCTGAGTTTCCGTGCAGAGAAGTAACACAAATCTGCCAGGTCGGTCATGGCTTTAATCACAGTTCCCATATCGGAATCTTTGAATTCCTCTTCCCTTTCAAGAATCAAAAAAGCATTTTCTCCCAACAAGCTGCAATCGAGAACCAATCTAATCTGGTATTTATCAGCGATGGCACGAACGTCACGCAAGTTTTGCATAGAAAAAGGCTGACCGCCAATCAAATTGGTAGAGGCTTCCATCCGGATGAAAGGTATATTTTTCGCTCCTTTTTGAATGATTACTTCTTCCAATTTTTCGATATTCATATTTCCTTTAAAGGGATGGCTTGAATTTACCACATAGGCTTCATCATACAGCAATTCTGCGATCTGCCCGCCTTTGTCGGTGATATGCGCCATAGCAGTGGTGAAGTGATAGTTCATCGGAACCAAACTGCCCTTTTTAACATAAGCCACACTAATCAAGTTTTCGGCTGCACGTCCTTGATGCACAGGTAATAAATACTTTTTGCCCAATACATCTTCAACAGCTTTTTGCAGCCTGATGAAACTTTGAGAACCGGCGTAAGCATCATCAGCATGCATCATGGATGCCAATTGATTATCGCTCATGGCATTTGTACCTGAGTCGGTCAACATATCCAAAAACACATCCCTGGTATTCAATTGAAAAGTATTAAAGCCTCCTTCATAAAGTGCTTCCAACCTTCTTTCGATAGGCACTAAATTTATTTTTTGAACAATGCGTGCTTTGTGTTGCTCAAGTGGTAATTTTTCTCCGCTGTAAAATTTGATTTCTTGCATATCTATAATAAAATCTATAACAAAATATGTATTTAAAATTTGATACCTTTCAAAAAAGAAAGAGTGTCTGCATCACAAACACCCTGTACTGGCAGTGTTTCAAAACAAAGCAAGGTCAGTTTGCACCCCTCACCCTGAACTCGAAACTCGAAACTCGAAACTCGAAACTCGAAACTTATGAGACGCTGCCTTCAAAGAATTTGGACTGCAAAGATATACTTTTTTTTCTTTTCGGGCACAGAAAAATAGAATTTTATGATTTTATTGTTCATTGATTGCAGAGTTCAACCAATAAATTTTCAATCTTACGCAGTGCCTGCCAGGAATTTCCATTGTAATTATTCACCATGATGGTAAATGCCCATTCCCGATTGTCATCTATGATATACCCGGTATATGCCCTGACACGTGCGATGGTTCCGCTTTTCGCATAGACTTTTCCGGACAATGGAGTATTTTTAAGTACACCGGCTAAAGTACCTGTTTTTCCGGCAATAGATAAGCTCTTGAAAAACACCTCTTTGTTTTTGCTTTTTTGGTACATGTACTCCATAACCGACGTAAAGAAAGCGGCTGAAACGGCATTGGTCGGACTTAAGCCCGATCCGTCCGATTGAAATAATTGATTGACATCCAATCCTTTTGATTTCCAAAAATTGCGGATGATGCTTATGGAATGACGATTTGTGCCCAAGCCATAACGAAACAAACTCAAAGACTTGAACACCTGCTCAGCATAGAAATTATTACTTTGCTGGTTTATTTCCTGAATGATTTTACTTAAGGGGTCTGAATAATGGGTATAAATGGTTTTCCGTGTAGTATTTTTGGCAGGGAAAGTATAATTTGCAATAGGAATAGTAAAAGGTGGTTCCGTGACTTCAAGCCCCTGTTGTTCCAACTCCAATTGGAGATCTTGGGCGAGCACCAGGCCAGGTTCCGGCAATTCTGCTTTTACGACGAATCCCGGGCTATTGGCCGGAATCTCACCACGTACCGAGCGATTTTTACTTTTTGAGGTACCGTAAAAATAAGCACTGTCGAAAGTAATCCTGCTGCTCATCAAATTATTTTCAATCGTCAAATCTTTAATTTTCGGATTGATATTGATGATTTCAGGTGTGGTGCCGACTGCCCCCGATTTAAAAGTAACGTTTAAAGTATTATCACGGTAAGCAATGGCGTAAATACCCGGTGCATAATAATTTCCGATATCATCCCAAGTCCATTTAGGATTGGAACCTTCGTTGTCAAACCGACTTTCATCGGCGATGATACTTCCATTGATTTTAGTGATGCCTGCCTCTTTTATCGCGCCAGCCCATTTTGATAAAAATTGCCTGTCTCCCATTCTTGAAGAGCCTAATGTAGGATCACCATTCCCGATGATGTATAAATTGCCGTTCAACACACCTGATTGGTCTATGCTACCATCATGTGCAAGTACGGTTTTGTACTGATAGTCGGCTCCCATCAACTCCAGGGCAGTCGCCGTAGTCAGGACTTTCATAGTAGATGCCGGAATGGTAGCGTGATTGGGTCTTTGCTGATACAGTTCCTTGCCTGTCTTTAAGTCTTTGATTAATATGCTGATATTGGCATTTTGCATCAATGGGTCATTGATAAATTTATCAATGGGATTGTTTGCAAAAACAGAAAAGCTTCCTATCAGAAGCCCTGTCATTAAAAAAAATCTAAACATCTTATTCATCAGGGGGAAATTAAAATTGTCTGCAAAATTAAGCATTTCCAATGAATTCTCCTTGAAAAAAACCGTAAATCTAAGATCTGTCAATACATTCATGCTTATTGTATTGTTTTTTTAGCTTTTATTAATGGATTTACAACCCAAATGCATCTGCATACGATGAGGATTTTTAAAGGTAATTTTGCAATTCAAAAGTTGGTCCTGCGGGAAGATGAAATTGCGTATTCACATGATTGACCATTAATAATTATATTGTATCTTTGTCGTGTTAAAACAAGTGTATATCATACATTTTATGTACTCAAGATACTGATTACCATGCAAATTAAAAAATACTGCGTTACTGTTATTCTATCTTTGCTCACCATCTCTTTACTTGCTGATTCGGGTATTTATATTTGCGGGCACTTTCGTCGAGATCGCACCAGAACTGTTACGGCTTTAAAAGCTTCTGGCTTTACTTTCGGCATTATTTTTAACGTGCATGTGGAAGCAGATGGGACTTTAACAACTGATGGGGAGGTTATTTGTAAAGATGGTCAATATGTTTTTGACCAAATAATAGCTGGTTATAACAGTGATAAAGCGCAAGTTAATTATGTGGATGATGTGAATTCCTTACTTTCAGGCAATACTTCGATTCAACGTTTGGAATATTGCATTGGCGGTTGGGGTAACCACGCTTATCAGAATATTACCAATTTGGTGAATGCCCAAGGTACCGGCACGTCCAGTATTTTATACAGGAATTTCAAAGCTCTGAAAGATGCCATTCCTGCGGTGATTGCTGTGAATAACGACATTGAGCATGATTACGAAGCCAATAGTCAGGCCAGATTTCATATTATGTTGTATGATCTTGGATTTAAGACCACGATTGCCCCTTATACGAATAAATCTTATTGGGAGAGTTTTGTACGACAGGTAGAGATAGCTCGTCCAGGTGCGGTTGATCGTAATTATTTGCAATGCTATGGTGGTGGTAGCGGTAATAATCCTGCTAATTGGAAAATTGAAAATTTGCCGATATATGGTAGTCGTGATATAGAAGCTAACCCAAATTTGTCTCACGAGGAAATCAAGAACACCATGACCAATTGGAAAAATAATGCCGGCATAGTGGGTGGTTTTTACTGGAATTACAATTACGACAGAGATTTGAAGAGATTTTCTGCTCCCATCAATGAGGTCTTCGGAGGTGGTGAAGTAATAGATCGCAGCAGAATAGTGGCTATGTTGTATCCGGTGACAGACTATAAAGTACCTCAAGTCAACTTCGTTCCCGGGAGCTATACTAAAGCTCAGATTCAGAGTAAAGGTTTGGATTTGACAAAATTTGCAGCCGTAAAATTAGAAGAAGGTTTTCAAATTGTTGTCTATCAGCAAGATAATTTTGAAGGAGATTCCTTGATTATTACAACTAATACACCGGATATATCCAAATTGTCCGGTATTTTTGCTGTGAATTCTTTGCGTGTTCTTGCTAACAATCCGGAGGATTTAGTTGGTAAAGATTTTATGATACAAAATAAGCAAAGCGGTTTCGTGATTAAACCCTCCCGTAACGGTCCGGCACCCACATTATACCAAATGACGGCGGATTCTACGAATTTTAGTCTGTGGACATTCGAGTCCGATGAAAACCGGTTGTTTAAAATTGTAAATAAGGGCAGTAAAAAGGTACTGCAAGTAGTGAATAGCCAGTTTGCCGATTACATGCACGATGGTGCCGGTTTCGAGCAAGCTAATGATGAGGGGAAATCGAATCAACGCTTCTTAGCCCTGCCACAACAGGATGGCAGTTACAAACTCATAGTGTTGAGTAGTTTGAAATATGTGGGTATTGAAGAATCCAAACAAATGAGAGAAAAAGTCGGTTTAGTACAAAGACAATCTGCAAAGGCCGCCAGCACCGACTGGTTGTTGGTAGCTGCTGTCTCAAGTAATGTGCATACACCTATGCAAAAGGATATTCAAATCTATCCTCATCTTGTTGAAAATAAAATTCACATTGCCTGTCCGTATGACTGTTTGAATATCAAAATTATAGACATGCAGGCAAATGTAAGAATAGAGCAACAAATCAGTAATAACAGCAGCATAGATGTTTCCATGTTGTCACCCGGACTTTATTTCCTTCAATGCTATACTCCAAAAGGAGATGAAGTTATCAAATTTATAAAAAAATAAACCGATTACAATTAACGCATGACTTTATTGCCTTGCAGTTCGCAACTCCGGCACCCAGACTTCGTATTCTCGCACCTTGCGTGACCCTGCACTTAATCGACTAACTAATCAACACTTTGTATAAAGCTTCAGTCATCATATCAATATATAAGAATACCGTTTTTTTAAAGGCGGTATTGGATTCATTAAAGCTTCAGACGGAACGGAATTTTGAGATTATTATATCAGAGGATGGTTGTCATGAGACTGTGAAAAGTTTTGTTGCAGCTTATGCTTTTGAACATGATTACCTACATCTGACACAGGAAGATTTAGGATGGAGAAAAAATAAGGCACTCAACAATGCCGTACGTCATACCCGCTCTGAATGGTTGATTTTTATCGATGGAGATTGCGTGTTGCATCCGCGTTTTATTGAGATGCACTTACGTTATGCCGAAGAAAACACCATCTTATCCGGAAGGCGTGTAAAATTGGACGAACCTACATCTACTTATTTATTAAATAATACGCCGCAATCCATTTTGAAAATGCAGGCTATTTTATGGAAAAAACTTTTGTTTGGGAAAGGTGCAATTTCGTATCCCGAAGAAGGAATTTTTATTTCTCCACGAGGATTACTTCGGTTTGTACACGGGATGCGTCCGACTAATTATCTGTTGGGTTGTAACATGTCCTTTTCAAAAAAAGCAATTTATGCCATCAATGGTTTTGATGAAAATTTTGCATTGCCTGCCGTAGGAGAAGATACCGATTTGTTGTGGAGATTTTTGTCTGCCGGCTTCAAATTAAAATCTATAAGAAGTGCAGCAATCCAATATCATTTGTACCATGTGCAAGCATGGCATGATAACACTGAGAATAAAAAGAAAATGGAGGCTAAAATGGAAAGGAATGAGTACTTTTGCGAGCAAGGGCTGACTGTTAGTGAATGATACGGGTTGCGTGGTAGCGAGTTTCGAGGTCGCGTGTTAAATAAAAATAGTAAATCGTCTAAAATAAATTATTCATGTGGAATTTTAAAAAGCAATATGTTTGTTTTCTGATGCTGATCATCGGGATACCTTTGTTGGCACAGGAAAAAATCATGTCGGACATGGAGTCCTATTATGATTTTTTGGCTTTGGACGGTTTTACGGAGCGGGCATATTTGAATTACCACACTTTATCCGATTCAAAATGGACTGTCAATCAGCAAGAAGGCAATATATGGAAGCAACAGATTGATTTTCAAAAAGCTTCTAAGTCTAAAGCTTTGAAAATGTATGGTCCGGAATGTTTGCTGTCGTACAACAGTACTGCTCCTTATGGACAAAATGACGGATTGCTTTGGCAGGGAAAGGGTTTGAATGCTTATTTGTCAGCAGGATTACGTTTTGAAAAATATGGATTTGAGTTGACCTTGAAACCGGAAGTCACTTATTCGATGAATCAAAATTTTGATTTTATGCCTCCGGATCCGGTTTATTCGGGCAGCCTATATGACAAGAAAGCTGCGGTTTACGGTTATTATGGAAAGCCATACCTTGATGCGCCTCAGCGTTTTGGTAACAAAGCTTTTGCAAGTTACGGGTGGGGCGATTCGGAGATTCGCTATTCGTATAAAGCTTTTACTGTGGGATTTGGCTCTCAATATGCTTGGGTGGGGCCATCTCGGATCAATCCTATTCTGCATAGCAACCATGCACCTTCTTATCCCAAGGTTGATATTGGCATACGCAAGACCAGTCTTCGTTTTGGGAAAGTCAATATAGGAGAAATAGAAGCCCGTCTTTGGGTGGGTCAGTTGCGCGAATCCGATTATTTTGACAATGACGAAAGCAATAATAAAATGCTTTACTCGGCTTTATCAATAGGGTATGCACCTTCTTTTTTGAAAGGGTTGGTGTTGACAGCGAATCGTAACTATTTGTCTCATTGGAAAACCGAATCTTTGTATGCTGTTCTTGATTTATTTTATATTCCTTGGAATTTGCATGGTAGTCGTGATGTATGGGATCAGCGTGCATCCATCGGTTTGAATTATTTACTGCCTGTATCCGGTTTTGAGGTCTATACCGAAATCGGTTTGAATGATTATAGTCCGAGTATATATGGTTATATCCGCTATCCCTTTCACAGTATGGTTTACACATCAGGCATGAGGAAGTCGGTGCCCATGCATTTGTTTTCCCAGCACATGAGGGGTGAGTTGATGCTGGAAGTAAGTAATTTGGAAATGTCGCAAGATTTTCAGTTCCAGTGGCCCGCTACTTTTTATGCCCACCATGAGATGAAACAAGGCTACACCAATCGTGGTCAGTGGTTGGGAGCAGGTAACGGAACCGGAGGAAACAGTCAGTACATAGGTTTTAAAGTATATCACCAAAAAGGTTATGTAAATATTTTTGGACACCGTACAAATCCGGACAATGATTATATATATCAATATTCTGTTAACACAGAACTTACGGATGAAATGAAAAAACAACACATCAAAAACTTTAAGGCAGTTGTTTCTGTCGGGTTGAATTCGACTTATTTTATTCGACCGAATTTACAAGTTTATGGCGGTGCTGCGTTTATCGTTGAACATAACCCCTTGTATGATTCTATTAGTTGGATAAGGACTTCAACCAGATACGGATTTCAGTTGCAGACAAGTTTGATCTATCATTTATAATTTTAAAAAGTAAGTCGCCCGAAAATTCCGGACGACTTGTTCACTTAACTAACACAATCTTTTTTAAAAGATACCTTTAACCTTATAAAAGGATATTATTTCAATATTAATTACAGTTGCGGACCGGAAGCTTTCAGAGCGATAGCAGCTTCGTTCACACAATACTGTTCAAAGTTTTCAATATATTTTGCAGCTAATTTCTTGGCTTTCACTTCCCAATCGGCAGCTTTCGGATAAGTATCACGCGGGTCAAGAATACCTTCAGATACATTTTTCAAAGCCTTAGGAGCATACAAATTCAGAATTGGAACGTGGAAAGTTTCGGCTTTTTCAATTGAACCGTCCAAAATAGCATCAATGATAGCGCGCGTATCTTTCAAAGCAATGCGTTTGCCGGTACCGTTCCAACCTGTGTTCACCAAATAAGCTTTTGCATCGTGTTCCTCCATTTTTTTAGCTAAGTCTGATGCATATTTGGTGGGGTGTAAAGTCAAGAAAGCTTCTCCAAAAGCAGGTGAGAAGGACATTTGCGGTTCTGTAATTCCGCGTTCGGTACCTGCCAATTTCGATGTATAACCACACAAGAAGTGATATTGAGCTGACTGTTCATCTAAAATAGATACCGGAGGCAATACGCCAAATGCGTCGGCCGATAGGTAAATAATTTTCTTAGCATGACCTGCACGTGAAGGTAATACGATTTTACTGATGTGATAAATCGGATATGAAACACGTGTGTTTTCAGTTTTTGAAACTTCTTTTCTATAATCGGCAGAACCATCAGGATTTACAGTAACGTTTTCCAACAGCGCATCGCGACGGATGGCTCTCCAAATATCAGGCTCTTTATCTTTTTCCAAATCAATTACTTTGGCATAACATCCACCTTCGAAGTTGAAAATACCATGGCTGTCCCATCCGTGCTCGTCGTCACCAATCAAATAACGTTTAGGGTCTGCAGATAAAGTAGTTTTACCTGTACCCGACAAACCGAAGAATATAGCAACATCACCTTCTGCACCTACGTTAGCTGAACAGTGCATGGAAGCAACACCCTTCAAAGGAAGGAAGTAATTCATCAAAGCAAAAATACCTTTTTTCATCTCGCCGCCATACCATGTTCCGCCAATAACCTGCATCCTGCGGGTTAAATCAAACAAAGTAAAGTTTTCAGAGTGAAGGCCTTGTTCTTTCCAGTTAGGATTAGTGATTTTGGAGCCATTGATAGTCACCCAGTCAGGTTCACCATAATTAGCCAACTCATAATGAGAAGGACGAATGAACATGTTGGTCACAAAGTGAGCCTGCCATGCTACCTCCATGATAAAACGAACTTTCATACGGGTATCTTCGTTGGTACCACAAAATGTATCAACTACATATATTTTTTTTGCACCAGACAACTGTTTGGTTACTAATTTTTTACATGCATCAAATACTTCAGGAGTGGTCGGTTTGTTGATTGTACCGTCCCACCACAATGTATTTCTTGTCGTATCGTCTAAAACGATAAATTTATCTTTAGGAGAGCGTCCGGTAAAAACGCCGGTGTCAACTGCTACTGCACCTGTATTAGTCAAAATACCTCTTTCAAAACCTTCATTGTTAGGGTCTGTTTCGTCCTGAAACAACTGTTCGTAAGTAGGATTGTGTACGATTTCAAAGTTCCCTGAAATTCCATACTTGCTTAAATCCAAATTTGTCATTTGCTAATAAATAAAATGGTTATGTATATTTTTTTAACTTTAAGAAACCAATTCTCAAAATTTGCCGGACAAAAGTACAATATTTTTATGGAGCTACAAAAAACAATTAAAGAAATATTTCTCTAATTAAATAAAAAAAGTATTTCTAAACATATTGATACAAACTATCCCGATGAAAAATTGTATTTTTGTGGGCGGCGTCTCATAAGTTCTGAGTTACGAGTTTCGAGTTTCGAGTTCCGTGGTGCGAGGTGCGTGTTCCGCGGTACGTGTTCAGGGGTCACAGTCTTGATTTTTTTTGCTTCGTTTTTTTGTATCAAGACAAAAAAATGAAGGAAGAAGGAGTAATACTTTAAAAGTTGAATTTAACGTTAAACGCCCACTATTTTCAGTTGAATATTTACTTTGAGACATATACTTTAGTTATCGTTTCAATTATCAGAATATGAAAATAAAAATTGTCAACCGCTCCAAGCACGCTTTACCCGAATATGCTACTTTGCATGCAGCAGGGATGGATTTGCGGGCTGATATAGTTGAAAGAATAGTATTGAAGCCTTTGGAAAGGAAGTTGATTCCGACCGGTTTATTCATTGAGTTGCCGATTGGGTATGAAGCGCAAGTCAGACCAAGAAGCGGTTTGGCACTTAAAAAAGGCATTACTGTTTTAAATTCACCGGGCACCATTGATGCCGATTATCGGGGTGAAATAGGGGTTATTCTTATCAATTTATCTTCGGAAGATTTTATTGTTGAAGATGGTGAACGCATTGCACAAATGGTAATTTCCGCTCACGAGCAGGCAGAATGGGAAGAAGTGGAAACATTATCTCCTTCCGATCGCGGTGAAGGAGGATTTGGTCACACAGGCATATGAAGCAGTGGGGGATTTTAACATATGTTCTTTTTTTAATGTTGCTTTCATGTCAAACTACCAAACACATCGAAAGTCACGGTTATGTCAGAAAACAAGTGCTGACGGAAGAAGAACAGCGTGTTTTCGATTATCATTTTTATGAAGGCATTCGGCTCAAAGAAGAAGGGAAATACAAAGATGCTTACGAATCATTTCTTTCCTGCAAGTCTATCGACTCCCTGGATACCGGCCTGATAGCCGAAATTGCCATTATGAAACTTGCCTTGGGTAATTTAGATGAAGCTATCATCGGGATGCAGCAGGCTGTAAAGCAGGAACCGAATAATTGGTGGTACAATACTAATTTGCTCAATATGTATATCCAGGGTAAAAAATACGATGAAGCGATAACTATTGCTGAGTTTCTGCTAAAAAAATATCCGGAAAAAGAGTATGCGTACAATGTTTTGATTCTTCTTTACAAAGAAACCAACCAACTGTCAAAAGCCATTGTTTTGTATGATAAGTTAGAGCGAATTGCCGGTATCAGCGAAAGAACGGTGTTCGAGAAAATCGGTATTTATCTGTCGAATCAGAATTTCAAAAAGGCACAGGCAGAAATAGATAAAATAATTCAGAAATTTCCTTTAGAAAATAAATATAAAATTCTGAAAGCCGATTTACTAATGCAGCAAGGGAATTTATTGGATGCTTATGAATTATATCAGCAAATTCTAAAAGATGATCCTCTGAATCCTTATGTATATGTTTCACTTTCTGAATATTACAAAGCGGTTGATAATCCTGATGAGTCTTTGAAATATACTGTCATGGCACTGAAAAGCGGTCAGCTTGACATGAACAGTAAGCTGGATATCCTGAGCCAACATATTGAACATATCTTAAGGGCTGAAGGCGAAATCGAAGAAACGGAAAACCTGTTTAAATTGCTCATTGAGTACTATCCGTTAGAAGAAGCTGTGCATGGTTATTACGCTGCTTTCCTTCAGCACATGAAAAGGGACGAGGATGCTGTGATGGTGTATGAATCCATGCTGAATATTAATCCTGCCAACAAACAAACCTGGCTGAATATCATTCAGATATATTTTGCCGAGCAGAATTATCCGGCTTTGCTTCATACTGCCGACCGGGCATTGGGAGCCACAGAAGATGAACAGTTGTTTTATTTGTATAAGGGTTTGACCTTTGAATTGATGGAAGAGTATGAGCAGGCATTGGAAACCTATTTAGATGCCACCTCACTATTTAAACCAACAGATAAGGCAGAATTGAAAAGCGATATTTTCACGCATTTAGGTGATGTTTACATGAAATTGGGCAAGACAGAAGAAGCTTTTAAGGCTTATGAAGAGGCTATACAGATGAATGCAGGCAATTTGATCGCGCTCAATAATTATGCTTATTCTTTGTCCACAGAAAAAGGAGATTTACAAAAGGCCGAGAGGATGAGCGCTAAAACAGTTGAAAGGGAGCCTCGTAACAGTACCTATTTAGATACTTATGCCTGGATATTTTATCAACAAGGCAATTATTCCTTGGCTAAGTTTTATATAGAAAGGGCGATTGACAACTTGAAAGACACTCAAGGTCAAGGTGTGATATTGGATCACTACGGCGATATACTTTGGATGTCTAAGGAGAATGATGAAAAAGCTTTGGAAGTTTGGGAAAAGGCTTTTAATTCAGGACATCAAACGGATGAGTTGAAAGCAAAAATCGAAAATAAAGGATGGGAAAGGTAATAATCTCAAAGAACAACAGGATAAAATATAAGATGCATAATACACGGACTATAAAAATATTAGTCGCAGTAGGATTACTAATTACCATTACCGGATGTAAAGTAAAGGAAAAAGTAAAAATTGACGATTTGCGTACACATGAGGAAGTGCTGTTGCAAGAAGTTTTAGAGGCAGAGCCTGCATTCGAGAACATTCATTTTATGCGCATGAACGTAGGGGTGAATTTGAATGGTAAAGGCAGATACAACAGTGCAGCAAACTGTAAAATCATTACTGATTCCGTGATACATATTTCTGTCAGACCCTTCTTCGGCATTGAAATGTTTATTGTACAATTGACGCCTGCGAGGATGGTGCTTGTTGATAAAACCAAAAACCTGTATTATCAATCTGATTATTTAATTTTTGAAGACTTATTCGACATGCAGTTGGATTACAAAACTTTTGAGTCTCTGCTTACAAATAAACTCTTCACGATTCAGATGAAAAATCAGGAAAAACCACTCAAGCCTATGCCTTCCGACAGAAAAAATGAGCGGATATTGACGTATAAAAATGTATCTTTGACACAGCATTTTCTGTTGAACGAAAATAATCGAATCAGGGAAATTGAAATCAAATCCAACGAAGGGGCAGAGCAATTCAGAACTTATTACACTGATTTTGTAACTGTCGGGAAATTGGTTCTACCCTCGAATATACGTCTTCAACTAAACAATGAATCTAAAAAATTTAACTTTAATGTATCTATCAGCCAAATGGAAGTTGACGGTAATATTGACATTCCCTTTTTGAATGCTAATTTGTACAGACAAGCAGATATCAAGTCGCTTTTAGATTAAATATTCTTGGCAAATGCGAAAGGTTTTGACCATATTATTCACTTTTTTGTTGGTGGCTGTTGCTTCTGCACAAACCATCAAAGAGCTTGAGGAACAACGCAAGAATGCGCTGAAACGCCTTGAGACAACAAGTAAAGTGCTCAGTGAAACTAAAAAGACGCAACAAACTTCACTAAACAAACTGAATATCATCAACAAAAGTATCAGTCAACGCACAAGCTTGATCAACACCATCAACAAAGAAATCAATGCTTTGGCAAGAGAAATTTCAAAGCTGAATACGGAAACTAAAAAATTGGAGCGAGAGCTTGAAGCCTATAAAGAAGATTATGCCCATATGGTGAGGGAGGCGTATATCAATAGAGGGGTGTATTCAAAGATGTTGTTTTTGCTTTCGGCTGAATCCTTTGATCAATCGTACAGGCGACTTCGTTATATGCAGGAGTTCACTGCTTACAGAAAACGGCAAATCGAAAAAATTGAGGAAACCCGGCAAGAGATTGCCAAAAAAACAACTCAACTGACACGGCATCAACAAACGCAAGAAGCTGTGAAAAAGCAAAAGAATGCAGAACAGCAAAAACTGCTGGTCGATAAAAAGAAAGAAAATACGGCTTATGCGAATCTTAAGCGGAAGGAAAAAACGCTCCAAGCTGATTTGAAAAAGCAGCAAAAAATAGCCGATGATCTAAATAGAAAGATTGAAGCTTTAATTGCTGAGGAAGTCAGCAAAGCGGAAAAGAAACGTAAAAAAACGGGTGAAGCCTCTCCCGATGATACACAGGATACGGGGGTTTATGCCCTGACCAAAGAAGAGCAGTTGATATCGGGTAACTTTGCTGCCAATGCCGGCAGACTGCCCTGGCCTGTTGAAAGGGGTTTCATCAGCGGCAAATTCGGTATTCAGCCTCACCCTACCTTGAAATATGTAACAACCAACAATAAAGGTATTTACATACAAACGACTGCCAAAACCAATGCCCGGGCAGTATTTGAGGGAATAGTGACGCAACGTTTTTCAGTTCCCGGAAGCAATAATGGTGTCATTATTCAACATGGACAGTACCGAACGGTATATGCAAATCTTACGACAATCTATGTTCGCGTTGGTGAAAAAGTTTCTGCCAAACAAAGGATAGGGCAGATTTATACGGATGCAGAGAATGATAATAAAACGGAGTTATTTTTTCAAATTTGGAAAGAAAGGACTATATTAAACCCCGAGTTATGGATTGCGAAGTAGGATGTTTTTTCGAGTTCTGAGTTCTGAGTTCCGCGGTGCGGGGTGCGGGTTCCGAGGTAGTTGAATATTTGTTTTGAGACAGCCCCAAGGGAAGCAAAAAGATGGATGGTAACAACAATTAAAATATATAAACGACTTTTATGAATTAAGGTTTGGGTGTTGAAAAGTAAATGGTAGTAAAAATCAAGAAACAAGAAAATTTTTAGATACAACAATGAGTGAAACAAATGGGATGAAACAGGTTGAATATACCGACAAGAATATTATAACCTTAGAGGATTTGGAACATGTGCGCCGCAGACCGGGAATGTATATCGGGAAGTTGGGTGACGGTTCGCATGTAGATGACGGAATTTACGTTTTGCTGAAGGAAGTGTTGGATAATTCCGTAGATGAGTTTCGCATGGGCGAGGGCAAACAAATCAATGTTACTTTACACGAAAATCACGTAGAAGTAAGAGATTTCGGACGGGGTATTCCACTGGGAAAAATGATAGATGCCATATCTGTCATGAATACAGGGGCAAAATATGATTCCAAAGTATTTAAAAAGTCGGTCGGATTGAACGGTGTAGGCTCCAAAGCTGTGAATGCTTTGTCTGAAAAATTTATCGTACAAAGCTTTCGGGAAGGACAATCGCGCCGTGCAGAATTTAAACAAGGAAAAATCGTGTCAGATTCCGGAATAATAGAAGACACGAAATCGCAAAAGGGGACTTATGTGTATTTTGAACCGGATGGTACCATGTTCGAAAAATTCAAATACAATGAGGATTTTGTCAATACGATGCTTAGGAACTATGCCTATCTCAATACCGGATTGACATTTAATTTCAACGACACTAAAATAAGTTCCAAAAATGGTTTGTTGGACCTGCTCAATGAAAACATTACTTCAGAGATGCTGTATCCTATTATTCATCTGAAAGGGGAAGATATTGAGGTTGCTTTTACACATACCAATCAATACGGGGAAGAATATTATTCTTTTGTAAACGGACAACACACCACGCAAGGAGGTACGCATCAGAGTGCATTTCGTGAAGCAGTTGGCAGAACCATCAAGGAGTTCTTCAATAAAAATATGGAATTGAATGACATCCGCAACGGCATTGTTGCTGCAATAGCCATTAGTGTGGAGGAACCGGTATTTGAATCGCAAACCAAAACCAAATTAGGTTCTCGCGATATGGCTGAGGGCGGGATTACTGTCAACAAGCATATTTCCGATTTTTTGAAAAAAGAATTGGATAATTATCTGCATCGTAACTTGGAGATCTCCAACATTATAAATCAGAAGATTCAAGAGTCGGAAAAGGAAAGAAAAGCAATTGCCGGTGTTACCAAAACTGCTAGAGAAAGAGCGAAAAAGGCCAATCTGTATAACAAAAAATTGCGGGATTGTCGCATCCACTATAATGACAGCAAAGGGAACATTGACGATACATGCATCTTCATCACTGAAGGTGATTCTGCCAGCGGCTCTATCACCAAGAGTAGGGATGTGAACACTCAGGCTGTCTTCAGCTTGCGCGGTAAACCCTTGAACAGTTACGGTCTGACCAAAAAGGTGGTGTATGAAAATGAAGAATTTAATTTGTTGCAGGCAGCTCTAAACATAGAAGATGGTCTGGACGGCTTGCGTTACAATAAAGTGATTGTGGCAACGGATGCTGATGTGGATGGAATGCATATTCGCTTGTTGCTGATTACCTTTTTCTTGCAATTCTTTCCGGACCTGATCAAAAAAGGTCATGTTTATATTTTACAAACCCCTTTGTTTCGCGTGCGCAATAAAAAAGAAACAGTTTATTGTTATTCGGAAGAAGAACGTTTAAAAGCAGTAGCGAAATTAGGTCCCAATCCTGAAATCACCCGTTTTAAAGGCTTGGGCGAAATATCGCCGGATGAATTCAAACACTTCATCGGGAAAAATATGCGCTTAGATCAAGTGACACTCAAAAAGGAAGATGCGGTAGCCGAATTACTGGAGTTTTATATGGGAAAAAACACTTCAGAGCGTCAAAATTTCATCATTGAAAATTTAGTAGTTGAAGAAGATGTTGAATGATGAGTACTTTATGCGTCAAGCACTGTTGGAAGCCCAAAAAGCTTTCGACAGAGATGAGGTTCCGGTAGGCACCGTGATTGTTTGCAATGAGAGAATTATCGCACGCGGACACAACCTGACCGAAACTTTGAATGATGTGACGGCACATGCTGAAATGCAGGCTATCACCGCTGCAGCCGATTTTTTGGGTGGTAAATACCTGACCGATTGTACCATTTATGTCACCGTAGAACCTTGTGTGATGTGTGCCGGTGCATTGGGCTGGGCGCAAATCAGTCGGATAGTATATGGAGCAAATGATACAAAAAGGGGATTTTTACGTTTTGCACCTCAGGCTATTCATCCAAAGACTGTCGTAACAGCCAACGTCTTGGAAAAAGAATGTGCCACATTGATGAAAGAGTTTTTTCAGAAAAAGAGATAAAAGAAACACAATACCATGCTCAAAATCTATCGCGCCTCTGCGGGATCGGGAAAGACATTCAGGCTGACGCAGGACTATATACACCTGCTTTTCAATGCCAAATACACCCATGCCCATCGCCGCATCCTGGCTGTAACCTTTACGAACAAGGCTACGGAAGAGATGAAATCGCGCATATTAGAAGAGCTGTATCTATTAGCTTCCGGACAAGAATCAAACTACCGGGAAGGATTGATGGAAGCATACCGGCTTACTGCCGAATCTGTCAATCAAAAAGCCAGGTATATACTCACCAACATCTTACATGATTATACCGCATTCTCTATCAGCACCATAGATAAATTTTTTCAGCAAATCATTCGTTCGTTTGCACGTGAGATAGGAGTGTATGGAGGATATACCTTAGAGTTGGATACGGAGGGTGTACTTGAACAAGCTGTGGATAATTTGTTTTTCGATTTATCTGAGAAAGAAAATGCGCAACTCTTGGAGTGGTTGGTTCAATTTGCTGAAGAACGCATTGAAAATGCAGAGAACTGGGATATGCGCGGAAATATCCTAAGTTTGGGGTATGAAATCTTCAAAGAAAAATATCAGCATAAAGCTACCGAAACCAATAAAAAATTACACGACAAACAATTCCTTAAAGTATTTCAGACTGGGTTGAAGAAGATAATAGAAACCTTTACTAAAACTTCTGAGAGGATAGCTGAGGAGGCATTGGCGATTATCCATCAACACGAACTGAGTACCGATCAGTTCAGTGGAGCTTCCCGGTCTGCCATGAAGAAATTGGAAAGGATAAAAGATGGTGATTTCGACCTGAACAAAACTTTTAGAGGAATGGCTGAGGAGATTGAGAAATGTTATGCAAAAAAAACAGAACCTTCCATCATTACCACTATTGAAAATGCTTATAATAGCGGGTTGCAAGCCAAAATGCAGGAATTGATTGCGCATGTGGACACCCACATATTGTCATATAATACGGCTGTTTTTATCCGTAAGCATTTGAATACCCTGGGAATTTTGTCCGATTTGACCATGCAAATCAGAAAGCTGACCGTTGATCAAAAATTAATGCTGATATCTGACTCCAACCTTTTGTTGAATCAGATTATAGACCGTAGCGACACACCCTTTATTTATGAGAAAAGCGGATTGTTGTTCCATCATTTCATGATAGATGAATTTCAGGATACTTCTGTTTTGCAGTGGGAGAATTTCCTACCGCTTTTGAAGAACAGTTTATCAATGAATCATTATAACCTGGTGGTGGGAGATGTCAAACAAAGTATTTACCGCTGGCGCAATTCGGATTGGAATTTATTAGGAAGTCAAGTGTATGAGGATTTCAAGCATGAAAATTTACAAGAAGAAAATTTGGATACTAACTGGCGCAGTGATAAAAACATCGTCCTTTTCAATAACGCTTTATTCCCTGAGGCGGCTCAATGGCTGCAACAAAAGCTGAATGAAAACCTCGATCCCGTTCTTTCATCGCTTCCGCAACTGACCGGTTTGCAAAGTAAAATTACAGATGCCTATCAACAAACCGAACAAAATTTTCGCAAACATGCAGGTGAAGGTCATGTGAGATTTCAATTTATAGAAAGGGTTGATCCTGAAGGAGAATCCTGGAAAGAACAAAGTTTGAATATGCTACCCGGTTTACTTGAAGATTTTCAGTCGAGAGGTTATAAGCCTGCTGAAGTTACTATTTTGGTCAGGACAAATGAGGAAGCTTCAATGGTTATCCGAAAACTCCTGCATCATAAAACAACAGAAGAGGCTAAGTCCGGTTTTAGTTATGACATCATGGGGTCGGAAGGGCTGACCTTAGAGTCGGCAGCATCTGTCAAGTTTTTATTGAGCCTATTGCGACTTTTCATTCATCCTGAAGATGTTGTGCAAAAAATGATCATGCAGTTTGAGTATGCAAAAGGTAAATTTGGACGATCTGCCTCTGAAGCTGTGCGAGAAACTGTTGCCAATCGTATAGACTCAGGTAACACAAATTGCGAGACCGTCATTTCTTCTATGTTTACCCGGGAAGAAAATGAACAATTGAGATCATATAAACATTACACTTTGTTTGAGATGGTTGAAAATATCATTGCGTTGTTTGATTTGGCTTCGTGGAACGATAAAGAAATTATTTTTCTGCAAGCCTTTCAGGATGTAGTGTATCAGTTTTCAACAGGCAAAACATCCGATTTAAATGCTTTTCTGCAATGGTGGGATCAATTTGGTCACAAACAAAATATAGCAACGCCGGAAAAAGAAAATGCTTTCCGCATCATGACCATACACAAAGCTAAAGGTTTGTCGTTTGATGCGGTGGTGATGCCTTTTTGCGACTGGACATTAGACTCGCGCATGCGCAATATCCTGTGGTGCGAAACTCAGGTTCCACCCTACAATGCATTACCTCTGATACCGGTAGAATACAAAAAAGCATTGGGGGAATCATTGTTTGCAGCCGACTATTATGAAGAAATGATGCTTACCTTTATGGATAACCTGAATCTTGCTTATGTTGCTTTCACCCGTCCGAAGCACGAACTGATGGCAATTTGTCCGCTTCCCAAAGAAAAAAAGGATGGCAGCATAACCATTGATAGCATTTCAAGTTTGATCCATCAATGTCTGACAGCAAGCAATAAAAGAATCCTGACTTCTAATTTTGATGAAGATATTTGTCAAATAGGGCAACCCCTGAATAGAGAACAATCTGCCAAACATCTCCAAGAATCTGCATCGGTATCTGAAGCCTATCCCATTTGCAGTATTTCTGGTCGCCTGAAACTCAAGCACAGCATCAGTATGTTGAACCGTGAGGAAATTGACATCACCGAAAGTCCGTTAGATTATGGCAATCTGATGCATGAGATTTTCTACAATATACAAACACCGGACGACCATCACGCCCTTATAGAAGAGTTTATACGGGCAGGAAGAATTACCGGCACGGAAGCCATCCAAATAGCCAAAGATGTTGAAGAGTTTTGGCAACTACCCGAAACCAAAGCATGGTTTAAACCCGGTGTTCGGGTATTGAACGAAACCACCATCCTTACTTCCGAAGGTCAGCATTATCGTCCCGACCGCATCATTTTAGAAGATAATCAAGCCACAGTTATAGATTATAAATTCGGCGAGAAGGAACTTCCATCCCACACCAGACAAGTGCAAAATTATGCGCGGCTGCTGCATAAGATGGGCTACCACACGCAAGCCTACTTATGTTATGTAAAGCTTAGAAAGGTGCGGGTTGTTGCGTGTAGTTCGTGAATCATTATAGAAGATACTCTTTTCAAAAATGGGTAAAGCGTATTTTTTCTATGTAGATTTCTGTTATGTTTTTGTTTGAAGTGATTACAACGCAGGTTTGGTACGGTTGGCTATATTGCAAACCCTACTGTTAGGGTTGCTTTCCGAGCTTATTGAGAGGGATGTTGCAACCAATAAAGATCCAGTTAAAAACACCTCCTCTTTTCCAAAAATCAATATGTGCGTCTCCAAGCATTTCTTCCGGGTTTCTGTTTTTATATATGAAGCCGAACACATCCAAAGATGGTATTTCAATGAAAGGATATTTAAAAAATGTAAACCTGACTTTACCTGAAACACCTAAACTAGCTGTCTTAAGATCATAGGATTCATCAACAATTTTGTTGTAAAACTTCCAGTTGTTGTATCCAATACCGACTGAAAAAATTGGTTCAATCCACAAAAAGTTGAGATTCCATCTGTAATAGTAATCCAAATAAATTCGTTGAACATTCAGATTTCCTGTAACTCCTTTAAAATCACCCTTATAAACAGGCGATGGCTCTTGCAGATGTTTTTCGCTCAGTTCCACATTCATACTTGTAATACGTCCTCCCCATAGAGTTTTTTCATTTATAGGAAATGATGTGCCAATAAAGAAGGTATAGTTGTTTTTTCCTAAATTTTTAAATGAGTTCTGTTGAAGTTCAATAACTTCAAAACCCAAAAAAAGGTTTGGATTGCTTTGACCGAATATTGAAATGATTGGAAAAAACAATAATAGAGGAATTAGAAAAAAGGCTTTCATATAATTTTTGTTTGAAATGTTTTTTTGATAAATAGAGTTGTGCGTCTTTTGTTTTTTGCTGTTGCACATACAAAACATCTAATTTACGGAACAAATATACAAAACATTCGTAAATATAAAACTTAAAACATTCGTGTATCAATTCATTTAATTTCCCGGAACGGGAAATTGGAAGGAGAGTTTGCTGACTTACTAGGATTCGAACCTAGACAGACAGATCCAGAATCTGTAGTGCTACCATTACACCATAAGTCAATGGATATTTTGAGACCGCAAATGTAATATAATCTGTCGGAAACCGCAATATTTATTCACGATGAAAAGGAATATATTGCGGGTCTTTCGGCACATACTCATCATTGTCCCACAGCGGACTGGTAATCATCAAATCTGCACTATAACGGTTGCAGGCTATTGGGATATTGTGAATACGGCACTGACGTAAAAGCATCTGTATGTCAGCTTCGTGCGGATTTGCGCTTAGGTCGTCTATCAAAAACACGCAAAAATCTATTTGTTTGTTCACAACCATTGCAGCAATTTCGGCATCGCCACCCATCGGACCGGAGTTTTTACGTTCAACCTCTACTTCTATTCCTTCATTTTCAAAGGCTTTCTGTATCAGCCCGCCGGTAGTTCCCGTACAAATTAGTTTATGCTGCGAAAGCATATCCGAGTTAAAAACTGCCCATTCTACCATGTCTGCCTTGCGTGCATCGTGTGCTACCAAGGCTATTTTGAGTTGTTTTTTCATTATTTTGATATTTAATCCAGGCGCAAAGTTAATGTTTCTTCCAAGATAAGTATCTTTTTTCCGAAACTTGTCATTGCTTTTTCATGTTTTTGTTGCATTTCTGTCGGTATTGGTCGGTGTCTCATAAGCGCCCAACTGCTTCGTTACTTTCGATATTTGAGCTCAGTCACCGAGGGCAGACGCGCAAGTCTTCCTCTACAGTCCTCAATCTTAGAGTCTCACATATGGACACTTTTGAGACACCTTATTATTTTTAGTTGAATATTTGTGTTGAGATTGCCCTGTCTGTTTTAAAAGTATATTCTTTTATAACGCAGTAAAGACAGTATTTTTTGAAAAAATATGTATTTTTACGCGGTTGATAAAACATTGTACTCATGATAACTGCTACTCTTTTGATATTTGGTGTTATATCTTTTTCGCTGATTTCAGTGTTGGTAGGCCTGGTGGGAGCGCGTAGGAAGATAGGTTTCGGATGGTCCTATCTGTTTTCAATATTGACTACTCCATTCATAGGGTTATTGATAACGCTTTTGTTTGACAAACTCCCCGACGGGAAACGTAAATGGGGCTGCCTGGGGCTAGTGTTCGCGATTTTCACCATAATCATTATAACGGGTCTGTTGATCTATTTGGTGCTGTTCGTCTCAAAAATCAGCGGCGTGTTATTGATGTAAAGAATATGTGCCGTAGAATTCTGTACGGCGAGGGTCAACCAAGCTCAAGTAGCGGTAACAGCGGTGGTATGGATATGATGGTGGAGGGTCATGCCGTGCGTCACATGCTGAAATGAATCCAATGAAACCTTAGTTTGAAAGTAAAGATGTGGTATTTCTTTGAAGTATGTGACTGAGCCCGTGCTTCAACAGGCTCAGCAACCATCGAAAGTAACGTGGTTGCTGAGCGAAGTCGAAGCACAGCAGTTGGGCACTTATGAGACAGACATCTTTACATAATCCGGGAAACTATACCACGAATTACGCAATTTTACGAGCAAATTTTGTTTTACCCAACGAGTGAGATTGTTTTTATCAAAACCAGGTTGCCACGCATAAACTTGATTTATATTGAAACATATCAAGTCGTAAAATTGATTTCTTAATTGCCAAAATTTCATTTTTATTTACTTCTAATTTTCCGCAAAATTGCATAAAAAAAGAATTAAAATAACATTTTAATCTAAAAAACAACATCATCAAGTGGGTTTTTCCCACTTGATGATGGATTAATGCATATTTCTTCTCGACTTTTGCAAGCTCTTTATCCAGTTACTCTGCAAGGGTTCTGATTTCGTGAATTTTGCGTTGTCAAGGGTTGTCGTACTGCTATTACTCTTATGGCTACCAATCGCTTTCGTTGGTAGGTTTTGCTATACTTGCACCCAATGGTTTGGGGTAAATACCGTGCGGCATAAAAAAATTTGTTTGTTCTTATTTGATGGTTTTAGTAAAAATACAAATTTTTCTTTTTGTTAAAATGACCGCATGGCATTTACCGTTTTGGCGCTTGGCGCAGTGGCGGATTTCGGAGTGCAAAACTGTCAATACACCACAAAAGTTGATGCGAGTAAGTATGTTCAATTAACCACGTCACCCGCCATTGAGCCAAACGCCTGTTAGCGGGTCGTGCTTCTTGTCTATTCCTTATTTCTGTCGAATACTGCAAGTCGTTTTGATAAAGTTTTTGTTTTACAATCTTTGGGTTTCAAAAATAGTTTTTGCTTTGAGTCATTAAAGAACTTTTGCTCACTTGAAATTACTGATTTTAAAAATGCTGTTTCCATTAGTTCCTTATCAATCATTTTTGAAAAGGTCGTTAGTCCAAGAGATAGATAACGAGAAAAAAATACTAACCAAACTAGTTCAAATGCTGATTTTTTGTTTGATGCTTTAACAATCTCAGATTCAATTAAATATTTCAACTTTTCTTTCAATTTCGGAGACCGATATTTTATATAAATCTCTTCACAGATTGCTAATACATGACACAGAGTTTTTTCTGATTCTCGTTTAACCAACATTAGCAGACTCATTGCTTTCAAAATTTGTTTATTCCTTGCGTTATTGTCAGCTGAAAATTGAATTTTGAGCTTGCTGTCGTTGTCGTATAATTCAGAGAAAAACTTTTCAAGAATACTTGTCCCTGGGTAAGCTTTATGAATGTCAAGTGCTTTTAAAAGAGTTAATTCAAAAGTTTTAAAAGGTATAGCTTCCTTGTCTTTCAGAGAATAATTGTGATATTCTCTATCATGTTGTCTGTAAAGTCCGTCTGGAAGTGTAAGAACCTTTGTCTTGTGTTCGTTTATTAGCAAATTAAATTCAACCAATTCGTCTGAAAGCACTTTGAGAATTTTTTTAGCTTCATCTTCACTGTTGCATAAAATTCTGTAATCATCTTTAAAGCGACTGCCAACAAAGTTAATTGTTTTAAGTTTTGAAGATACTTTTCTGTCTATACTCGTAAGAACTATTTCAGCAATAAGGTCGCTGAGTGCTGAACCAACTGGAATGCCATTGGTCCTTGCGTCATTAGCATATTGAATTAATTTATCAACTTTATTCCCTGTTAGTTTAAACTCCTTGTCGGCAAATGCTTTTTCTCTGCCATGTAAAGCCCAACCAATGCTATGTGTATAAACTGAATTGTAAAAATTGGTAATGTCAGCACGAATGATAAAATTATATTTATGTGCTTCTGCTACCATATCTTTTTCCGCCATTTCAACCCATTCATAAATCATTCTTCCTGAACGAAGATTGCCTAGCTTCCCAATTGCTTTTGCATTTACCGGTATAGGAAAACTATATGAGAATATTTTAAGGTCATTATGAAAAATGTGGTCAACAACAATTTTCCAATCTTCTATCAAATGAAACACAATGTCATGATAGTTAAATGGATGTTGGATGCCAAAAACTCTTGAAGTCAGAAGTGATTTAGGATATGAAATAGTTACAAGCTTTCTTCTTGCAGGGTCATTGAGGTTTTTATTGTAAGGTTTGGTTTTGAGTTTAAAGTCTGTCACCGAAAAGGACGGTGGCAACACATACTGTTCAGGAAAATAACCTTCAGTCAATAACCATTCGGCAATAACTTTCTTGTCAATAGCTCTAACAAGTTTTGCTGTCTTTTTAAAATGTTTTTCAACTAATGTCATTGGTTGAATTAATTATTTTTTTATCTGAATATTAGTAATTGTCTAAATCAATAATTCCTTTAGTCAATAACTCTTTAAAACATTTTGCCGTAAGAAAAGCATCTGATTCCGCATTATGTTTTTGCTCAATATCGTAGTCAAATAGTTTTTTGTAGAGTTCAGTCAATTTTGGGAACTTGTTTCGTCCATCAAAGTTTGGAATATTACAATAATCTATTGTTTCCTTCATTGTGCAAATTGTTTTCTTGCTACTGAAAGGGTCTTGCACTTGATATTTTTTTAATTGACTCCGTAATATTGGTAAATCAAAATCAATATTATGAGCAACAATGAAATCAGAAATTTTTATATCACTGATTAGTTTCCTATATGCTTCGTCGGGTTGTTTACCTATTCTTTTGACAAGGTTAATGTCAATCTGATTCACGGCAAATGCCTCTGTATAAGTAATGTTGGGATAGTTGATTAGGTCTGATTCTTTTTTGAAAATATTACCGTCTGTGTCCATTAGCAACCAAGCAACTTGAACCACGTTTGGATATTCAATTGAAACTAAATTTTTTCTTGGTAAGCCATCAGTTTCAATATCCAAAACACAAATGATGGTTTTGTTTTCTAATCGTGAAACATCATCTTCATCAAGGTTACTTGGGATATTGGGTGGAATGAACTCAAATAGAACTTCTCCATAACCTCGTCCAATTATTTTTTTTTCAGCTTGCAGATATTTGTCAATAAAACTTGAAACTTTTCGATGCTTAACGACTTTTGGAAGTGATTTAGGATACTTGCAATTTATGAAGCTGTATGAATTACCTGAATTGTGAATAGATGGTGGTAAAACAACATGGGTATTCCAAAGTATCTCAACCTTTTCAAGTTTGTGTTTATATTCTTCCTTAGGAGGGAATGTTGTTACAACTTGACTTTCGTTAAGGTAGGAAAATTTATTGCTACTAATAAAAATGTGAAATCCATTTTTACTGCCCGATAAAGTAACCCACTCGTAGTTCGTAGGTAATTCTAATAGTGCTAAAACTTCATCTAAAAAGTTGTAGTCATTGCAACCGTCAATATCAATAACACGCAAATCTTGAAAACCTGTAACACATCCTACACCTGTCGCTGAGTCCCACTCGTATTTTTGAAATTCTGTTTGTAGTTGTCTTTGAGTAAAAAGATGTTTCCATTTATGGTTTGGAGTTTTGAGGATATTTCTGCAATAGAAGTTGTGTTCATTGATTCGATTGCTAATGCAAGTAACATTTAATCCTAACCCAAAATAATGTTTTGCAAAGAGTTCTATTTCTGTCATAATCGATTAAACATGTCTATTCTTAGTTTGATTATTATTTTCTTCACTGTCTTTCATAGCATACCCGCTAACGTTTAATTTACGAAACAAATATACAAAACATTCGTAAATATAAAATTTATAACATTCGCATATCATTTCAGCAGTAATTCTATATGCACCTATAAATCAACTAAATACAACAATTTAAATTGATTAAACATCATTTGCGTTTACAAATGATTAAATTCACATAAGCATAAAAAATGCAAATAGAAATCTTACCGGCAGAATACGAAAGAAGGCTTGTTCTTCAAAGACATAGTAAAAATCGTGAATTCAAACAAACAAACCATTTTTCTACTGCTGCTGTCTTCACTTCCTGCAGTATCTTGCACTTCATTGAAAAAAGTAGCGGGTCAGTTTTTGAATTTAAACGAATATCCTTATTTGTTTAAACTTTGAGAGTGTAAACTCGAAATGAGTGTAGGGGGTGCTATTGTTCCTGGGGGATTTTATCTTGTATAATAATAAAAATTCTCATATCCTATCCCCAGATCAAACCGGCCATTCGTGATTGCCACAGGTTCGCCATCGAAAAATGTTTTGAACTGGATGGTGCCTGAAAGGATCGTTTTGGTCAACTCTTTATCTACGTATAAATTTTGAGCCTTTTTAAAATTGATGTAGCCTTCGATAATAGGAAGCTTAACGGCTTCTTCGGAGAATTTTCTCAGGGTAATGATGCAATTGTCGTCTCTTAAATTGATGGTTGAATCATTCAAACTGATTAAATCAGGATAATCTCTTGGGGCATAACCGACCACTGAAATGAGCAAGGTTGTAGAGACACTTTGGTAAATACCACTTAATCTGATATTGAAAGTATCGGGGTTCACGATGATCTTGCTTGGTAATATATGGTCAGTTGATACAAAAGTTGAGCGGTCGACGTACATACCAAAGGTATTGTATCCCCATTCCGAATAAATGGGCAATCCCGGGTTTTCATAATCAGGTATGAATACGGTTTTGCTAAGTTCGTATGAGTCGTATGCGCATGAACTCATGATTGCTGCAACAGCCAAAGTCAGGGCAACAAAGTGTATATATCTTCTTTTTTCCATAATTTTTAATTTAACTATTTTATAATACCCAGTCTATCGACAATTGAAATCCCCCGAGATTATTGACATTCACCAGGCTTGAGTTGTTTTTTGTTATGTAAAAAGCCGGTGCAACCCAATCACATGAGAAGTAAACTTGCTTTGACAATTTCAGCCTTGCTCCTGCAGACAAAGAAGTGGTTGAAAACCACGGATTGGCTTTTACACCTATATCACGCAGAACGTCCTTTTGATAAGCTTTCATCGCCTCATCCTTAAACTCAATGTCTGTATGGGTGTTCAGTCGATAGGCGAGTTCTACAGTGAGTTTGGCATGCAAATCAAAATAGCGAAGCACCAGGGGAGTGTATTTTACCTCCCAAGGAATTCCTATATAATTCGAACTTTCTTTGATAGCTCTGATGCGGGCAAAATCAGTTCTTTCATCCTCCTGACTAACTCTTAGGAAAAAGAAGCCTCCGCGATCATAATCGTCTTTTATGATGGATGACAGGTATCTCGAAAATCGTAGGCCTGAACCGACTGACCAATTTTTGTTGATCAGATATTCGGGAGAAACACCAAAATAAGCAATATCTCCATTCAGGTTGACCTGAGCATTAAATTCGTCACCATAGTAGCCATAACTTACATCCTGACGTATAGGCCAATCTTCATTCAAAGATGGTGAGAGAATTTTGGCTCCACCGTAGAAGCTCAGTGATAATTTTTTCAGGTCTTGAGAAAATAGTGCGGATGCACCGATGCAAAAGCAAATTATAAAAAGGAGTTTTTTCATCTGTATTATTTATTATTTTTAGTTGTCAGATGGAACCTTTGACGATTAAAATAATCATTAAACACACAAAGTAATGATTATTTTAATCGTGTCGGTTTCATACTGTGATTATTGTGTAATTGCTTTATCAAACATTTAGACAGACGCAAACGTAGATGCGTGCACTAACAAGTTTGTTGCAAGTAAGAAGCACAGTATATAGGTTGCTTATGCGTATCAGAGGTTAAAACTAAAAACTCTTAAACCCAATGATCTCCCTGACTTCTTGGATAGTTTTTGCTGCACTGGCCCGGGCTTTTTCTTTTCCCATGCGGGCTACCTTGGAGATATAAGCCTCGTCACTCAGTAACTCTTTGATTCTTTCACGGAAGGGAGTTGTAAACCGGATCATATCTTCCGCCAACTGTTTTTTCATGTCGCCATAGCGGATTTGGCAGTTGTTATACAGGTCGTTGAAGTGATTGACCGCATCTTTCGAAGACACCACGCTCATCAGTTGAAACAGATTTTGTATGGTTTCCGGCTTTTCCTGGTTAGGGATGGTCGGCCCGCTGTCGGTAACGGCGCGCATAACCTTTTTGCGGATAGCAGCAGGCTCGTCAGCCAAAAAGATGGCATTGCCTTCTCCTTCTGATTTGCCCATTTTTCCGCTACCTAACAAACCGGGGATTCTAACCAAAGACTTGCCAAAATTGTATGCCTGAGGTTCAGGAAAATAATCGACATTGTACAGTCTGTTAAAACGATTGGCAAACTGGCGGGTCATTTCTAAATGTTGTTCCTGGTCTTTGCCCACAGGAACTTTGGTAGCTTTGTGGATGATGATGTCCGCTGCCATCAAAGTTGGGTAAGTCAACAGACCAGCATTTACGTTTTGTGGTTGTTGTCGTATTTTGTCTTTGAAAGAAGTACAACGTTCCAGTTCGCCTATATAGGCGTTCATATTCAGGAAAAGGTACAATTCAGCGGTCTCCGGCACATCACTTTGAATGTACAGAGTCGCTTTTTCAGGATCTAGTCCGGCAGCTAAGTATTCAACCAGTACCTGTTTTACGTTGCCGTGTAAATCATGAGGGGTGGGATGGGTGGTTAAAGAATGATAATCAGCAATAAAAAAATAGCAATCATGCTCGTTTTGCATGCTGATGAAATTCTTCAATGCCCCGAAATAATTTCCGAGATGTAAGTTTCCTGTAGGACGGATGCCGCTTACAACTATCTCCATAGTCTTTTTGGTACTGTTAAAAATAAATTCTGAAAAGATCATTCAATCGGCAGGGTTCTCCGGATGCGTTGATCCAAAGAAGTCAAAGTTTCCGTTGAAACAACGCCCGGAATTTCCTGTATTTTCCCGTTCAGCAACTCCATCAAGTGCTCGTCGTTCTTTGCGTAAAGCTTGATAAGAATGGTGTAAGCTCCTAAGGTATATTGAGATTCAACAACCTCGGGAATTTTTTCCAATTCGCTTACTACTGCCTTATACATAGAACCGCGCTCAAGCGCAATACCGATATACACGCAGATATTGTATCCCAGCATTTTGGGATTCACTGTATAGCCTGATCCGGTAATCACGTTCAAGTCTATCATGCGTTGCACACGCTGATGGATGGCTGCGCGGGATACTCCACACAATTCTGCCACATCCTTAAAAGGCATGCGTGCATTTTGGCTGATGATACGTAAAATTTTACGATCTAATTGATCAATTTTTTCCATATTACAGATGAATTGATAAAGTTGTGGAGCACAAATAATCAATAGAATTAAAATTATACAAGTTTACTTAACGATGGCAAGCAACTCAACATCAAAAATCAGCACAGAGAATGGTTTGATGTTTCCCTGCATGCGTGAGCCGTAAGCCAATTCCTGTGGAATGTAAAATCTGTATTTTGCACCGACAGGCATCAATTGTAAACCTTCAGTCCAGCCTTTAATAACCTGATTTAATCCAAATTCGGCAGGCTCTCCACGATCCACCGAGCTGTCGAAAACGGTTCCATCCACGAGTGTACCGTGATAATGTACCCTAACCTTATCAGTTTCGGACGGATAATTCCCTTTTTTATTCCCGGCTTTGATAATTTCGTATTGTAACCCCGATTCAGTAGAAATAACACCTTCTTTTTTTGCATTCTCAGCTAAGAATTTTTCACCTTCTTCTTTGTTTGCCTTATACTGAACTTCCAATTTTTTTAATTGAACTTGTTCCATGGTTTCATTGAAGTATATTCTGGCTTCTTCGGCATCTATTTCGAAATCTTCACCGGAAATTCCATTGATCAAACCTTGTTTGATAAGTTTGAAATTAACAGTGAGTGTTGAATCTCCGTAAAAATCAGGATTTGATTTTAGTTGATTTCCTATCGCAGTGCCAATTTCTACAACTTGTCCCAGTTGAGGGTCGGCAGCTTTTTCTTTCAAACCGTCTTTGATACCTTTCATCAACTCCTGAAGTGCATTGTCGGTAGTATCTCTACTCAGGTGATAATTCTTGAGAATGTTACCGTTGACAAAGCCAAATGAATAATTCAGGCTGTCTAATTCAGTATTTAGCTTTACAGATTTTTCTTTGTAATTTGTACATGAGGTTGCAAGCAACGACAAGGTAGCTACAATAATCAAGAAAATATTTATTTGTTTCATATTATTATCGTTTTAAAATTAATTATTGGGTTGACCGTACATTCTTGCATGTGATTTCATTTGTACGGCCTGTACAATAGAATCTGCTTCTGTTGATGATATAACATCCTGATAATCGTTCAAAGCGTTTATCAATCCTGCCATTACCAAATCAACATTTCCTGTTAGAGTTGAATCTCCGAAGTAACCATTTTCAATTTGGTCATTGAAGTATTTACCAACTTGCACACCTAAAGTGTACATTTCACTTTTTGCTTTTCCGGCGTATGCTTTATCCAATGCCTGAATAAAAGCATCTAATTCTTTAGCTGAATCTTCACCGAACACTTGCTGTCTCATTACATCACCTTGCCAATGTCCCAAGGTGTAGTTGATGCTGTCGTTCATGCTTTTAAGCGTAACTTCTTTAGGTTTATTGCTTGTACATGAACTGATTGAAAAAATAGTAAGCCCTATGGCAACTATCAGATAACTACTTATTTTTCTCATTTTGATACGTTTATTATATTTCTAATTCTTTGAATTAATTCGAAGTTGGAGGAAGAACGATATCCAAAAGTTCAACCGTAAAAATTAAGGTTGCAAAAGGAGGGATTACCCCGCCTGCACCTCGCTCGCCGTATGCGAGATTGTAAGGTATGAAGAATTTATATTTCGAACCCGGAGACATTAATTGAACACCTTCCGTCCATCCGGCAATGACTTGATTGAGTTGAAATTCGACAGGTTCTCCTCTTTCGTAAGAACTGTCGAATACAGTACCGTCAAGCAGAGTTCCCTCATAATGAACTTTCACTTTGTCAGTAGCAGTGGGCTTAGGACCATCTGCTTCTGTCAATATGATGTATTGTAAACCTGACTCTGTGCTTTGTACTGCCGGATTTTTTGCATTTTCTTCCAGGAATTTCTCCCCGGCTGAACGCTGCTCAGCAGCCATTTTTTCTTGTGCAGCGGTGAAATAATTTTGCAGAACATTTTGTGCATTTTCTACGGAAATCAGGGTAGAATCACCTTTCATCACTGTATTGAAGGCTTTTAAGAATAAATCTAAATTATATTTGCCATTGGGCAAAGTTTGTAAGTTTTTCAGTAAATCGCTGCCAATGTTCACTGCCAAAGCATAACTCATGGAGTCAACATCATTGTTAAAGGTAATGGGAGTTTCTACAACTGCTTCTACCTGATTTTTAGATTTGCTCATTTTCTTTGGTTTTTTTTCTTTTGCGCCTACGGTCAACACTGTGGTTAATGCAAGCATGATAATCAATATTTTTTTCATGTGTGTAGGAATGTATTTAATGGCTAAAAATTTAAATGTCTGCAAAGATAGCTGATTTTATTGAAAATTAGGTGTTAATTTATTGAAAATTATCGTGAAGAAAGCACAACCGGAAGTTTCAGATTTTTTCTTTTGCCTTTTTGAGGGTGTATCATTTCAATATAAAAGACATAAATCCCAATGTCGGAAATGTTTCCTTGCCGGTTTCTACCATCCCAGGTGAGGAAGCCTTCCGTCCCGGCAAGATATTGTTCAGCTAGGGTAAAAACTTTTACTCCTGTTGCGGATAACACGTGCACTGTAAATACGTAGCCGCTTTCGGGAAATGCATAATGCAATACGCACAGGTCATTATTGCCGTCATTGTCAGGCGTGAATATTTCATTTTCAAGATAAAAGTATTGTGCTGACTCAAAGTCCGGCGTCATTGCTTCTCTGTATTGAGAATTTTGAAATCCCGGAGTTCCGTAATGATGTGAGGCTGCTGCCGAATGCCAATTGCTTTCATCTTGCGTATCCCGATTTGGATATATGCGTTCCAAAGCAACACCTTTAGGATTTTTAATCAACACGTGATGCATGTCGGCATGGTATTGAAATTCATCGTATATGACGCTTTTGTTTGCGTTGGTCAGCACCAGACAAGCTGATTCGTTGTTCAAGGCGCTCAACTTGACTGTCAACAAGACAGCTTCATCGGGACAATCGTGGAAGTTTCTGACTGCCTCTGCATCAGTAGTCAGAGCCAGATAGGAGTTGGGGGGCATGATGGTGTTGGCCGGGATCTTTACGCCCGTGTTCAAAGTTCCGTCGGTTTTACGTGTGGTAAAAACCAACCCCGAACAGTCTATCCGGTGCGAAGAACGGTTGTGTAGCTCAACATATTCAGCGCCACCCTCCGGATGATTGAACATGACCTCATTGATGATGATGTCGCAGATTTGAATGGTGTCGGATGTGTAGGCTGAAGAAAATGCAGGTAAACACATGGTAAACAATAACAAATAATTTTTCATAGGTGTAATAATTATTGATTTTTTATGCTGGTGCTTTAATTTCAGCACCTAAGTAGGTATAGGATTGTAATATCTAACAAATTAAGTTATTTTTGCAGCTGAAAAAAATCAGCGGTTGCATAAATCAAACAGAGGCGACAAAGTTAGGTTTTATCCGTGATAAAAAATCATGATGTAAAATAATATTCACCATAAAATAAGTTAAAAATGAAAGTAGCGATTGTAGGCGCAAGTGGCGCAGTAGGTCAGGAGTTTTTAAGGGTTCTTGCCGAACGAAATTTTCCCATGACCGAATTGGTATTATTCGGGTCATCTCGTAGTGCAGGTAAGGTTTATGAGTTCAAAGGGAAAAAACTTACAGTGAAAGAATTAAAGCATGGTGACGATTTTAAAGGATTTCAAATAGTGTTTACATCTGCCGGTGCAAGTATTTCCAAAGAATATGCAGACGACATCACTAAATTTGGTGCGATTATGATTGATAACTCCAGTGCTTTCCGCATGGAGGAGGATATTTCTTTGGTTGTTCCTGAAGTGAATGCGGCTGATGCCAAAAACCGTCCGCGCGGTATCATTGCCAATCCGAACTGTACCACTACACAAATGGTGGTGGCATTGAAAGCCATTGAAAATCTTTCGCATATCAAGCGCATTCATGTGTCAACTTACCAGGCTGCCTCAGGTGCCGGTGCGGCTGCAATGGACGAATTAGAATTGCAATATCGTCAGATTATGAACGGCGAAGCGGTTACTGTTAGTAAATTCCCCTATCAATTGGCTTATAATTTAATTCCTCAAGTGGATGTTTTTATGGATAATGGCTATACCAAAGAGGAAATGAAAATGTACCACGAAACGCGTAAAATTATGCATTCCAACGTAGAAGTCAGCGCTACCTGTGTGCGTGTGCCTTCTTTGCGTGCTCACTCTGAAAGCGTTTGGGTTGAGACTGAAAGACCGATCTCTGTCGAAGAGGCTCGTGCTGCTTTTGAAGCTGCTCCGGGTGTGGAAGTGATGGATAATCCTGCAGAAAAATTATATCCCATGCCATTATTCCTTTCCGGAAAAGATCCGGTGTACGTTGGACGTATCCGCAAAGATTTGGCTAATCCCAATGGACTGACATTCTGGTGTGTAAGTGATCAGATTAGAAAAGGTGCTGCGTTGAATGCTGTGCAGATTGCAGAGTATTTGATTCAGGAGGGGGAGGTGTAGTTTTTGCGAGTTTTGAGTTCTGAGTTTTGAGTCCTGAGGTGCGGGTTGTGAGTTCCGGATTCGCGGGGTCCGGGGTCGCGAGTTCTGTGGTGCGGGGTGCGGGGTTTGAGCATTTCTTTAAAATAGAATTAAGAAATTATAGAGGCAATAGAGTTCAATGAGAATAGTCGTACAGCGCGTTAAGCAAGCTTCTGTGGAGATTGATGGTCGGGTAAAGTCGGCTATCAATCAGGGCTTGTTGGTGTTGTTGGGGATAGAGGAGGCGGATGATGAAACGGATGTAAATTGGTTGGTTGCCAAGTTGGTGAATCTTCGTATCTTTGATGACTCCAATGGAGTGATGAATCGTTCCGTTTTGGATATAGACGGTGAGGTGTTGGTGGTGAGTCAGTTTACTTTACATGCTTCTACCCGCAAGGGGAACCGACCTTCATACATCAAAGCAGCGCGTCCGGAGCAGGCCATTCCGCTCTATGAGTATTTTTGCAGGCAGACCGAAAACTTATTGGGAAAGTCCGTTCAAACCGGTGAGTTTGGAGCCATGATGCAGGTTTCTCTCATAAATGACGGTCCGGTTACAATCCTTATCGATAGTAAAATCAAGGAATAATCAAATGAAGATTAAAAAGCACATACCCAATTTTATTACTTCGCTCAATTTGCTGACAGGTAGTGTAGGAGTATATTTTGCGTTCAGCGGAAATTACACGGTGGCATTTTTTGCGGTCTTGATCGCAGGATTATTTGATTTTTTAGACGGCTTGACGGCACGTATCCTGAAAGCTTATTCACCCATGGGTAAAGAGTTGGATTCCCTGGCTGACGTAATTAGCTTTGGCTTATTGCCGGCAACAGTGGTTTTTTCGATGTTGGCAAGCAGCACATATCCCGATTGGACACAATACATCGGACTGTTGATAGTAGTTTTTTCAGCGTTGAGATTAGCAAAATTCAATATTGATGAAAATCAAACGGATTCTTTTATAGGCTTGTCCACTCCCGCCAATGCCATTTTTTGGACAGGTATGGCATATTCTTGTGCCCCTTGGCTGATAGATACAACATGGCTTGTCATCGTACTTACCATCGTTTTCAGTGGATTATTGGTTTCCAAATTTCCCATGTTTGCCCTGAAATTTAGAAATCTGAAATGGGCGGATAATAAAATACAATACATCTTTTTATTCGGATGCATTGTATTATTACTGTTGATGGGATGGAACGGGTTTGCTCCCATTATTGGATGGTATATCCTTGCTTCTGCTACTATTTATCCTTTCTTAAAATAAAATTTACAATTTAGTAATTTTGCCATCATTTACTATTCCAGTGTTCCTCCGACGATATCCAACAACTCACTGGTGATGGCTTGCTGGCGGAGCTTGTTGTATTGCAATTTGATTTCTTCAAGTAATTCATCGGCATTATCGGTGGCGGTTTGCATGGCTAACATACGGGCTGTATGCTCGGATATGTTTGAATCCAACAATGCCAAATACAGGCGCATGTTGATGATGTAGGGAACCAAATCGTGCAATAAACTTTCCCTGTCCGGCTCAATGATAAAATCATCTTCATAAATACGTTCTCTGACGACGGGTTTTTCTATCACATCCCTTTCTTTCAAATCCAAAGGAAGCAGTGTGCGCGAATCCAAAATCTGCGAGCCTTTGCTTTTAGCGTGGTGGTAGATAAGTTCAACTTTATCAACTTTACCGCTTAGATACAATTGTTTCAGTTGATTGGCTAATTCAAGCACGGCTTTCGCATTGGGTTTGTCTATGATGAAATCCAAATTTTCAAAACCGGGGGGAATTTTATATCCCATTCTCACAGTTGCCTGGGCTATCTTTTTACCAATGGGAATCACCAGGATGTTTTCATGTCCCAAAGCGGCATAATTCCGAACCTCTACACTCAGTCTTTTGGCAATATTGCTGTTGAAGCTGCCACAAAGACTGGAGTTGGAAGAAAATACAACGAAGGCAATGCGTTTCAATTCCCGTACTTCGGAAAATTCTGTCTGATAGTCCTTACCATCATCCAAAACCACTTTTAAAATATCATGTAAATAATGATAAAATGAATGAATGCCACCTATCATCCTTTCTGTTTTGTTGAGCTTTGCCATGGAAACCATCTTCATTGCAGAAGTGATCTTCCGTGTGGATTGCACAGAATGAATGCGGTTTTTTATTTCTTTCAGGGAGGACATTATTCGGAAAGACTTAGGATTACACCCGCTGCAACTTGCTCAATGATAGTAATGATTTCATCATTAAAAACACCCTTCCGAATGGGATTTAATACATTTTCCCTGTGGAGAGATTCCAATCTGGCTAAAAATTCTTTTTTGAAGGCATCTACTTTTTCCAAAGCAAGATCTTTCAACAAGCCTTTGGTACCGCAATACAAGATGGCGATTTGCTTTTCAACCTCGAGGGGGGAGTGAACGGGTTGCACCAACAGGCGTTCGTTCTTTCGACCTTTGTCTATGATCATGGCAGTGACAGCATCCAAATCACTGCCGAACTTGGAGAAAGCTTCCAATTCCCTGTACTGAGCCTGATCTATTTTCAGGGTGCCGGCAATTCGTTTCATGGTTTTAATTTGCGCATTGCCGCCGACGCGCGATACGGAAATTCCCACGTCAATAGCCGGTCGGTTGCCGCTGATAAAGGCATCTACATCCAAGAAAATCTGACCGTCTGTAATAGAAATCACATTGGTAGGAATATAAGCCGAAATATCGCCGGCTTGTGTTTCAATGATGGGGAGGGCAGTCAGTGAGCCGCCGCCTTTAATCTTTCCCTTCAGACTTTCGGGTACATCATTCATTTGTTCAGCTACTTCCTGCTGATTGATGATTTTGGCTGCCCGTTCCAGGAGGCGCGAGTGCAGGTAGAAAATATCTCCCGGATAGGCTTCTCTTCCGGATGGTCGTCTCAATATCAGTGAAACTTCGCGGTATGCAACGGCTTGTTTCGACAGGTCATCGTAAACCACCAGAGCATGTCTGCCGGTATCACGCAAAAATTCACCTATGGCAGCACCTGCAAAAGGAGCATAGTACTGCATGGCTGCGGGGTCGGAGGCATTGGCTGCCACAATGATGGTGTATTCCAATGCCTTGTGTCTGCGCAGGGTTTCTACGATGGAAGCTACGGTTGAACCTTTTTGCCCGATAGCCACATAGATACAATATACGGGGTCACCTTCTTCGAAGTTGCGGCGTTGATTGATGATGGTGTCTATAGCAATGCTGGTTTTACCGGTTTGCCGGTCACCGATGATTAGTTCCCGCTGTCCGCGTCCGATAGGGATCATGGCATCAATGGCTGTAAGTCCGGTCTGCAAAGGCTGATTCACAGGTTGCCTGTAGATCACGCCCGGCGCTTTGCGCTCAAAAGGCATTTCATAAAGTTCGCCTCTTATCTTTCCTTTTCCGTCTATGGCTTCACCCAAGGGGTTGATAACCCTGCCCAACATTTCATCGCCTACCATGATGGAAGCAACTCTTTTGGTACGCATGGCGGTATCTCCTTCCTTAATCTCGGAAGACGATCCCAACAGTACGGCACCCACATTATCATCTTCCAGGTTCATGACGATGGCATGCATGCCGTTTTCAAACTGAAGCAGTTCACTTGCTTCCGCATTATGTAAACCGTACAAGCGTATCACACCATCGCCGACCTGCAATACCGTTCCGATTTCATCAAACTTAGGGTCGGCATCCATACCGGCTAATTGCTTGCGCAATACCTGCGAGACTTCGCTTACATTTATTTTGTTAACCATATTATTATTTTTCGTTTCCGTTCAACATGTCTTTTCTCATTTGTTCCAATTGTCCCGATAATGTGGCATCCCATCGCAAATGATTCACCTCAATTTGAAAACCTCCTAATATTTCAGAACGGATATGTTTTTCCAATTCAACCGTTCCGCCTACTTGAGCTTCAATCAATTTGATAAAGCGTTGTTCCGTTTCTTCATCTATCGGAGCTGCCGTTATCAATTTGGTGTGGTTGATTTTGTTGTCTTCGCGGTAAAAATCTATATACTTCAACATCACCTGCCGAAGTAAGGATTCACGATTATTTTCCAACAACAAGTCCATAAAACGCTTTAGGGTGTCGCTCAGTTCTTTTCCGGTCAGTTTCAGCATCAACTCACGTTTGTCCTCAACGGGCAATTTCGGGTTTCTCAGAGCTAGATTGACTTCCTTTGTTTTGTTTAAAACCAACACAATCACTTTGGCTTCTTCATATACCGTCTCTGCGCTGTAGTTTTCGTTAGCAAACTCCAACAAAGCTTTTGCATATCTCGCCGGTATCAATCCGAAGCTCATGGGTATTGAAAAAATGTTTATGATTTATGGATGTTCATTTCATCAATCAGTTGATTGATGACAGCTTCTTGTTCTGCTTGCTGATCTAAATTCTTGCGCAACAGTTTTTCGGCTATGTCAAAGGAGAGGTTGACCACTTCTTTTCTGATATCTCGAATAGCATCGTCTTTTTCTGCTTCTATCTGTTTGCGGGCAACGTTAATCATTACGTCTGCTTCTTTTTTGGCTTTATCCATCGCGTCGCGAATGATGGTTTCACGAGATTTGACGGCTTCAGCCAAAATTTTAGCCTGTTCTTTTTTAGCCTGTTCGAGTATCTTTTCTCCGTCTGCCTTCACATTTTTGAGATCTTCCTGGGCTTGCTTTGCGGCTGCCAAGGACTCATTGATGTACTTATTCCTGTCTTCTACCCCTTTGATGATAGGGGGAAAAGCAAATTTAGTCAGAATAAGGATGACTATTCCAAATGCGATCGACATCCAGAAAACCAATCCCAGATCAGGTGTAAGTAACGACATGACGAATGATTATAAAATAAATCCGGCAATAACGAGGGCAAAGAGTGCCACACCTTCAATCAATGCAGCAACGATAATCATGCTGATACGGATATCACCACCTGCTTCGGGCTGGCGGGCAATGCCATCCATAGCGGAGGATCCGATTTTACTGATACCAAGTCCGGCTGCTAAAACTGTTACAGAGATAGCAATAGCTTTTCCTATAATACCGATGTCGGGGGTAACTTGTAATAAAGTGCTTAGTAACATAATTGTTTTTTATTTATTTGTTAGTAATTCGTTGAATTCAGTATTTATGTTGATTCGAGAGATTTCTCAGCTTTTCTTGGTTTGACCCTTGCTCCATTGATGAATATGGCTGTGAAAATTGTAAACACATAAGCCTGGATATACGCCACCAACATCTCTATAAAGTAGATGAATATGATTAATACTACTGAAAAGCCTGTCATGGATGAACTGAGGGCAGCGCTCATATGTGCCGTTATAAAAATCAAACTCGCTAAACCTAATACAATGGCATGTCCTGCCATAATGTTGGCAAAAAGACGGATCATCAGTGCAAAAGGTTTGGTAATCAAGCCTACCAACTCAATGATAATCATCAGAGGGAAAGGGAATTTCAACCAAACCGGCACATCGGGCCAAAAAATTTCTTTGTAATATTCTTTGGTACCCGACAGGTTTACAATCAGAAAAGTGGACAAAGCCAATGTAAGTGTAACGGCTATATTTCCGGTGACGTTTGCTCCTCCGGGAAAAATAGGCACCAATCCCAAAATATTATTGAAGAAAATAAAGAAAAACAGGGTCAACAGATAATACCTGTATCTCTTGTAATCTTCTCCCAAAACCGGTTTGATAACATCATCATAAACGGATAATATAAAAATCTCCATAGCTCCTACCAAACCTTTTTTAGGTTTGATGGGTTCGTTTTTGTAAGTCCGGGCAATGAGCAGCATGAAGATGATTAACAGAAAAGAACCGATGAGTAGGGAAAGGGCATTCTTCGTCAAGGACAGGTCAATCGGTCGGATTTCGTTGCCGCTTGCGTCAGTCTCCACTATTTTCCCTTTGTATTTTCCACTTTTGCTGATATAAAAACCATTGTAATAACCGTCATTTTGGTGAAACTTAGCGGAAGAGAACAATTGTACTCCCGAGTTTTTACTGTACAATATGATGGGTAGAGGAATGCTGATGCTTTTATCTTTAAACGTAGCTATATGCCACTCGTAATCATCTTTTAAGTGTTCGAGTATCAGCTCTTTAACATCCAATGGTACTGCTTCCGGATCCGAGCCTTCATCTTGTGAAATAGTTTCAGCCGGCAAAGAAATGCTCATTGCCAGAAACATCCATACACACAAAATATGTTTAAGAGTTTTGCTGAACATTGTTTTTGATTTTTTTCTCTACCTGAATAAAGCTCCATGCTTCAAAAGCGAGGTATGTCAAATAAAATACGGCAAAAGTCAGGGCGAAGCCTTGCATGTCTTCGGGTTTGACTATATACCAATATAATAGAAAGAAAGTGCCTCCCAAAAAGATTTTGATGGTGCGTACCAACATGTATTTGTTGGCTCTCTTCCTGCCGTTATTTTTATGTTTGATGCCGTTTTTGGTAATCGTCAGAATAGAAAATACTCCGAAAAACAGGAAGAATATAGGTATGGAGACATAACAAGTTGTGATGTCATGTTTAAATACGACAACGACCAAAAAACACAAGATACCGCCAACACCGGCTAAGGTGGCAGTCAGGTAGAGCATGAGTTTTTTTCTGAGTTGTGTCATCTCAATTGTTCGGAAGAAGTTAAACAAATGGTAATCACATCGAGATTCGCCTTAATAAATCCACCGGAAATTTTCAATTTGTTTTCAGCTTGATTGTTTTTGTATTTAACAGTACCTTTTGTCAGGCTTGATACTATGGGAGCGTGATTTTTCAGAATGGTAAACGGTCCCTTAGTTCCCGGAACTGTTACAGATTCTACATCTCCGGAAAACAAAGTCTGTTCTACTGTTATAATTTCAAGATGCATAAAATTCCTGATGAATGATTTTCGAGATATTATTGATCCGATTGCTTCAGTAAATTCTTGCCTTTCTCAATGGCTTCATCTATGGTACCTACATTTAAAAATGCCATTTCCGGATATTCGTCCAACTCACCATCCAATATCATTTTAAAACCGCGTATGGTTTCTTTGATGGGAACCATTGCTCCGGGTACGCCCGTAAACTGTTCAGCCATAAAGAACGGTTGCGACAGGAACCTTTGTACTTTTCGGGCACGTTTGACCGTAATCTTATCCTCATCCGACAATTCTTCCATACCCAAGATGGAGATAATATCTTGTAACTCCTTGTTTCTTTGGAGTATTTGTTTGACACGTTGGGCCGTTTGGTAGTGGTCTTCTCCTAAAATTTCAGGACTTAAGATGCGGGATGATGATTCCAAGGGATCAACCGAAGGGTAAATACCCAATTCGAATATTTTACGGCTGAGGACGGTGGTTGCATCCAAGTGTGAGAAAGTGGTTGCCGGCGCCGGGTCCGTCAAGTCGTCGGCAGGCACATAAATAGCCTGTACCGAAGTGATGGAGCCGTATTTGGTAGAAGTGATGCGTTCCTGCATGGCTCCCATTTCTGTGGAAAGAGTAGGCTGATAACCTACTGCAGACGGCATGCGCCCCAACAGGGCTGAAACCTCTGAACCCGCTTGTGTAAAGCGGAAAATATTATCAATAAAGAAAAGGATGTCGTTTCCACTTCTTTTGTTTTTGTCTGTTCCGTCCCGGAATGATTCGGCAACCGTCAAGCCCGACAGAGCGGCTGAGGCTCTAGCTCCGGGAGGCTCATTCATCTGTCCGAATAATAGAGTAGCTTGTGATTTCTTCATCTCCTCATAATCCACTTTCGACAGATCCCAGTTGCCCTCTTCCATGCTTTTTTTGAATTCATCTCCATAACGAATGACACCGGATTGAATCATCTCCCGGAGTAAATCATTACCTTCCCGGGTACGTTCTCCTACGCCGGCAAAAACCGAATATCCGCTGTGTGCCTTGGCTACATTATTAATCAGCTCCTGGATCAATACTGTTTTTCCAACTCCGGCTCCACCGAAAAGTCCGATTTTCCCACCTTTGGCGTAAGGACCTAGTAAATCTATGACTTTAATACCGGTAAAGAAAACTTCCGTAACTGTGGATAAATCTTCAAACTTAGGGGCTTCTCTGTGGATGGAATATGCACCTTCACGATTCAGGTCTTGCATGCCGTCTATGGGTTCTCCGATGACATTCATCAGTCTGCCTTTGACCTGTTCGCCCACGGGCACGGTAATAGTCGCGCCATGTGTACGTACAATCATGCCTCTTTGTAAACCGTCTGTTGAATCCATGGCGACTGCCCGCACAGTGTTTTCTCCTATATGCTGTTGAACTTCAGCGTATAAAGTTTGACCGTTTTTACGTTTTATCAGCAAAGCATCATGAATAGCCGGTAACTCTTCCTGTTTACTTGCATCCAGGTCGAAATAAACATCCACTACCGGTCCAATAATTTGCGAAATAGTTCCTATTGATTTAATCATAATCAAACTGTGTTCTAAATAAGAACGAATAACAGCCCGCAAAATTACAAAAAAAACAGAAGCTTTGAAATAATTTGAACTTATTTAATGAATATGCAGTTGCGGGGTGCGAGTTCCGGGGTCCGTGTTCCGAGTTCACGGGGTCAAAGTGTTGCAGACCGCAAACTGACCTCGTCCGATTTAGCTGTTCGAGCGAAGCGGGCGCAGTCTTGATTTTTTTTGCTTCGTTTTTTGGTTCAAGCCAAAAAATGAAGAGAAAGAGAGAGATTTGGAATAATACTATAAAAAATACGATTCCTCATTTGGAATCGTATTTTTTATAGTATTTAAGTACATAAATTAATTTACACGGAAACGCTCTTCACCAGTTTTTAAGTATCGAACGATTTGGTTGGCTGCGGCAATTCCTGCATTGATATTTGCTTCTGCTGTTTGTGCACCCATTTTCTTCGGGGTAGAGAAATATCTTCCGGGGAATTTCTTACACATTTCCTCATGATTATCGGGCTTGATATCAGTCAGATATTTAATATCGGTACGTTCTTGCATAAATTGCATCATTTCTTCTTCATTGACAACTTCTTTCCGTGCGGTATTAACTATTATAGCTCCTTTTGGAAGTAAATTCAATAAATCTCTATTGATGGATCTTCTTGTCTCCGGTGTTGCAGGAATGTTAATGGACAAAATCTCGGCTTTTTCATAAAGTTCACTTATTGTGTGTAGGGGAACCACATCATCTGCCGCAATTAACTCATCACTGCAAAGGGTGTCATATGCATACAGTTCCATACCTAAACCCTTAGCTATGCGAGCCACATTTCGACCAACATTGCCATATGCCTGTATTCCCAATTTTTTGCCTTTTAGTTCAATTCCGGAACTTCCGTCGTAGAAGTTACGCGCTCCATAAATGAGTAAGCCAAAAACCAATTCGGCAACTGCATTGGAATTTTGTCCGGGTGTATTCATAACACATACATTTGCAGCAGTTGCTGCTTTCAAGTCAATATTGTCATAACCGGCACCGGCGCGAACAACGATTTTTAAATTTTTTGCAGCAGCAATTACTTCCGCATCTACGATGTCACTACGTATAATGATAGCCACAACATCTGCTACGGCATCAAGTAGTTGTTGTTTTTCAGTGTATTTTTCAAGTAAAACCAACTCGTAACCGGCAGCATCCAATATTCCTCTGATACCATTTGTCGCTTTCTGATCAAATGGTTTATCGGTAGCAACTAATACTTTCATGATACTAATTTTTATATGATGATTAATTATTGATTATTAATTATGAGTCATCAAATATAAGATTATTTTTTCAGGTTTTCAAATGCTTGCATGCAATCCACCAAAGCTTGTACGCTTTCGATGGGGAGCGCATTGTAAGTAGATGCCCTGAAACCGCCAACCGAGCGGTGTCCCTTGATGCCGACCATACCACGTTCAGTGGCAAACTTCAAGAATTCACCTTCTAAATCAGCATATTCGGGTTTCATTACAAAGCATATATTCATGCGTGAACGGTCCTCTTTGACTGCTGTTCCCACAAACAGTGAGTTACGATCAATTTCATCATACAAAAGTGCAGCTTTTCGGATGTTACGTTTTTCCATCTCTTTCAATCCTCCAATGGATTTAATCCAGCGCAAGGTTTCTAAAGCACTGTAAATCGGTAACACCGGCGGAGTGTTGAACAAAGAACCGTTTTCGATATGGATTTGATAATTCAACATAGAAGGAATATGACGTGTTACCTTACCAAGTACTTCGTCTTTCACAATGACGAAAGCCAGGCCTGCAGGAGCGAGGTTTTTCTGTGCTCCTCCATAAATCAGTGCATATTTGGATACATCTACCGGTCGCGAAAAGATGTCGGATGACATATCGGCCACCAAAGGAACAGGAGAGTTGATGTCCTTTAATATTTCAGTTCCGAAGATGGTGTTGTTGGTGGTGATGTGAAAATAATCAGCATCAGTGGGAATCACATAATCTTTGGGGATATAATTAAAATTAGCCGCTTTTGAAGATGCTACTTCGACAACTTCACCAAAACCTTTTGCTTCTTTTAAGGCTTTGCTTGCCCAAGTACCTGTATTCAAGTAAGCTGCTTTCGATTCCATTAGGTTGTACGGCACCATGCAAAATTGCAAGCTGGCACCTCCTCCAAGAAACAAAACCGAATAACCTTCAGGAATGGACAGTATCTCTTTAAAGAGAGAGACTGCTTCGTCTATCACTGCCTGAAAGTCTTTGGAGCGGTGAGATATTTCTAATATTGACAAATCTGAATTATTAAAATTCAATACAGCTTGCGCTGTTTTTTCAATTACCTCGCGCGGTAAAATAGAAGGACCGGCATTAAAATTATGTTTCTTCATTTATAAAAAAATTACGTTGAATTTCGATTGAATCTTTATATTTTCGGGATAGTCAAACACAGAGATTAAGGTAGTTTCAACCTCTTTTTGAGAGCAGATATTCCGATTAAATAGAGATTTTTTTCTTTAATATTGTTTAAAGGCACAAATGTAATACTTTTTTTGTTTTTCACCTTGAAATCTTACAAATTTCTTTTTTTTCTTATTAAAAAACAGAAAAACACTTAAATTCATCCTGAAAATTGCAATGGCGACGTCTCATCAATGTCCAACTGTTTTCGGGGTGCGGGTTCCGTGGTGCGGGGTCAAAGTGTTGCAGGGTGAAAATTGACCTTGACTGATGAACAGAGCTTATTCAGACGGAAAATTTTAGTTTTCCTCTTGTCCAACCAATAAATTTTCTTATTTTTGCACCTGAAAATTTGAAAAAATCTTTTGAAATGGACGAAGGCCCGTATCATAGTCAGCAAAATTTATTAATCCCCCTATAAGGAGACGGATGTTTCCTTGTAGTGCCAAATTGTAAGGAGACATCATCATGGTTGAATTCAAAACCGACTTTCAACATCTTATTGAAAATAAGGATTGGAAGGCATTAAAAGGAGCCTTGAATGCTTATGATTCCATCCAGATAGCCGAATTGATTGAGGATTGTTCGGAAGGTGAAGAAATAATCTACTTTAGACTGCTCGGTCGAATGCAGGCTAAGGACGTATTCCAACTTTTGTCGCACGATATTCAGGAGCAAGTCATTGAGGGTTTGGCTAACAATGTGCAAACGCTTTCCAATTTATTGAACGACATTGAACCTGATGACAGAACGGCTTTCTTCGAAGAACTTCCCGGTACGGTAACACAACGTCTCATGCAATTGTTGTTGCCGGAAGAACGCAGCATCACTACACAACTTTTAGGATATCCGGAAGATAGTATCGGTCGTTTGATGACTCCGGAATATGTGGCTGTAAAACCCAGTTTTACCATCGAAGAAACCTTTAATCACATCCGGAAATTCGGCAGAGATTCCGAAACGCTGAATGTAATTTATATTGTAAGTGAAGACTGGAAGTTGCTTGATGATCTCAGAATCAAAGAACTTATTCTGGCTGATCCCACTAAAAAAATTGAAGATTTGATGGACAGTCGCTTTGTAGCGCTGAATGTGCTGGATGATCAGGAGGCTGCCATTAAGGCTTTTAGTGATTACGACAGGGTAGCATTGCCCGTTGTCAACGACGAAGGCATACTTCTGGGAATTGTGACGGTGGATGATATCATGGACGTGGTGGAAGAAGAATCAACCGAAGACTTCCACAAATTCGGGGCGTTTCAGTCGGCTATTACCAATCCTTTGAAAGAGAGGGTGACTGAACTGTATAAGAATCGTATTGTATGGTTGGTGGCATTGGTCTTTGTCAATATTTTTTCGGGTGCTGCCATTGCAAGTTTTGGAGAAACGATCACTGCATATGTCTCTTTGGTCTTTTTCTTACCATTGTTAATCGGTAGCGGCGGGAATGCCGGTTCTCAATCCGCAACTTTGATGATTCGTTCGTTGGCAACCGGGGATGTTGAACTTTCCGACTGGTATAAATTAATAGGCAAGGAACTGTTGGTGTCGCTTTTATTGGGCGTGACCATGGCTGTGGGGGTAGCCCTTATTGCCAGTATCCGGTCTCCGGAAATTATTTGGGTGGCGTCGCTGACTATGGTTTTGATAGTGGTGGCCGGTAGTTTGATTGGTATGTTGCTGCCGTTTATTTTTACCACATTGAAAATTGACCCTGCTACAGCAAGTGCACCACTGATTACATCTATTACGGATATATGCGGAGTGGTTATTTATTTTTCTGTGGCTTCCTGGTTGTTGTTTTAATGATGTAAATCAATGGCGGTGTCTCATAAGTGCCCAACTGCTGCGTTGCTTTCGATATTCGGGCTTAGTCGCATACTTCAATATGCTCCTTCGTCCTCAATCTCAGCGCCTTGCATTTGGACGCTTCTAAGACACCTTGCGGTTTTTTGCTTGAATATTTACTTTTGAGACAGCCCCAATATATATTCTTGCCGTATCTTCAGTAGTTGATTACCCCCGTTTTGAGCCAAAATCTGTAAACACGAGGTAATATCCAAAAACATAAAAAAGCCAACTATTTCAAAATGATTTAGTTGGCTTAATCTTATTAATTAATGAACATCTCTTTATAAATAGAAAACTAAATCAGTTCTTAGTTTTTTGTTCTTTGTTCTCAGTTCAACAATTCAACAAAATACTAAACACTACACATTAAGCATTAAACAAATTTGTCTTTGTTCTTTGCTCTATCTACCTCACCACCACTTTTCCTGCCTTACCGTTTACTTTCACCAGGTATATACCCTGCTTGATAGGTATAGTATGACTTCCTGCGGACAGCGTGCTGTTATAGATAGCTGCTCCTGTAAGCGAATACACCTGCACATTTATCTTACTTGGCGAGCTGATAGCTATCTCCCCTTTTCTTGCTGTAAGGCTATATTCTTTATCTGCCGCAGCATTTGCTACGCCGGTAGTAGTAAATGTTATCTTGCGGATTTGGTCATTACTATAATCAGCTACGTACAGATTACCGACTGCATCAAACGCCAATCCACGGGGAGTGTAAAATGTAGCACTTGCTCCGCTACCATTGTCATTACCGCTTGTCCCCGCTATACCGGCAATGGTGGTAACTACGCCGTCCGGCAAGGTAATTTTCCGTATGGTATGATTACCTGATTCACTGATATATAAATGTCCGTCCGGTCCGATAGCTATTCCGGAGGGTCTATTGAAACTTGCCGCCGCTCCGGTACCGTCCGCACTACCTGCGGTACCGCTTCCTGCCAAAGTAGTTACTACACCAGCAGGGGTTATTTTCCGAATTGCGTGATTTTCCCCATCTGTTACATAGATATTGCCGGAGGCATCTATTGCCATATATCCGGGGTAATTAAACCGAGCTGCACTACCTGTTCCGTTTATAAAGCCGCTTTCAGAACCACCGCCCGCAAGCAGTGTTTTTTGCCTGGTATCAGTTGGCACTTTATATATTGAATGGTAATCACTTACATATAAATTTCCTGCGGCATCGCTGCATAAACCAAGACTATAATTATAACTACCATAGCTCGTGATTGTTACTGCACCTGTTGTCATATCAATCTGATTTATATAAGAGCTTATCGCACGCTGCATCACATAGAGTTTGCCGTCTGCTAATGTCATTTGAAAGGGCCAATAAATTTTTTCGGTTGTAAGAGTACTTACCGTGCCTTCGGGGGTTATTTTCCGTACAGCTTCGTTGTTGTTTTCAGCCACATAGAGATTACCGCTTTCATCAAAAAGGAGAGCCTGCGGTTGGTCGAACTGAGCTTCCGATAAGCTGCCGTCTGTATATCCGGCCGTACTACCGGCGTAAGTACTTACCGATACCTGTGCCTGTACCGCACTTGCCGTCCACAGTAGGAGGGCAGCAAGGATAAATAATGTAATTTTTCTTTTCATGATTTTCATTTTTTTGTTAGTTATTAAATGGATTTAAAATAAGTATCCCCGCACCTGTATGGCACGGGGTAATAGGTAAAATTATCGTTTTGTTAATAAGTGTTAATAGGGGAGGGGGGGGGTAAAGCCGCTACTGCCATTTCACAGTAAGGCACGGCACGGGTATTCCCGCAACAGTAATGCGTATATGTGTGGTTTTTCGGGTTCATTTTAAAGGTCCGGTAGCCCCCTCAACATATTTATCAATTCCGCTCTTAAATTTAAATTTAAGAACAAATAAAGTATGACTACTCCATAAACTTATTGATAACAACATGGGCTATAACACCAACAACCATCAAAGCAGCAGATACAATCAACAAGGTATTTTCAGCTGTTGCTTGAAAATAATACACTACCAGTAAAGCGGCACCAATCAATAAAATAATGGGACCTAAGTATCTCAGGAGGGTTTTCAGAATTTTCATTGGAATTTGTATTTAATTTTTTTTCTTTGCAAATTAAGTGATTTTTTGTCGGGTAATAAAATTTTCAAAGAAATTCTTTTAAATTTGCATAAGAGAAAAAAGATTGGTATAATTAGCACGCTCTTTATCCTGGGCGCACCAACAGCAACTACCAACAATATTTAAACATAAAACATGTCCAAAGAAATTGCTACAACCCCTTTGATGAAACAATATTTCAACATTAAGTCGAAACACCCGGATGCTATTTTGTTGTTTCGTTGTGGTGATTTTTATGAAACATTTTCCGAAGACGCCATCATTGCTTCCGAAATTTTAGGCATTACTTTAACACGCCGTGCCAACGGCGCCGCAAAATCTGTGGAATTAGCAGGATTTCCCCACCACGCCCTGGACACTTATCTGCCTAAATTGGTGCGTGCCGGCAAGCGAGTAGCCATTTGCGACCAGTTGGAAGACCCTAAGTTAACCAAAAAATTGGTTAAAAGAGGTGTTACGGAACTGGTTACCCCAGGCGTATCTTATAGCGACACCACTTTAAACCACAAAGAAAATAATTTCCTGGCTTCGGTATATTTCGATAAAAAAATGGTAGGTGTAGCCTTTTTGGATATCTCTACCGGAGAATTTCTGGTTGCTGAAGGAACGGCTGAATATGTGGACAAATTACTGAATAATTTCAGTCCGAAAGAAGTTTTATACGACAGAAATAAAAAACAATTGTTCACCGAACATTTCGGTAATAATTTTTACACTTATGGCTTAGAAGATTGGGTGTTCACACCCGTAACTGCTGAAGAAAGACTGCTTAAACAATTTGAAACCCACACGCTGAAAGGCTTTGGCGTTGAAAATTTACCTTTTGCCATAGTGGCTGCAGGCGCCATTCTGCATTATTTAGACATTACGCTGCATCAGCAAACCGGACACATCACGCATTTGTCACGCATAGAGGAAGAGCGTTATGTGTGGTTAGATCGCTTTACTGTCAAGAACTTAGAGCTTTTTAGTTCTATACATGAAGGTGCTAAAACCCTGGTGCAGGTATTGGACAAAACCATTTCTCCCATGGGTGCCCGCATGATGAAACGCTGGATTGCATTTCCACTTAAGGATGTGCAACCTGTACAAGAACGATTGGGCGTGGTTGAGTACTTTTTCAAACATCCTGAAATTAAAGATTCATTGGTGCAAAATATATCCTTGATTGGCGATCTGGAAAGAATCATTTCTAAAGTAGCGGTTGAAAGGATTAACCCAAGGGAAGTGGTGCAACTCAAAACAGCCTTAAAAGCCATAGAGCCTATCAAACAACTGTGTTCTCAAGCCGACAATCCTGCTTTGAACCGGATAGCAGACCAATTGAACCCTTGTCAAGTTATTTCGGAAAAAATCGAACGAGAAATTCATGCTGATCCGCCAACGATGATTAACCGAGGGAACGTTATCCGGGAAGGTGTTGATGCCGAGTTAGATGAGTTGAGGGATTTAGCTTATTCAGGAAAGGAATATCTACAAAAAATACAAGAAAGAGAAAGTAAGCATACCGGCATTCCAAGTTTAAAAATCAGCTTTAACAATGTCTTCGGTTATTATATTGAAGTCAGGAACACGCACAAGGATAAAGTCCCTGCCGACTGGATACGCAAGCAAACTTTGGTGAGTGCGGAGCGATACATCACCCAGGAACTAAAAGAATACGAAGAGAAAATACTAGGGGCTGAAGACAAAATCCTGCAAATAGAAACCAGGTTATTCAATGAATTGGTGTTGAGCCTGGTTGACTATATCACAGCCATTCAATTGAATGCCAATTTAATTTCTCAATTAGACTGCTTGCTTTCTTTTGCAAAAGTATCAGCAGAGAACAAATACATCCGTCCGAATATTAACGATAGCGATGTGATTGACATCAAACAAGGGAGGCATCCGGTGATTGAGCAGCAGTTGCCTGTGGGTGAATCATATATTGCCAACGATGTGTATCTTGATAGCAGCAGTCAACAAATTATCATCGTTACCGGTCCGAATATGTCGGGGAAATCCGCTTTGCTGCGCCAAACAGCCCTGATAACCCTGATGGCTCAAATCGGCTGCTTCGTTCCGGCAGAAAGTGCAAGCATTGGGCTTGTTGATAAGATTTTTACACGTGTAGGCGCCAGCGACAATATCTCTCAGGGCGAATCTACTTTTATGGTAGAAATGAACGAGGCTGCCAGTATTTTAAATAATCTCTCGGACAGAAGTTTGATACTTTTTGATGAATTGGGCAGGGGTACTTCCACCTATGATGGTATTTCCATTGCCTGGGCAATTGTGGAACATATCCACGAGCATCCGCATGCCAAAGCAAAAACCCTCTTTGCTACTCATTATCACGAATTGAATGAGATGGAAAAATCCTTTAGCCGCATCAAAAACTACAATGTGTCGGTGAAAGAAATTGATAAGAAAATCATTTTCCTGAGAAAATTGGAGCGTGGCGGAAGCGAACACAGCTTCGGTATCCATGTAGCCAAGATGGCGGGTATGCCACAAAGCATTGTCAAAAGAGCCGACCAGATACTCAAACAGTTAGAAACGGATAACAGACAAGGCGAAATTACTAAACCGATAACGGAAATTGCCGGTCAGCGCGAAGGCATGCAACTCAGCTTCTTCCAATTAGACGATCCTGTTTTGGAACAAATCCGCGATGAAATTAAAAACTTGGACATCGATAACCTGACTCCCGTTGAAGCCTTAAATAAGTTGAATGAGATTAAGCGCATCATCAAAGCTAAATAGAGATATTCGTTTCATTCAATTAAAAGCAGAATTGATAAATATGTTGGAGCAATCTTATTTTAAATCCATTTAATAACTAACAAAAAAATGAAAATCATGAAAAGAAAAATTACATTATTTATCCTTGCTGCCCTTCTGTTGTGGACGGCAAGTGCGGTACAGGCACAGGTATCGGTATCGGTAAGTACTTACGCCGGTAGTACGGCCGGATATACAGACGGCAACTTATTGGAAGCTCGGTTCCAAGGGCCACAGGCTCTCCTTTTTGACGGAAGCGGCAACCTTTATGTATCAGACTATGTGAACAATGCTGTACGGAAAATAGCTTCTGGCACGGTAAGCACCCTTAATACTGCATCAGCAGAACATCCTAATCAAATGGCATTGGCAGACGGTAAACTCTATGTAATCAAGACAGGAAGTAGCCCAAGCACTGGTCGAATAAACCGGATTGATATGGCAACAGGCGAAGTTACCCTGATGAGTGACTATGGAATTTATAATTACGCCACAGGATTATGCAGCGATGCCACAGGTAATTTATATGTAAGTGATAATCATTCGGTATATAAAATTATAACCGCAACAAACGAAAAAACACTGCTCGCAGGTGGTGGCGAAGAAAGTGGTTTTATAAACGGGACGGGTAATGCAGCCCGGTTTTATTGCCCCAGAAAGATGGCGATGGATGCCTCCGGAAATATCTATGTGGCAGACAATGTTAATAATGCCATTCGGAAAATAACCCCTGCCGGTGTAGTAACCACTGTAGCAGGTGGTACCGAAGGGAGTGCAGATGGTACCGGAACGGCAGCAAGTTTTAAGTGGCCCAACGGAATAGCTATTGGTCCCGACGGACATTTATATATCGGTGATGCAGGTAACCATACCATACGTAAAATAACCTTGCCGGACGGCGTGGTTACCACCATTGCCGGTGTAGCGGGGACAAGCGGTAATGTCAATGGCATCGGAGCAAGTGCCAGATTTGATCAGCCTCGTGGATTGGCATTTGACTCATCCGGGGATTTATACGTAGCCGATTATAACAACCACCAAATCCGCAAGATAACGTTTACCATTACCGGCGTAGCAGATGCTGCCGCAGATAAAGAATATAGTCTTACAGCAAGAAAAGGGGAGATAGCTATCAGCTCGCCAAATAAGATAAATGTGCAGGTCTATTCGCTTACAGGAGCAGCTATCTATAGCAGCACGCTGTCCGCAGGAAGTCATACTATACCTATGAAACAAGGTGTATATATGGTAAAAGTAAATGGCGGAGTAGAGAAAGTGGTGGTGAGGTAGAACAAAGAGTAAAGAATAAAGACAAAAGACGATTTCGGGACAAAAGCGTAAAAATAAACGAAGAACGAAGAACTAAAAACTAAGAACTGATTATTGAAGTTAAGTAGTTGGTAGATAGTAGTTAGTAGTCAGGAAGTTAAAGGAGTTAGGGATGTTCATTAATTAATAAGATTAAGCCAACTAAATCATTGTGAGATAGTTGGCTTTTTTGTCTTTGGATATTCTCTCGTATTTTTTTAAATTTGAATTTAACGAAGATCCTAAAATAGATTTGGTTTGCGTTTTTGCGCTTCTTCGTAAGAGAGCAAATTTGTTTTCGTCATTTGTTTTTCTCTCAATTGCTTGTATTCATCAGCTATTTCAGCAGTAAATGACGCATAGGTATTGGGATTGGTCAGTTGTGCAACTATCTGTGTATTGACTGATGCATCTTTCGAATAAATTACCGGTCCGCTGTAGTTGGGTGCAATTTTCACTGCCGTATGTATTTTGGAGGTGGTCGCTCCACCAATCAGCAAAGGTATTTTCAATCCGGCTTTTTCCATTTCGGAAGCCACTATTGTCATTTCTTCCAAAGAAGGTGTGATCAAGCCACTTACGCCCAAAATGTCCACATCTTCTTTGATGGCTGTTTCAATAAGTGTTTCGGCAGGAACCATCACCCCTAAATCAATGACTTCGTAGTTGTTACATCTTAACACTACTGCTACGATGCTTTTTCCTATGTCATGCACGTCGCCTTTTACGGTAGCAATCAGGAATTTTCCTGCATATGCGCTTTCTCCGGGTGCTTTTTCCGCTTCTATATAGGGTTGCAGAAAGGCTACGGCTTTTTTCATGGTGCGGGCGGTTTTTACCACTTGCGGCAGAAACATCTTTCCTGAGCCAAACAATTCACCCACTGTATTCATTCCGTTCATCAGGGGTTGCTCGATGATGTCCAATGCTGTTTCGTACTGCTGAAGAGCTTCCGTTAAATCTTCTTCCATATAATCACTAATGCCTTTGATAAGGGCGTATTCCAAACGACCTTGCAAATCACGTGTACGCCATTCGTCCTCTTTTTTACCTTTTGCACCTTCTCCTGAAGCTTCTGATTTTATCTTTTCCGCATAGGCTATCATGCGTTCCGTAGCATCCGGTCGGCGGTTCAATACGATATCCTCAACATATTCCAACAACTCTTTAGGAATTTCCTCATAAATCTGTAACATGCCGGCATTTACAATCCCCATATCAAGACCTGCACGAATGGCGTGGTAAAGGAAGGCCGAATGTATGGCTTCGCGCACAATATTGTTGCCGCGAAAGGAAAAGGACAGGTTGCTGATGCCGCCACTGACCCGTGCAAAAGGTAAATTTGACTTTATCCAACGAATGGTTTCAATAAAATCAACGGCATAGTTATTATGTTCTTCCATGCCGGTGGCGATGGGTAATACATTCGGGTCGAAGATAATATTGCTTGGAGGAAAACCTGCTTTTTCGGTTAACAGTTTGTAAGAACGCCCGCAAATTTCAATCCTCTTTGCCAAGGTATCTGCCTGCCCGACTTCATCAAAAGCCATTACAATTATGGCTGCACCATAGGCACGAATTTTTTTTGCTTTCTCTATAAAACTTGCTTCGCCTTCTTTCAAACTGATGGAGTTAACTACGCATTTGCCTTGTACGCATTTCAATCCGGCTTCTATCACTTCCCATTTGGAAGAATCAATCATGATCGGAACCTTGGATATCTCCGGTTCGGATACGACGTAGTTGAGGAAAGTAGTCATTTCTTGCACAGCATCCAACATTGCATCATCCATATTGATGTCTAAGATCTGGGCACCGTCCGATACCTGTTGGCGGGCAATGGATAAAGCTTCCTCGTATTTTTTCTCATTGATCAAGCGCAAGAACTTCTTGGAGCCGGCAACATTGCATCTCTCACCTATGTTTACAAACAACGAGTCCTCCTTGATTGCCAGATGTTCTAAACCTGAAAGGTATAATGTTCCTTCATCTTCTTTGGCATCGTTAGGGGTGCGCAAATCAGCAAATTTTACCATTTGCGCAAAGGCAGCAATGTGTTCGGGGGTAGTTCCGCAGCAGCCGCCAATGATGTTTACCAAGCCTTCGTCTATGAATTCTTGAACTTGTGCCGCCATGGTTTCCGGACTTTCATCATATTCGCCAAACTGATTGGGCAAGCCGGCATTGGGATATACGCTGATGTAGTGCGGACTGTATTTGGCGATTTCCTGCAAATAGGGTTTCAAGTCCTTGGCTCCGAAAGAACAGTTTAATCCTATGGACAGGATATCCGCATGCTCTACGGAAGCGAGAAAGGCGCGTATGGTCTGTCCTGATAAAGTTCTGCCGCTTTTATCCGTAACGGTTACAGATATCATCAGCCCCACTTTTTTACCTGCTTCTGCCATGGCTTCATGGGCAGCAAAAATCGCAGCCTTGGCATTCAAAGTGTCAAAAATAGTTTCAATCAAAAGTGCATCCACACCACCCTCAATCAAAGCGAGCATTTGTTCCTTGTAGGCAACCGCCAATTGATCAAAGGTGATAGCCCTGTAAGCAGGATTGTTTACATCCGGAGAAAGCGAGGTGGTTTTGTTGGTCGGACCGATAGATCCTGCCACGAATCTTGGTTTGTCAGGTGTCTTTGCCGTATATGCATCTGCTGCCTTCCTTGCCAAACGCGCCGCTTCCAGGTTGATTTCCCTGACATGTTCTTGCATGCCGTAATCTTCCATAGAGACGGACTGGGCATTGAAGGTGTTGGTTTCAATGATGTCGGCACCGGCTTCTAGATACTGACAATGAATATTGTGGATAATCTCCGACTGTGTCAGCACCAACAAATCATTATTTCCTTTTTGAGGAATGGCTGCTTCCGCAAATCGACTCCCACGATAATCAGCCTCCTTCAACTTATGCTGCTGAATCATGGTACCCATGGCTCCATCCAGGACTAATATGCGATGTTGTAGTAGGTGAATCATTTTTTCAGCAGGAGATTGAATTAGGTTGTAAGCCCGAGATTATATTTTCAGCAATTTTTTCCCCGTCATTTCTTTTGGTTGGGGTATATCTAAAATTTGACAAATGGAAGGTGCGACGTCAGCTAAAATACCGCTTTTCACGGAAGCATTCGGACGTTGGGTAACATATATCAAGGGCACGGGATTCAGCGAATGGGCTGTGTTGGGTGAGCCATCGGGGTTGATTGCGTTATCGGCATTCCCATGGTCGGCAATGATGATCACCTCATAATCATTGGCAATTGCTGTCTCTACTGCTTTTCCTACACATTCATCCACAGTTTTTACAGCCTTTACAATGGCTTCATACACGCCGGTATGCCCCACCATATCGCCGTTGGCGTAGTTCAGACAAATAAAATCAAATTTCTTTTTATTGAGTTCAGCCACCAAAGCTTCAGTGACACCGTAAGCCGACATTTCCGGCTGCAAGTCGTAAGTAGGTACTTTCGGAGAAGGAATTAATATTCGCTCTTCACCTTCAAATTCAGCTTCTCGGCCGCCGGAAAAGAAAAAGGTTACATGCGGGAATTTTTCAGTCTCGGCAATGCGCAATTGCTTCATACCCAAATCTGAAAGATATTCTCCCAAGGTATTGTCAACATTACTTTTTTCAAACAGAACATTCAAGTCTTTAAAAGATGAATCGTAAGGTGTCATGGTGTAGTATTCCAAAGGGATGGTTTTCGTACCATGATTCGGCATATCTTCCTGAGTAAGCATGATGGTGAGTTCCTTTGCGCGGTCGTTGCGAAAGTTAAAGAACACGACTACATCACCTTCTTCAATAGTAGCCAAAGGCTTGTTGTTGCTATCCGTAATGACAACAGGCTTGATAAACTCATCGGTAACACCGTCTGCATAAGAAGCTTTCATGGCTTCAACCGCATTAGTATAAGGAGTGCCTTTGCCCTTCACCAATAAGTCGTATGCCAATTTCACCCTTTCCCATCTTTTATCACGGTCCATGGCGTAGTAGCGACCAATCACCGAAGCAATTTTTCCGCTGGAGTTTTGCATGTGCTTTTCCAACTGCTCCAGATAGCCTGCACCGCTTCTGGGGTCGGTGTCGCGGCCGTCCATAAAACAATGAACATAAGCCTTATCTATACCATACACCTTAGCTATATCTAATAACTTAAAGAGATGATCCATAGAAGAATGTACCCCGCCATCGGAAACCAATCCCAGGAAATGCATTTTTTTATTGTTCTTTTTGGCATATGTATAAGCATTGATGATGGCTTTATTTTTAAGGATGCTGTTGTCGCGGCAAGCAATATTGATTTTCACCAAATCCTGATATACTACACGTCCTGCTCCTATGTTCAGGTGTCCTACCTCTGAATTACCCATCTGTCCATCAGGCAATCCCACATTTTCGCCGGAGGCATGTAGAAAAGAATTAGGATAAACGGCAAGTAATTTATCCCAGTTAGGCGTTGGGGTAGAGGCTATTACATCACCTTTTGAGCCATCGCCGATTCCCCACCCATCGAGAATCATCAATAAAGTTTTTTTCTTCATATTGTTTTGAATTGTAATATTTATTTCGATTAAATTAATTTGTCAAATTAACTTTCCCACTTCATTTTTTTGTCTTGACACAAAAAAACGAAGCAAAAAAAAGTCAAGACTGTGCCTGCTTCGCTCGAAAAATTCACGCTCAAACAGCTAAATCGTCCAAACTCGCTCGTCCCTCGCTCAAACAAGGACGATTTTTAACGCTGTTTTCACTTATTTTTCGGCTCATCAGTCAAGGTCAAGCATTCTCGTTGGACAAAGATCATTACCAAAAGTACACAAGCCCTTGCACTCTAGACCTCATATTTCGGAACACGTTATCCCGTACCCGCTTTGTTTTTCGGCTCTCCGGACGAAGTTAGGTCGCTATCCAATATATATAAAACTCTGCAAGCTAATCAATTGCGTTTTATGAAGTATTTTTTCATGTACTTAGCAAAGTAACTTGCTATTGAATTGAGGTGCAAATTTAATGGAAAAAATTGGATTTTGGGCAGGAGGTATTAGAGACAGGTTTGATTTATAGAGGAGGTGAGATTTTCACTTTACCCTCACTTTCACCCAATACGGTAAATGATCCGACAGCTTTTCCAGGTAATCTTTTGGAAACTCAGTAGTGCTTCTGTCAATGATGGTGGGTGCTTTTGATTGATTGGGATGAACCAAAATCATATCAAGTTGTCTGTCAGGATTGCTGCTTCTAAAAGTATGATGGGTAGGGTCGTTGAGTAAAATAAAGTGATTGGCTTTGAACTTTGCAATGGCGGCATCTTCAGGTGTGATATTTAAATCACCGGCTAAGTAAACGGGCTTGGATACGGATTGTGCAAAAGAAATAATGGCTTCTACCATCCTGTCTCTATCTTGCTGGTCCAGACTGAAATGGGTGGCGATAAAATAAAATGTGTCAAATTCCGCAACCATAAAAGCCCTCGCTTCTTTATCGTTTGAATTTCTCAAAGCCTTGAGTTCATAAGATGTAATGACAGGTTTTCCTAAACGGGAATGCCACAACATGCCTATGCCGTAAAACGGTAACACATTGTATCTTCTGCCTTTCAAACCGGTAGCTAAACTCAGTTGAAATAAATTGCTGATACCCCTGACTTCCTGCAAAGAAACAACGTCCGGGTCGCAAGACACGATAACTTTGGCAAATTCGGGAATGCGACTGTTTTGTGTATTCGATGGCAAATCGCGGTATAGGTTGTAGGTCATGATAGTAAGCGTGCTGTCCGACTGTTGGGCGTAAGTACAGGAAAAACCAAGGAGAAAAATTAAGCCTATTAAGTAGATTCGTTTCATATGATTATTATTTGTTTATGTTCGTTTTATATTAAATTCTTCACTAACAGTCCACAAAGAAAATAAAAAATAATTGATAAAACAATTATGAAAGGGAACCAACACAAAATTTATCATTCATTTCACACATGGTGATAGTTTATTTTAAGTTGTCGTGTAGAGCTCCCGACAAACAAATTTAATCATTCATAAAAAATTTTCGTAAATTCGCACCGAATTAAAAACAAAGAAAAATATTATCATGGAATTTAAGTATCAAGATCCGTTTGAAATGGGGAAAGACAAAACCAAGTATTATTTGCTGACCAAAGATTATGTGAGTACGACTGAGTTTGAAGGCAAGGAAGTGTTGAAGGTGGAACCGGAGGGCTTGACTTTATTAGCAAAAACTGCTATGCGCGACTGCAATTTCTTGTTGCGCACTGAACATCAACAGCAAGTTGCGAAAATTTTAGATGACCCGGAAGCCAGTGAAAATGATAAATATGTGGCCGTCACTATGCTGCGTAATGCGGAGATTGCCGCCAAAGGCGTATTACCTTTCTGCCAGGACACCGGAACCGCTACTGTTTATGCCAAGAAAGGCCATTTGGTTTGTACTGATGGAACGGACGAAAAAGCTTTGTCCAAGGGGATTTATCAGACTTATACACAGGAGAATTTGCGATATTCGCAGAATGCTGCCCTGAATATGTATGATGAGGTGAATACCAAAACCAATTTGCCGGCTCAAATCGATTTGATGGCAAGTACGGGTAATGAATATGAGTTTTTATTCATCGCCAAAGGAGGTGGTTCTGCCAATAAATCTTATCTCTTCCAGGAGACCAAAGCCATTTTGAATCCTGCATCTTTGGAGAAATTCCTGACTGAAAAAATGCAGACTTTGGGCACGGCTGCTTGTCCGCCTTATCACTTGGCATTTGTAATCGGTGGCACTTCTGCGGATGCTTGTATGAAGACTGTCAAGTTGGCTTCTACCAAATATTATGATAACTTGCCTACCACAGGCAATGAATTGGGGCGTGCTTTTCGTGATGTAGAGATGGAAGAAAAGATATTGAAAGCCACCCAGAAGTTTGGGATGGGTGCACAGTTTGGCGGTAAGTATTATGCCCATGATGTGCGTGTGGTACGTTTGTCTCGGCACGGTGCTTCCGTATTTGTGGGGATGGCGGTTTCCTGTTCAGCCGACCGTAATATCAAAGCTAAAATCAACAAAGAAGGCATTTGGGTAGAAAAGTTAGAAGATAATCCCGGCAGATATATTCCTGAAGCGTACCGTCGGAGTGGAGAAGGTGATGCCGTACAAATTGACTTGAACCGTCCGATGTCGGAGATTCTCTCAACCTTATCAAAATATCCGGTAGCAACAAGATTGTCACTCAACGGCACCATAGTCGTGGGCCGCGATATTGCCCATGCCAAGCTGAAGGAATTGTTGGATGCAGGTAAAAAACTACCTCAATACATCAAAGATCATCCGATTTATTATGCCGGTCCGGCTAAAACTCCGAAAGGTCTGCCGTCCGGTTCTTTTGGTCCGACTACCGCAGGGCGAATGGATCCCTATGTAGGCTTGTTCCAATCACATGGTGGCAGCATGGTCATGATTGCCAAAGGAAACCGAAGTGATCAGGTAACGGAATCCTGTAAAAAACATGGTGGCTTCTACTTAGGTTCTATCGGTGGTCCGGCTGCTATTCTGGCCGAGCAAAATATCAAAAAAGTGGAATGTCTCGATTATCCTGAATTGGGTATGGAGGCAATCTGGAAGATAGAAGTAGAAAATTTCCCTGCCTTTATTTTGGTTGATGATAAGGGAAATGATTTTTTCAAACAGATAAAAATTGCGAGCTGTTAAGATGAAGTCTTCTTGAAATAATATTCAATAAAAATCCCTGGTCATATATGTTTTTATGCCGGGGATTTTTTATAGCTGTATTAACATCTACTGCAATTTCCCCAGAGCATCCTTGATCCGTGCAAATGCCTTCTTTAAGTTTTCTTCAGAAGTAGCGTACGACATGCGGATACAGGTAGGAGCGCCGAAAGCTCCTCCACCAACACAGGCAACATGACCAACTTCCAGTAAATACATAGCCAGATCACCGGAATTTTCAATTTTCCTGTCGCCGTAAGACTTACCGATATAGGCTGCGGCATCGGGGAAGATATAGAATGCACCTTTTGGTTCACTGACTTTAAACCCCGGAATTTCTGCTGTTAACTCCATAACCAGTTTTTTGCGGCGGGTAAAGGCTTCGCGGACTTTTACCACAAAACCTGCATCGTCAATATAAGCTGCTTCGGCTGCTTTCTGTGCTACGGAGCAGGGACCTGAGGTGTATTGTCCTTGCAGCTTGTTGCAGGCTGCCGCTATCCATTTCGGTGCTGCTATCCAACCAATTCTCCAGCCGGTCATGGCATAGCATTTTGATATACCGTTGACAACAATAACCCTGTCTCTGATATTTTCAAATTGAGCAATGCTTTCGTGTGAGCCTACATAGTTGATATGCTCATAAATTTCATCCGATAAGACATAAACATTCGGATATTTTTCCAACACATCAGCCAATGCTTTGAGTTCATCCCTGGAATATACGCTGCCGGTAGGGTTGGAGGGTGAGCATAAAATAAAGACTTTTGTTTGGGGAGTGATGGCGGCTTCAAGTTGTGCCGGTGTTATTTTAAAATCCTGCTCAATACCTGCCGAAATAATCACCGACTTACCATCAGAGATTTTTACCATCTCAGGATAACTCACCCAATAGGGCGCGGGGATAATCACTTCATCACTCTTGCCGACTAAAGCCAACAATACGTTACAAACCGACTGCTTGGCTCCGTTGGAGCAGACGATTTGATCGGGTTTATACTCCAGGTTGTTTTCCTTCTTCAGTTTATTGCAAATGGCTTCCCGCAAGGAAAGATATCCCGGAACGGGAGAATAAAAAGAATAGTTTTCGTCGATGGCTTTTTTTGCAGCATCTTTAACGTGGTCGGGCGTGTTGAAGTCGGTTTCTCCCACACTGAGGTTGATTACGTCAATTCCCTGGGCTTTTAATTCATTACTTTTTTGAGACATCGCAAGTGTCTCCGATGGAGAAAGCGCGGCTAAACGAGCAGATACAAGGTCCATATTATCAATATTATTATAAATGTTTAAAAATCGGTGACAAATTTACACGATTTTATTGAATAATCTCTCAAAAAGGTAAATAATATTGATAATTGATGTGAATTAGTTGAGTGTTAATCTTGTTTATTTTTTGGTTCCGGTAGGAATCATGCTCATGGCACATCTGAAACCCACATCATTAGCTGATTGATGTCTGTCAAGATACCTACGGGAAGCAGGATGTAACCAATAAATCGGATCTTTCCAGGAGCCACCCTTGTACACACGGCTGTCGGCAGATTTATGATATTCCGGAAGAAAAGTATCCAATACATCTACGCTGTCAATTTTATTTAGATTGCCACGGGTTATGTATTGATCAAAAACCCACTCGTTTACGTTTCCTGCCATATTGTACAAACCGAAATCGTTGGGAGCAAAAGAGCCGACAGGAACGGTACGTGAAAAGACATTCGAATGGATGTCAGCGCCTGTTTTGTTGTAATGGGCTTGTTGTTGCTGCTGTTGAAGCTGATTGAGTTTACCCTGATACTTAGCTGCCCAGGGGTAGGCTCTGATTTTACCTTCTGCATCGCTGCTTTTACGTGCATAGGCTGCAAATTCCCATTCATCTTCCGAGGGTAAACGAAAATCGGGAAACATACCGGCGTAGGTCTTGGCTAAATTGTCTTGTTGGCCGGTAAAGAACTTTTTAGAAGTAAATATCGCTTCTTCTACTGCTTCCAGGCTTGTCATCCGGGCAATGGCATCAAAGTCGGGTGCCTGTATAGCACCTGCCCGTATCAGGCGTATTTCGTTGGCGCGGTCGCTTCTCCACGCACAGTAAGCAGTTGCTTGTTCCCAACTGACACAAACAACGGGATACTCATTGAATGAGGGATGGGTAAAATAATTCATCAGAAACGGCTCGTTGTCGCTCAATCCTTTTGTCCAGGCATTGATATCCGGCTTGGCAGCTTCGATTTTTTCGGGAGCTACCCGCGCATACACGGATGTAAGCCAATTTTGATATTCACGCCAGTCGATGTTTCTGACTTCAAACTGGTCCATGTAGAAGCTGTTAACAGTGAGCGTTCTGCGTGTATTGAGTTCGTTCGGACGAATCCTGCGATTTACGGTTTCATATTCATCCGCATCATCTACCGTAAAACTCCACCCCGGAATTTCTACCATTCCCGGAGGAGTTTGGGAAGAAGAGCTTCCGGCAGAACGGAAAGCATTTTTTTCTTTATAGTCGTAGGGCCATCCTGTAGTTGAGCTGGTGATGTTGCTGCTGTTACATGAAGAAAATGTAACTACCAAAAATAAGACGGAAATGCCGAATAAGTTACGTAACATAGAGACGAAGTGTTTAAATTTATGCCTAAATAAACGGTTATAAAGCGTATTTCGTATAATATTTTCTTAAATTTGCAGAGATTTATTCAAAATATCCGGCTTGTAACGAAATTGATACGGCTGAAATCATCATTTTGAACCGTGGTGATGAAGCTATTTCAATTGTCAACAACTATATAACGGTTATTTTTAAATTAATTGTTTCTCTATGGAAGATTCAAACTTCTTTTTAAACTTAAAAGGTAAATTGTACGATTTGCGTACCCCCATCGTGATGGGGATCGTCAATGTAACGCCAGATTCTTTTTTTTCGCTCAGCAGGTTTAAGTCGGATCTGGCTTTATTGCAAAGAGTAGAAAATTTTTTATCGGAAGGAGCAACCATCATCGATATAGGAGGCTGCTCGACTCGCCCGGGATCCGACCAGGTGTCGATGGAAGAAGAAATGAGGCTTATAGCTGAAACCTTGGAAGTTGTTTGTAAAAAATTCCCCGAAGCCGTAATTTCTATAGATACCTATCGTTCTCCGGTAGCCAGGATGGCGGTTCAGCAGTATGGAGTAGCGATGATTAATGACATCAGCGGAGGAAATATTGACCTGCAAATGTTTGAGACCATTGCATCCTTGAAGGTAGCTTATGTGTTGATGCACATGAGGGGAACGCCTAAGGATATGCAGGAATATACCGATTATCAGGATATGGTTGCGGAAATTGTACAATACCTGTCTAAAAAACTGGCACAACTGCGTTTGCTTGGTGTACATGATGTAGTGATTGATCCGGGATTTGGGTTTTCTAAAACTTTGGAACAAAACTACGAATTGATGAGAAAACTCAATTATTTCAAGATGATTGATGCGCCTATGTTGGTGGGCATATCCAGAAAGTCAATGATTTATAAGCTGTTGGAGATTGTTCCGGAACAGGCATTAAACGGTACAACGGCTCTGAATGTACTGGCATTGATGGGAGGGGCTTCCATTCTGCGCGTACATGATGTGAAAGAAGCTATGGAGGCAATCAAGATATTCCAGGCTTACAAAACAGCGGGAACCGTAAACTACAAATAAAATATAACGCCATGGACTTTCAAATGGGAATCAAAGACATAGTTGATATAGTTCTTGTAGCGATTCTGCTATATCAACTTTTTATATTGCTGAAAAAATCCGGTGCACTGAGTGTTTTTCTGGGTATCATCAGTTTCTTGATCATCTGGTATCTTGTATCTAAAGTATTCAAGATGGAATTGATGGGCGGAATTTTTGACAGGGTGGTCAGTGTGGGTACTTTTGCTTTGATTGTGCTCTTTCAGGAAGAAATACGCAGGTTTTTTGCGCGTTTGGGGTCCAGAAGACAATTGGCATTTCATAAATTTTTGAAGAAAGTTTTTGGAAATGGAAGGAGTGATGAGGAAAAGACAGATTATAATACCGTGCAAATTGTATTGGCTTGTCGCAATATGGCAAAAATGTCCACCGGTGCACTCATCATCCTTGCCCGTAAAAACAGTTTGGATACGCAAATACAGTCCGGTGAACTTATTGATGCAACCATCAACTCACGTTTGATAGAAAGCATATTCTTTAAGAACAGTCCGCTTCATGATGGCGCAATGATTATTCGTGACAACAGGATACGTGCTGTTTCTTGCATCATTCCTGTCTCCAAAAATCAAAATATACCCAAACGACTTGGCTTGAGGCATCGTTCAGCCTTAGGGATTACCGAACAAACAGATGCCATTGCGATTATTGTTTCCGAAGAGTCCGGCAAAATATCTTACGCAATCAATGGCGAATTAACACTCAATGTGAAGCCGGAAGAGCTGGAAATGTTTTTGTCAAGTGCGATGATGTAGTGGGTACGGGTTCGCGGGTTCGAGTCCCTTTTTTCACTCCAAATGAGTCATATAAACTCTTCTAATCTTCCAACCATAAGGCGCACCTGCGTTTTGGATCGTTTAGAGTGTTTTGAATAGAAAGTAACGCAGCAATTGGCACTTTTATGAGACACTGCCAGATATTCAAAATTATAACCCCCAAAATGCATTTGCTAGTTGATTCTACCAAATATATTTCTTTCAGAAACTACTTTTTCAATTCTTTCCAATAATTCCAAGCACATCCGGCTGTTGTGATAGGGACATTTCCAGAATCCGGCTTTATCATCGGAAGTGTTTTTTATCCCCGATTCAGAAACCGACCAGAACCATTCACCATTTTTTGAATCAATGATATTGTGTTTTATAAAATTCCAAATTGCAATAGTTTTCAAAGTATAATCTTCATTTCTCGTATTTTGATAGGCATTGAAAAATCCGACCATGGCTTCTGCCTGAGGCCACCAATCAAAGTTGGAATTAACGTGTCCCGTTAAATAGTTCTTTTCATTAATCAGTCCGCCGTTTGTCCGAATTCCTTCGGCGGCAGCTTCTGTCACTTTTAATGTTTCGCTTTTTACCTTTGTCAATAAATCTTCGTTTCCAAGCACTTTGGCCGCTTCTTCCAACAACCAAGCACTTTCAATATCGTGACCATAGGAAAAAATAGTTGATTTACAGTTCCAGTTTTCATCAAAAAACAAGTCAAGGTGATAGGTTTCGCGGTTGATTATTTTGGTCAAAAAAATATCTATCAGGTTTTGAAGCTGATTTTTCAGCCGTTCATCTTTCCAAACCCGATATAAATTTGTGTATGCTTCCAAAATGTGCAGATGCGTATTCATCGTTTTCTTTTCATTTGCATCTTTTTCGCTCAGTCGCAGGTCGTCCAGTAATTTCCATTCCCGACTGTATGCTTCGAAATAGCCGTTTTGCTCACGATCGAAACTGTATTTTTCAATCAAATGAAAAAGCTCAACTGCTTTATTCAAGCACTCTTTGTCCTTTGAAGCCCGATAGTATTCTGTCAGAGCATAGATGAAAAATGCCTGGCTGTAAATCTGTTTTTTTGTATCGGCAGGAGTACCGTCGGCATGAAGCATCCAGTATGTTCCTCCATATTCAGTATCAAAAAAATGGCTGAAAATATAGTTTTTTGCCCGTTCAGCTGTTTTTAAATAAAACGGATTTTTCAGATGTAAAGCAGCCGACGAAAACGTCCAAAGAATTCTGGCATTTAAAATTCCGCCTTTTGGAGCATCGGGGACGAGTTGATTTTTTCCGTTTATTTGTCCGTAAAAACCACCGTTTTTTTCGTCCGTCATTTTATTTATCCAAAAAGGAAGAATGTTTTGAGTCAATTCATCGGTTAGTTCACTTTTTATTTGTGATAATATCTTTTGCACTGTTTCTCTTTTGATTTAATAATTCAGTGTTTTCTTTTACTTTTTTATCGGAAAGAGGGTAGAATAACATGCCGATAACAGCCAGCAAGCAACAACCGGCCGGTATCAGGCTTATCATAATATGTTCTCCAAAAAGAGTTTGTGAGGTTTGTCCCACAGCATCAGGTGCGTATTTGAATGCAGCCAAAATCCATCCGCTCATAGCCGAACCAAGTGCCCAGCCTAATTTTTGGGACATGGAAGACGATGAGAATATCAAACCGGTAGCACGACGTCCGGTCAGCAGTTCCTGATGATCTACAATGTCGGCAAACATTGACCACAAAAGCGGAAGCACGTAACCGGCAAAAAGCGAAATGGTAAATTGGAAAATTAAAATCCAGACAATGTTATTCGGGATAAAATAGAATCCGGTACTTAAAATTCCGGCAATCATAATGGCAATCATGTAGGTTTTTTTCTTGCCGTATTTTGCTGAAATGGACGGTGCTGCCATTACGCCAATGAGGTTGGCTGCCTGACCTACCAGAAAGTAAATGGTGGTCATATCCCAACCGGTGCCTGCCATTTTATAATTTACTTTTACATAATCTCTGAAGAAATAGATTGCCACGCTGTCACGAACGGCATTGAACAGTAAAGCTGCTAAACCTGTGGCAACTAATATCCACCAGGGTGCATTGCGGAAAAGATTTTTTAAGTCCTGTTTTACCGATACATTTTCATCGCTTTCTATTTGAGTAACACGTTCTTTTGTCCAGCTAAAACACAATAAAAACAGCACTACGCAAATAATTCCGATAGTGCCTACACCCATTACCCAGCCAATGGGAGACGTACTTACCGAAGATTCAACAGCTTTTGCAGTTTGCGAAACACTTTGAGAATCAAATGTTTTTGAAAAAAAATCAATCAGCGGTTGAAGCAACATAAACGTTACGAAACTACCGATAAATGCAAATGACATTCTGTACGAAGAGAGTGAGTTTCTTTGTTTCGGATCACCCGAAATGGCACCGAGCAGTGATGCATAAGGTACGTTAATGAGCGAATAAACAATCATCATTAACGAGTATGTGATGTATGCATAAACCAGTTTTCCGCTCTGACTGAAATTGGGAGTGAAGAACGTGATAACGCCCATTACTGCAAACGGAATGGCAAACCACAGCAAGAACGGACGGTATTTGCCCCAGCGTGTTTTTGTTCTGTCGCTGATAATACCTACAAAAACATCGAAAAATGAATCCCACAAACGTGCTACCAAAAACATTGTACCGGCTGCTGCTGCCGTTATTCCGAATACATCAGTATAGAAAAACAGAGAATACATTCCGAATATCTTCCAAAACATGGACGATGCGGCATCACCAAAACCGTAACCGATTTTTTCTCTCAAAGTTATTTTTTGAAAATTCATAGTGCTGTTTTTTTCAGATTTTTGTCAATTAATTTCTTCAATGTTTCTACGGAAGTTGTGGTTGTAAGCCCGTCGGCAGGTGTATTCATGCAATAATCCACTAACCGGTCGATTGTAGAAGTGGCAACGTGCATGCGAGTATCCGACGAAGCATAATAAATGAATACTTTGCCATCGTTGTCAGCAATCCAACCGTTGGTAAAGAGAACGTTGGATACGTCGCCAATCCGTTCTTCACCCATCGGAGCCATGAAATAACCACCCGGTGAAGCAATTAATTGAGATGGATCATCCAGCGAAGTCATAAATAAATAAAGCACATAACGTAAACCAGCTGCACAGCCTCGTACTCCGTGAGCTAAGTGTAGCCAGCCTTTTTCGGTTTTGATGGGGTGGGGACCCTGACCGTTTTTCACTTCTTTGATGGTGTGATAAAAACGGAAATCAATAATTTTTTCCTTGGTAACAACGGCATTTGTCATATCATCCACCAATGCCCAGCCGATTCCGCCGCCACTTCCGGCATCAATAAAACCATCTTGCGGACGTGTGTAAAGTGCATATTTCCCGTTCACAAATTCGGGATGAAGCACCACATTCCGTTGTTGGCTTTTGGTTTTCAGGTCGGGGAGGCGTTCCCATGTTTTTAAATCCTTGGTTCGGGCAATACCGGCTGTCGCTGTTGCTGACGATAAATCGCCAAGTGCCGCTTTCGGGTCATGTCTTTCCGCACAAAAAACGCCGTAAATCCATCCGTCTTCATGAGCAGTTAACCGCATGTCGTAAATATTCGTTGTAGGATCATCGGTATCGGGCATGGTAACAGGATAGTCCCAAAAACGAAAATTATCAATTCCGTTTGGACTTTCGGCAACGGCAAAGAATGATTTGCGGTCAACACCTTCAACGCGTGCCACAACCAAATACTTATCGTTCCATTTGATAGCACCCGAATTCATCACCGCATTCATACCGATGCGCTCCATTAAATAGGGATTTGTTTTTTCATCCAAATCATATCGCCAAAAAAGAGGAGTATGTTCTGCCGTTAAAATCGGATTTTTATATCGTTGATACCAACCATTGGTCGTTTCTGTCGGTTCGTTTTTAATAGAAATTAACTGATTGTGTGCGTCTTGAAGGACTTTTAATCTGTTTGTGAATGAGTCCATAAAGGTATTTTATTTATATAAATTTTGAATGTCTTTGTTGAATAGAGTTTTGGGATTTTGATAGAATTTTACAAAATCAGTTGCCGAAAGCTGTCCCGGATAAGGAGCATAGAAATGATTGGCTATATCATGTGCATTTCGCCACACAAGGACGTAACTGATAGGATATTTGTCAATTACGGGGAATAGCACGTTTGTCCACCAATCAGCTATCGGAAGAGATTCAATTCCGGTTTCGGTAACTGCAATCGGTTTGTTCTTTTCTTTTCCCAACTGCGTAATGATTGTGAGCATGTTGTTCATGATTTTGGTAAAATCTTCCGTGCCTTTTTGATTGTTGAAGTGATAAGTGTCAAAACCAAGTAAATCTACGTATTCGTCTCCAGGATAGCGTTCCATGTATTCTTCGGTTGTATTTACCGCTCCGGGAGAATAAGCCCAAATCAGATTATCCATACCTTGTTCTTTGAAAAAGTCATGCGTCATAATCCAAAGCTGTTTGTATTCTTCGGCAGTACAGTTGTCTTGTCCCCACCAAAACCAACTTCCGGTGTGCTCATGCCATGGACGGAAGAGAATAGGAATTTTAGTCCCGTCTGCGGTTTTTAATGTTTTCAGGTAATCTACTCCGTGTTGCAACCACTGTATGAATTTTTCGTGGTTGATGCTGTCGGGTAGGAGTGTTTTTACAGCGCCGGGGGTGTTATTCCATGAGTCGCCGTCAGTCATCGGATTATTGATATGCCAGCTGAATGTAATCATTCCGCCCCGATTGTATTGCTTAATTACTTCTTGGCGGATTTTGTCGAAATTGACCTTATCCAGATTATCGGCATTACCCAATTCCACTCTTCCCAAATCAAAACCCATTACAGCCGGATAGTCGCCCGTAATGCTTTTGATGTCCGAACGGTTTGCATCACCGTTCCATCCGATGCCGTACATCGGGTCATCCTGATGTCCTATCATAAATCCTTTTTCAGGGATCGATTTGAGGCTTTTTAGCAGATTTTGGGTTTCAGCAGTCAGTACTACAGATTCTGATTGAAAGGAATTACTTTTTTCCGCTTTTTTATTACATCCTATTGCTGATGATACGATTAAGATTAGAGCGATGGTGATTAATTTGAATTTCATTTTTTATATGTGTTTTAAGTTTCTCAATTTTCAATTCTATAATTCATAAACGATTCCCCAAATAATTATTATAAATTAATGATAAAATCATTTCAACGATGGCATTTGGTCGCGTGTAATTACGTTTGAGTTTGACATAACCGTATTCCAATATATGCCATTTTGAGTGTCTTTTCGGGTGAAGTCCCCGTACCATGGCATAAACCAAAGCCAGGTGTCTCCTTTTTCAAACATTAAATTAGGGTCGGGAATTCCGCCGCATTCCGAGAGTGCAATCATTTTATGATTATCAACGATTGCTTTTACCTTATTAAATTCATATAATTGTGATGCGTGTACATTGGACTCAGGATACAAATCTCTACCAACTATATCCACGTATGCATCACCCGGATACCAGTCAGGGTCGTTACCTTCCGAAGTCCATACCCAAATTAAATTATCCAGTTTATGGTAGTTAGTTAAGCGGTCAAACATGAATTTCCATAAAATTTTGAATGGAACTGCACCTTTTCCTCCCCACCAAAACCACGCTTTGCCGCCCGTGTAAGAATTTGTATTGCCGGCAGCTTCGTGCAAAGGACGCCAGATGACAGGTATGTTCTTATCTTTCAGGAGTTTTAGATAATCGGCAATAATGTCTATGTCCTTCAGCATTATCTTATATTCGTCCGAATTTATATCACTTATCTTGCTCACATCAAAAAGTGTCTGATTGTTCTCGGAGCCTAAATAAAAAGCATATTGACCGGCAGTATTTGCAGGTACATTCCAATGCCACATAATGGATACCAATCCGTTGGCGTTCCACCAGTTTTCCACTACGCTTGTATTGGAATAATCAATCCAATCAGAGGGTGAATAGATGTGATGCACATAGTCAAAGCAGTTCAGCGCCGGATACTTTCCGGTCAGAGCATAAACCCAGTCTGCTTCTTCGGTGTTCCAATTGACATTTGCCATAGTGCCTGAAATGGTTTTCTTTCCGTACGTTTGCGTTAAGAAATCCATTACTTTTTGGGTTTGAGGAGAAAATTTTCGTATAGGTGGAGTATATGTAGTAAACGTAGATTTAATTTCTTTGTCAATGAATATGCCGGATGGACCTTTGATGGTATTTGCCGGAATAATCAGTGTGTAAACAGTAGATATTTTTAATCCGGAAACAGGTATTTTCAGGTCTTTTTGGATTCCCGGCTGTATATTGTTTAACGGACTTCCGTTGAGAGTGATGGTATAGGGTGTTTTCAATGTTACATTTTCATTGAAATAAAGCATAATTTCGGTGATGTTTTCAGATACATCTTTTGCATCGTTAGGCGGATTGATAGATACTAGTTGAGGCGGAGTAATTTCACCTGAAGTTCCAGGGTCTGATTTACATGAAAGAAAAATCAAAAGAAACAAAACAGAAAATTTGTAATACCAATTCATACCAGTCCATAATGAATGTTTTTTAATAAGCAGAAGAGAGTATGAAAGACTCTCTTCTGCTTATTTTATTTATTAATTTTATTTAAGATCGAAACGGAAGTTATCAATATAAACTCCTGATAAATCAATAGTTTCTGAACAACTCAAATAAAATCCGAAATCTCCGGTGCCATTAATTGGATTTCCCGGATTAAGATTAAATTTTAATGTTATCCAATTGCCATCGGTAGAAGTGGCAAAAATATTTCCTAATGTTATGGAATTATCCCAACCTCTAAAACACATACCCGCACTTACACCTGACAGAACAGGTTTCGTGATGCAAATATCCATTTTGAAAACATATAAATCAGGATCACTTAATGCGGGTAATGTACCCCAATTGGCAGCCCAAGACCACGTCCAGCCACTCACATTTGAATTGCCTATCATACATGCAGTGCCGTCCAATGGAATACTTGGTATGCCAAAAGAGAATGGAGTGCCCCAAGTTGATTGTGAATTACCACCTCCATTGAAATTAGTAAGCATGACTGTTGTCGGTAATATTGGGTCTGTTCCCATAATGTTTACCGTAGCTTTTACAATTTTACCGGAAAATGTTACAAATTGAATTTCATTTGCGCCTTTCAGTGCATCTTCGGGAACATATACTTCCAGTGTTGTTTCCGAACGTGTGCCGAAATTAACGGCTTTAATGCCATTTTCAAAAATGACTGATTCTACCAAATTCAGTTTTGTGCCCTGAATTACCAATAACTGCTCCGGTTTAATTACGGAAGGCATGCTTGTGATTACCGGTATATCAGCGGCTGTTACTGTTAGTGTCATTGGCGAAACCACTTCTGTTCCGTTTATGGTAATGAGAGTAACATTACCCGATGTAGCATCGGTAGGTACTGTTACCACAAATGATGTGGCAGAAGCCGGAGTTACATCAACAATTTTAGCAGAAGACGGGAATTTTACCTGTTTAACCAAGTCAAGATCGGTGCCTGTGATGGTTAAATCGGTGCCCGCCATTAATGTTGTCGGAGTTAGTGCCGTAATTGTTGGTTTTATATAAGTAAATGCCGGCGTGTCAACAGTTTTGGTCGATAAGGTAACCAAAGTGGCTACCGTAGCTGTTGCTTCTTCAGGAACAGTTAAGGTAATTTGAGTTGCCGTTTTATTGGTAATAGCAGCTATCAATGTACCAAATTTAATTTCAGAAACTAAATCAAGATTTGTTCCTGAAATAGTCATCGAACCCTTGTTTTTAACTTCCGTAGGAGTTACTACCAGGTTCGAAGGCATAACCATCGTCAGTTTGTCGGTGCTTTCCACCGAAACAACCGATTTGGCAATTAACTTAATTATTCCGTCCTGTGCATCGTTAGGTACCGTAACAGTAATCGTTGTTCCGTCTTTGCTTACCGTAAAAGTCGGAATTATTTTTCCGCCGGCAAATTCAACCTTGCTTACTAAATCCAAATCTTTACCGGTAATGGTTAATGTTGCCCCCGGTTTAATGGTAGTAGGAGCTATCGAAGTGATAGTTGGGAGAACGATGTTAACTGTCTCTTTTGAGTAAATTTCGATTGGAATTTCTTCGCCGTTTGAAAGTATAATTTTACCAGTTTGTGCTTCCGCCGGTACTGTTACTTCAATCTTTTTTCTTGTTTGCGATATAAATACGCTATCGGCAACCGAAACGTTGTCAAAGAAAATGACACTTTTAATCAAATTCAGATAGTCGCCTGTGATTGTCAGGGTTTGACCGGCTTTTATCGTAGTCGGTGTAACACTTTCAATCATTATGGGTTCCGAATAGGTAATAGGAGTATTGGTTTTTATATCTCCTTGTGGAGTTTTCAATGTAACAATACCCTCACCGGCATCTTGTGGTATTTCTATCTTTATTTCACGTTCGTTTACAACGGTGATATCTGTTACTTCTACCGTTGTACTTTCTTTTAATCCCGGAAGAATGATGGATGTTACTTTATCCAGATTGTTTCCGATAAATCTTAACTCACCGCCACGCAAAGCAGGGGATGGACCGAAAGAGTTCAAAATAATTTTGGTGTCTATTTTTTCCTTTTCGCAGGATGTAAGTCCGAATCCGGTGAGCAGAAGCACGCCTATTAGCAGACATGCTGTATATATGTTTCTTCTTGTTTGCATATTTATTTAGTTTATAAAATTTAAGTTAAGTATTATTCTATAGGAACTACCCGAATGTTATCAATGCAAATGTACGGCTCACATGAAGTTCCCGCTATTCCGCCATGGTAAACAAAGAAAGTCAATCCGCCGTAATTACCCGGACCGGCCATTTCACCAACAGAACCGTCGTGATAGTATTTAAAATCGGTAAGTGGCAATGCTACGGTTACCCAGCCGTCGGTGGTGTATCCTTTTGCTAATCCTTGCCAAGGTCTCCAGAGTCCTCTCGGAGTTTTCTTGTCGGCAATATAGCCGTTGGTGCCTTGTGTAGCCCAAGGTGTAAAAATCATTTGTAAAGCCAACGATGACCATGCTTGTGTAACATTGATTTCAAATTTAATTTGCGAAGCAGAAGGAGCGGTAGTGAACAAATCGCCTTCCGGACGTCCGCTTGCCGAACCCCAGAGATTGAATGAGAAATTATCTTCATCCCAATCTTTGGAAGCCTCGCCACTAATGGATCCTGTAAAATAAACATAGTTTCCGCTGATGCCGGTCGGATTTGTATTTTTAATTTTTCCGGCACGCCAGCCACCGTTTGCTTTTAATACATCCCAGTCCAGAATCATTCCCCGGTCATCTCTGAATTGGAAGTGCGAACGTCCAATTCCGTAAATGGATTTTACAGTCAGATAGCCTTTTTGGGAGCCTGCCGGAACTTTGAATTTCACTTGAGTTTTTTCTATTGAAAGAATTTCCGTAACAGGAATGTTTCCTGCCATAGAAATAGTCAAAGGAACATTAGCATCGTTGATGAAATAGTCACCATACAGTGTAACCACATCGCCGTCATGAGCATATTCGCAAGATATGCTTGCCACATAAGGCTCCGGAACTTGTACGGCAAAGTTATACGGAATAGTGTCATTGTTTTTGGTAATCATGTAAATTTTATTGGTTACTATTACCGGAATAGTTTTCGGTACGGTTACCAATAACGTTTTATCGGTAATAAAACTGGAATTAAGAATAGCCTTTTGGTCGTTAAACCAAAGCTCTTTGATACTTCGCAAATTTTTACCTACCAAGCAGATGGTATTGTTCATGAAAGCCTGAACAAGTAGCGAATCGGCAGATGCGGGTGACGGAACTCGTACATAATACACTTCAGGAATTCCGTCGGTCATCTCATATTTATCAGGATTATCATCGCAAGCTGTAAATGAGAAAACAGATATTAATGCAATAAATAATAACTGAATTAATTTTGTAGTATTTAGTTCGTTTTTCATATTGATTGATTCCTTAAAAGTTTAATAATGAATGGTTGTCAAATCGAATTCAACAGGATCTTTTAGCAAATTAGGATTCATGGTCAGGTCGGTATCCGGGAATGGCAATGCGAAATCTTTATCCTGGATGTTAGGAGCCGGAGCGGATGTGTTGTAAGTTGTTATTGCCGGATTCAAAATTCCGGTTTTGTAATATTCGCCCAATCCATAATAACCGTTTCTTCTCTGACCTTTAAGTTCAGCAATGGCTTCTGCAGGTTCATAGTAGTGCCAGCGTACATAATCGTACCAGCGATCACCTTCACAAGCCAATTCCAGTCTGCGTTCTTTCCAAATATCACTCCAGGTAAGAGAAGTTTTAGGAGTATGACTCTGCACCGAACGTCCGCGTACGTCATTAAATGCCTTCAAAGCCGATGGATCGGAAGTAGTGGCATTGTTTCCAAGTATAGCTTCGGCATAAATCAGGTACACATCGGCAAGTCTTAAAATATGAGTACTCAAACTGGTTGCCATACGGTCCATGCTTGTTCCTGTACCAATAATATGGTCGTTATTGTTTCCTACGATGTGTTTCACTTCGTTTGCACCAACGGCGCTTTCATATTCAGCTCTGTTGATAGCAAATTCATTGTAATCTAAACCGCCCTTGTCCACCCAGAAATATTCGTATTTATCGCCATACATCATCATAGTAGCTTTACGGCGGTCATCCACGTTGTTTCTTGTCAGGCTCAATGCGTTTTCGCCAAAAGCGTCCTGCAAATCAACTGATGGTCCGTTCCATCCGCCCCAAGTTGCCCCGTATTCATCTATACCATTGATACCGAGGTCTGATTGCAACGTATTTTGAGATGTCCATTTGTTGGAAACAACCCAGTGCCATGCCAGTAAACTTTCCTGACTGAAATTGTTTTTCAAACGGAAAATATCCGAATAAACCGGCATCAATGTGCGTCCGCTTTCGTCAATTACTTTTTTAGCATATTCAGCGGCTTTAGCCAAGTCTTCTGTGTTTCTTGAGCCTGACATTCCATAGCCCGATTTTGTCAGATAAACTTTTGCCAATAAACCATAAGCAGTGTATTTGTCAATTCTGCCGGGTTGGTTTTGTTCCGGAAGCCATTCTATAGCTTTATCCAACGTCATGATGATGTAATCATAAACATTCGGAATAGTAGCTTTGAATACTTGATTGTAATTTTTTGCGGCTATTTCGGCTGAATTATTGTGTATGATAGGTACTGCACCGAAAATGCGTACCAGGTAGAAATATGCCATTGCTTTCCACACCAAAGCCTCGCCTTTTACTGTGTTTTTTGTAGCAAGAGTTACATCTTTGCCCGACTTCATGTCAATGTTTTCGATAATTCCGTTACAATATGCATTTACCGACCATAATGAAGCGGACATATTTACCAAGTCAGCATCCGTGGAGTTGATGGTGAAAGTTAGGTAAGGAGATTGTCTCCAATGATAATTACCCGATAAAACTTCACCTATTTTGAAAAAACCACGTTGAAAATCGTACCACGGCGAATTATACACAGGATTGATTGCCTGAAAACACTGTGCGTCTGTTTGATAGAAACTATCCACCGTATAATTGTCTATTGTCGGTCGGGTTAGGAAATCTTCGCAAGAAGTAGCTCCAACCGTTACAAATAGAACTATAATCAGGCTTTTTAGTATATTAAATCTTTTCATAAGAGTGTTTTATTTTTATTAGTTAGAATGAAAGATTAATCCCAAAGGAATAAGTTTGTGGCGATGGATAACGTCCATTGTCCAATCCATAAACATTAGCACTGGCTGTGCTGGCGCCCACTTCAGGATCATATCCGCTGTACTTGGTGAATGTATACAGGTTTTGGATGTTTACATAAACGCGTACATTTTCTAATGCGGCTTTTTTAATTAATGTACGAGGTAGATTGTAGCCGAACGTGATGTTTTTGATACGGAGGTATGAGCCGTCTTCAATGTATCTGTCGCTGATGCGGTTGTTATCGTTCGGGTCATTGTACATAGCACGCGGAATTTTTGCATTCGGATTCTTTACGCGAACGTTGGTAACGTCGTCAAACCAGTTCCAAATGGTGTTGTTGCCTGAATCGGTAATCGGATATACTTTGTTCGGGTCAATTGGTTCCATGCGTGCACGATCGGTAACAATTTTTAATTGATTGTTCCAGGTGCTGGTCATACCCGAAAGTTCCATTCCCATGTAGTTGAAAATTTTATTACCGTAAGTTCCATTGATAAATATAGTCAAGTCCATATTTTTATAACGGAATGTATTGGTCATACCGTAGGTAAATTTAGGCATTGGAGAGCCAATGTAGGTACGGTCGTACGTATCAATAATTCCATCCGGTTTACCTTCAGGTCCGCTTAAATCTTTGAATTTAATGTCGCCCGGCCAAACTGTGTTCCAACGATTGAACACGCCGTTTGCAGGATATTTTTCAGCTTTCGGAGAATTTTGCAAGTCCTCCAGATTTTGGTAAATACCTTCAACCTGATAACCGTAGAAGCTGTAAAGTGGCTCACCAATTTTGGAGAGGGTAACTACGTCGCTCCATTGTCCGTATCCTTCAATTTGTGCGGCATCAGTTCCGTCCAGTGCAACCAGCATATTCTTGTTAAATGACATTTGGAATTCGGTATCCCATTCAAAATCACCGACAAAATTTCGGGTGTTGATAGTGAATTCCAACCCTTTGTTATTGATGGTTCCATAATTTCCTCTCGGAGATGTCAATGCTGATGAAACGTTACCGCGTGTACCCATGTAAGAAGGTAGTTGCAAAAGCATCAACATATCGCCTGATGTTTTGTCATAAACGTCAACTACCAACGAAATCCTGTCTTTGAAGAAGTTCAAATCCAAACCAGCATTCCACTGTTCCTGTGTTTCCCATTTGATGTAAGGATTGGCAAGATTACTTTGACGATATCCGAGTCCTAAACCTGAATTCATTTTTGAAATGGCTGCACCCCAGGCGTATCCTCCGATATTGGAGTTACCGGTTTGTCCCCATCCTAAACGAAGCTTTCCATTGCTGATAACGGGAGAGAGAGGTTCGAAGAATTTTTCGTTGCTGAATCGCCATGAGGCAGCGAATGAATGGAATCCTGCCCATCTGTTTTTCGGACCAAAGTTGGATGAACCGTCGTAACGATACGTATAAGTTCCCATGTATCTGTCGCCGTAATTGTATGTAGCTCTTCCGAAGAATGAAGCCATTGCTCCGCTTCCGAAACCGGCATTGATTTTCGGGTCGGTACCCAAATTTGGATTGTGAATGTCGTTTGAAGGCAATCCGGTGGAAGATACGCTTTGATACTCCCATTTCGATTCCCAAAGTTCTTGTCCCAACATAGCGGTGTAGTGGTGCATATCGCCTATTTTACCGGTAAAGGTCAGGTAGTTTTTCAACTGCCAGAAAAAGTTATCATTTCTTTGGATTGAACTCATGTTTTTGTCACGACTCCAGTTTCCGTATGTTACTGCAGGCAGGAATCGTTCTCCGCGTGAAGAACCGATGTCGTAACCTAATTCTGTATGCCAAACGAGTGGTTTGTAGGGATTTATATCAGCAAAGATACTTCCGGTCAGTTTTTTTCTTCCCAGTAAAATATCTTCGTCCAATGCCATTGCAATGGGGTTGACGCGTGTATAACCTTCACGAATTACACTGGCATACGTCCCGTCTAAGTTGTAGATAGGTATATCGGGAGGGGTTAAGAGTGAATATTTAACGATACCTTGGTCGCTGTCTGCCAATCCAATTCTTTCATCAGTTATGGAAAACATGGTGTTAACTCCTAATTTGAGCCATTTTTTTAATTGAGCATCTAAATTGGCTCTGAAAGAATATCGGTTAAATTTTGTTCCGATAATAGTACCCAACTGATTTAGGTAGGTTCCGGAAACGTAATATTTTACATTTTCAGTTCCTCCCTGAGCAGATAACTGATGTTGTTGCGTAGGTGCAATCCTGAATACAGCATTTTGCCAATTGGTTCCAATGCCCAAAAGGCTCGGATCTTGAAACTCGGGATGGATATCTCTTGAATTACTTTCGGCAGATACAGAATTGCTGAATTCGGCAAATTCTCTTAAATTCATCATGTCTATCCTTGATGCTTGACGTTGCCAACCGGTCATGCCTTCGTAGGAGAATTTGGCTTCTCCGGCTTTACCACGTTTTGTAGTGATTAAGACAACCCCGTTGGAACCTTGTGCTCCATAAATAGCAGTTGCGGAGGCATCTTTTAAGATTTCCATAGACACAATGTCGGACGGACTGATGGTGGAAAGGGGTGAAATGGTAGATGTACTTCCGTTTCCAAGAGCATCACCTAATCCGAATGAAGCACCACTGTTACCGCCACCTTGAACAATTACACCGTCAATAACATAAAGCGGTTCGGCATTTGCGTTAATGGTTGATTGACCACGGACACGTATAGACACTGACGAACCGGGTGCCCCTGAAGTAATTACAGAAGTAACACCGGCTGCACGTCCCTGAAATACCTGGTCTAAGTTAGTGATGATGGAACCTTTGATTTTTTCTTCACTTACCGAAACCGAAGCTCCGGATAAGTCACTTTTTTTCATGGTTCCGTAACCCACTACCACTACTTCGTCCAAAAGCGAAACTTCTTCTACCATTGTTACTCTTACAAAGGATTGGCTGCCTACAACCACTTCCACTGTTTTGTATCCTACACTTGTTATGACGAGTGTAGGACGCGCTGAAGTAACATCAATGGTGAAGTTACCATTCACGTCAGCAACTGTTCCGTTCTTGGTCCCTTTTTCCGTAACATTTGCACCAATTATGGCAGATCCGTCTTTCTGATCTACAACAACTCCAGTAACCCTGTGTTGTTGAGCCATAATAGGCAAGCTCATGATAAGAGCCATAAATAACATAAAAATGTTCTTCATAAAATTCTTTTTTTTTGTATTATTGAATTAATAAAGTTAATATGTTGCAAAAATAAAATATCAAATTAGGTAATTCAAGTATAATTTTATCTTTTGCTAATACTTTTTTATCGTAATGGTTGAATTTGTATCAACATGCACCCCACACCCAACATCATTTGTTAATTCCCTACGGTGAAACCGAAAATAAGGATTAAGAATAATTGCGATAAATGTATTTTTATTTCGTTTTTGATAATTCGGTTTTTATGATTTTTCCCCATTCTTTCAGGTCTTTGTCAGTCCATATTCCCCCTGATGATGCAGTTTTATGAAGCATCGAACAAGTTTCGTCCTTGTCGGATATTGACCAGGCTACCCAACTAATGGAATATTTTTCCATCCAATTCTGCCAGTTTTGCCATTCTACGTAATTGATAGGACCATTTCCCGTAGCTTCCATTCCGGCACATTCCGACACAAACAGCGGAAGACCTTTGTTCAAGGCGTAGTCAGCTTTGTCGCGGAGGTTTTGTTTGTGAGTGGCTGCATAAAAATGTAATGTGTACATAATATTGTCGTAGCCTGTTATCGGATTGTCGGCAGCGATGTGAATATCCTGATCCCAATGTGGGGAACCGACCAGGATCAGATTTTTGGTGTCGATGGTGCGGATGGCTTTAATTACCGTTTCGGAATACTCTTTGACCTGTTGCCAGGTGTAAACATCCCCTTCCGGTTCATTGAAGATTTCGTAGATAATGTTCGGATAAGCATTGTATTTGCTTGCCATTTTTTCAAAAAATGCAACGGCTTCCTGTGTTTTGATGTGATGACTGTGCCAGTCGATAATCACGTAAATACCGTTTTTAATAGCAGAATCAACAATTTTTGTTACACATTTGATGGCAAAATCAGGATTTTTTAGATAAGCATTATCCGGCTCTATGCCCATGGCAGCACGTACTACACTGCAATGCCAGTCGGTGGAAAATGTGGTAACGGATGTGTCGTTGTAGAATCGGCGCCACCAATTGTGCCAGCCGTAACTGACGCCTTTGAGCATTACCGTATCGCCTTGAGTATTGATTAAATGAGTACCCTGAACGGAAAGCTGACCATTGAGTTCTACAACAGATTTATTTTGGGGAGGTAAGTTATTGTCGTTGCAGGTTGTACAACCGAATATAACGCTTAACAGAATGTAAAATAAACGCATTTTTATGGTGTCTTTTTTATGGTTAGACTTCAGAAATGCAAATTAAATTAAAAAGGGAGATTTTAATTTTGCGTTATTTATCAAAAGATAATACTATTTTAGCTTACCTGTTAAATAATTAATTTCTTCTTTCGGAAATTTTCACGAAATTCTTTAGGAGAACAGTCTTTTTTCTTTTTGAAAATCCGGTTGAAATTAGATAAATTGTTAAATCCACACTCATAACAAATCTCGGCTATGGAATTAGTGGTGTCAATCAATTGTCTGCTTGCATGACCGAGACGGATATCGATAATATAGTCGGAAATGGTTTTATTGACACGCAGTTTGAAAAAACGACTGAATGAAACCGGTGACATTCCTACAAGATTTGCCAATTCTTCCAGTCGTATTGGGTTCTTGTAATGGGTGTTAATGTAGTTGTAAATTTTTAAAATTCGTCGGCTGTCCGAGCTTTCATCAATGTTAGCGAAGGACGAACTTGAAAGCACTTTGATGTTATCATAAAGCGAAAGCTCATAAAGAATGGTAAGTAGTTTAATTACAGCATAAAAGCCTTCTTTTTCCGACGCCAACGTGTCCAGCATGGAATATACTTTCAAAATGGCTTCCATAGGGAAACTAATGCCTTTTTTCGCCACTTCAAACATTTTTCGGATACTGTTGAACTGGTTTTTATTTAAGAAATTTTCCAAGAACAGATCGGGAGAAAATTGAATGGTAATTTCCCGAATATTTTTTGATGTGCAGTGGTGTTGCTCCCAGACATGTTCTAATTTCTCGCCGGCTATAAGGGTTAAATCATAATTCCCGATTATTTCCACCGAATCACCGATAACACGTCTTACACCGGCAGCATTTTCAACGAAATTAAGTTCGTATTCAGAGTGATAATGAAGAGGATAGGTGAATTCCGTTTTGTGTCTTTCTACAAGGTAAAAACAGTCTTTATACGATAAGGGGGTAATTTCATGAATGATATGGTTGGGGTTGTGAGCGTTCATATAGTATTATTTTTTTGAAAGAATGATACAAATATATATCATCTGATTGAAATGAACAATTCTTTGAATGAAAATTAATATCCTAATTTTTAATAATTTCTTGAAAAATAAGAATATACACTTTTTAGGACACTACATTAAAAAGAAAAGTCCTAAAAAACAAAAGAGCAAGATGAAATCTTAATCAATCTTGCTCTAAAATCGAGGTGCAAAAAAGAATTTCTCCCGTTTTCAGCATTGCAATACCCTAAAATAATATTTGATTATCAAAGAGTTACAGGGTATTGCAACAAAAAGTGCGGAAGACAGAAAAAAGGCTGTCTTTACTTTTGAGACAGCCCCTTTATAATTAGAAAACTAAATCAGTTCTTAGTTTTTCGTTCTTCGTTCTTCGTTATTTTTACGCTTTCCCTGCACTACCCAATACATATTTGGTTTTATGCATGTACAGTTTCTTTAATTCTTCACGGGCAGGACCTAAGTATTTGCGCGGGTCGAATTCAGCAGGATTCTTGGCAAACACTTCGCGTACAGCGGCTGTCATTGCCAATCTACCATCAGAGTCAATGTTTATTTTGCAAACAGCCGATTGAGCAGCATGGCGCAATTGATCTTCCGGAATACCGATGGAATCCTTTAAGTTACCACCGTATTTATTGATTGTCTTAACGTATTCCTGCGGAACTGAAGAAGAACCGTGTAAAACAATGGGGAATCCCGGAATTCGTTTTTCAATTTCTTCCAGGATGTCGAAACGCAATGGAGGCGGAATAAGCACGCCATTTTTGTCACGGGTACATTGTTCAGGAGTGAATTTATTGGCTCCGTGTGAAGTTCCGATGGAAATGGCTAAAGAATCAACTCCGGTCCGGGTAACAAAGTCAACCACTTCATCCGGACGGGTATAGGTGTGGTGTTCAGCCATTACGTCGTCTTCAACACCTGCCAATATACCCAACTCGCCTTCTACCGTTACATCATGTTTATGTGCATATTCAACCACTTTTTTAGTCAAGGCAATATTTTCTTCATAAGGAAGGTGTGAACCGTCAATCATAACTGAAGAAAAACCCATGTTGATACAGTCTTTGCATAGTTCAAAGCTGTCACCGTGGTCTAAGTGCAATACGATAGGGATGGCATATCCCAACTCTTTGGCATATTCAACCGCTCCTTGTGCCATGTAGCGCAACAGGGTTTGGTTGGCATATTTGCGCGCACCGCTCGATACTTGTAAAATAACCGGCGATTTAGTTTCTACACAGGCTGCAATAATTGCCTGTAATTGTTCCATGTTGTTGAAGTTAAAAGCAGGAATGGCATATTTACCTTTGATGGCTTTTTTGAATAATTCTTTGCTGTTAACTAAACCAAGTTCTTTGTAACTTACCATATATTTATTTTTTTATTGATTGATAATCCGGCTACAAAAATAGTCATTATTTATTTAATTAGCTCTTTTGGGTTGTTGATTGTTCATAAAAAATACTTGTATTCGCTACTTTAATAAATCTGCATGATTAAGTTGTTTAGTTTTTTTAAAGGAAAAACACATCTACACTTTCAGTCAAAACAACTTATTATCACTATAATCAATGTAGGAATCAAAAAAATATATTATATTTGCGGCTCGAAAAAATATATAGTTTTAATTAAAATACAAGAAATTCCATGCAAAATAAAGGTCTCGTCAGATTTTTACTGATTGTGCTGGCTTTGGTCAGTATGTTTTATCTTTCATTTTCGATCGTAACAGGCATTTATGGTAAAAGAGCCAAAGAATATGCGGGTGGAGATGTTATGAAAGAATATCAATACCTTGATTCCATTTCCGCTGAAAAAGTATATTTAGGTTATACCCTGAAAGAATGTCGGGAAAAAGAAATCAATTTAGGTCTCGACCTGAAGGGAGGAATGAACATAACTTTAGAAGTAGCGGTTGTTGACATTCTGAAAGCTTTGTCGGGGCACAACAATAGTCCTGATTTTGTTCAAGCATTGCAAATGGCAGCAGAGCGGCAAAAGACAAGTAGTCAGATTGACTTTTTAGATCTTTTCGCAACTGCTTTCAAAGAGATTAATCCTCAGGGACAGTTGGCTTCTATCTTCAGCACCATGGATTTGAAAGATAAAATTTCCTTGAAATCCACCAATGATGAGGTGGTTGCTGTTTTGAGAACCGAAATTGACGATGCGATCAACAATTCATTCAATGTGTTGCGTTCCCGTATCGACCGATTTGGTGTTGTACAACCGAATATCCAACGTGATAGAAATAATGTCGGACGTATTTTGATAGAACTTCCGGGTGTAAAAGAACCGGAACGCGTGCGTAAACTATTGCAAGGATCAGCCAATCTTGAGTTCTGGGAAACTTACGATCTCACTGAAATCGCAACCAATTTGATAGAGGTGGATAGGGTATTGGCAAGTAAACGGTCGGAAGAAAGTCCTGAGCAAGAAGTTGCAGCTACTGTTGAAGCAAAAGAGACGGTAGAACAAGTTGCTCCTATGAGTGAACAAGACAGTCTGCTTGCTGCATTGAAGCAAGATTCAGAAAAATCTGCCGAGGCTGCGATAGATGAGGCACAATTGAAAAAGGAACATCCTCTGTTTGCTGTGTTGCAAGTTCCCGGCATGGAGACCGGTCAGTTTGGAAGAGGTCCGGTTGTCGGCTATGCACATTACAAAGATACTTCCACTATCAATAGTTATTTTACAGAAAGATATGTGAAGGAATTGTTGCCTCCTAACTTAGCATTGTTTTGGACGGTAAAAGCCATTGATGAGCGCGAAAGCATCTATCAGTTAATTGCCATCAAAACCAATCGTGATAATCGTGCTCCCCTGGGCGGTGAAGTAGTTACCGATGCCCGTGCTGATTTTAGCGAGATGTCTGCTTATGCCAATGTGTCAATGAGTATGAACAACGAAGGAGCTAAGATTTGGGCGAGGATGACTAAAGAAAATATCGGAAAATCCATTGCCATTGTATTGGATGGTTATGTGTATTCATTCCCCACTGTAAATACGGAAATCACAGGCGGACAGTCTCAGATCACCGGCAACTTTACGGTTGAAGAAGCAAAGGACCTTGCCAACGTATTGAAATCGGGTAAGATGCTTGCTCCTGCCCGTATCGTGCACGAAGACGTAGTAGGTCCTTCTTTGGGTCAGGAAGCAATTAACCGGGGCTTGATTTCTTTTGTGATTGCCTTTTTCATAGTGATGCTATATATGATTTTCTATTATGGCGCTATTCCCGGTTTGATTGCAGACATAGCCTTGCTTGCCAACATTTTCTTCCTTTTAGGGATATTAGCTTCCTTCTCTGCGGTGCTGACTTTGCCCGGTATTGCGGGTATTGTGCTGACCATGGGGATGGCGGTTGATGCGAATGTGTTGATTTACGAACGAGCCAGGGAAGAGATGTCTGCCGGAAAATCGATGAAGCGGGCTATTGGTGATGGATTCAAAGGAGCCATTTCTGCCATTATTGACGCCAACTTGACAACCTTGATCACCGGTATTGTATTGTCTGTCTTTGGTACAGGACCTATCAAGGGTTTTGCCAATACCTTAATCATAGGTATTATCACTTCATTTATCTCGGCAGTATTCTTAACTCGCTTGATGTTAGATGCATATGCTAATAGTAAGAATGCTAAAGAATTGCCTTTCACGACAAAAATAACTGCCGGTTGGTTCCAGAATACCAGTTTTGATTTTGTCGGAAAAAGAAAATATGCCTATATTTTCTCAGGCGTACTGGTTCTTATTACTGTTATTTCTTTTGCCACCAGAGGATTTAGTTTGGGCATTGATTTTAGTGGGGGTAGAAATTATGTAGTGAGTTTTAACGAGTCCGTGAAAACCCAGGATGTCCGTGATATGTTGTCGGATGCGTTCGATGGAGAACAGGTTCAGGTGATTACCATCGGATCGGATAATCAAGTGAGAATCTCTACAAAATACAAGATTGATGAAACCGCGGAAGAGATCAACGATGAAATTGAATCGCGTCTGTATGAACACTTAAAACCATTGTTGGATGATGCTTCTTTGGAAGAATTTTCCGAATTCCATATTTTAAGTTCCGGAAAGGTGGGTCCTACGATTGCGGATGACATCAAACGTGCAGCCGTATGGGCAGTTCTCTTTGCCATTGTTGCTATCGGTTTGTATATCTTGTTGCGTTTCCGCAATGTCAGCTACTCCGTGGGCGCTACTGTAGGATTGACTCATGATGCTTTACTAACCTTAGGAATTTTCTCCTTGTTCTATGGAGTCTTACCTTTCTCTTTAGAAATTGATCAGGCATTTATTGCTGCTGTACTGACTGTAGTCGGATATTCGGTAAACAGTACGGTGGTGATATTCGACCGTATCCGTGAGAATGTGAGACTATACCCGAAACGTGATAAAAAAACAGTTATCAATGACTCTATCAATCTGACATTGAGCCGTAACTTCAGTACCTTTATGAGTACTATCTTGGTGCTGTTCATCATATTCGTATTTGGAGGCGAAACTATCCGGGGCTTTATTTTCGCGATGCTGTTCGGTATTGTAATGGGGACTTATTCATCCATTTTCCTCGCTTCTCCGATAGCTTACGAATTTCTTAAAAAGAAAGAAGAAAAAGAAGCGCTGAAAGCAAAAAAATAAATTTCAGGTGATTCGATAAAAGTAGGAAAGACCGATGTGCAAATTGTATATCGGTCTTTTTTGTATTGGCGGTGTTCCATAAACTCCCAACAGCAGCCTTAGACTTCGCTCAGCAACCACATTATTTTCGATATTTGGGGTCGCGAGTTCCGGGGTGCGGGATTGGAAAACGGACAAAAGATCAATGTTTGCCTTTGATGAAATATTAATGAAATATTGGTGAAGGTTTGCTCATTTTTTATTGAATTATTTTGCGTTACTTTGTCCACTCATTCGAATGAGCAAAATTTGTTTTTAGAAAAATTGATTGAAATTCTGTTTGTCAAACCTTTTTTATAATACATCACAATAACCGACACAGTCCGTACAACTTTAATTATTTTGCATACGAACAACAGTAGTCTGTAAAATACGTGAATGCGAATGCCATAAGACGTATTTTCGAAAATCAAAAAATGCTTGGGGTCCAAAGAAATTGTACCCATGTGATATGTTAGTTTGTTTACTTTACGAACTCTAAATCTGCGAAAACTTATGTTTTCAACCACCATTTTTAAATGGTTATACCTAAATATGATTAATGAAATAACCTGAATGCATTGAGAAGATAAAGACAATCACTATTTCTTTTTAGCATTCACAATACCTTTATGTTTATGAAAAAACTATTTTATTTGTTTGTTTTTACGGTGTTTACATTAACTTCGTGTGAGAAAAATGAGATAAAGAGTGGGAGTGCATTACAAGATGAAATTAAGTGGGCATTAAATGATGAAAATAAGTGTGTATCAAATGACGAAAATCGCCGAACAAGACCTGTTATTATTGGAGAAAAAATAAACAATCCTTATTCTATCAAAAATATGCAAGCAGCCTTGGATTCTTTAAAAGCCCATCCGGAACAGCATACTACATGTATGAAAGCACCGAGTTCCACACTGGACGATATTGTAATTGAACCAACGGACTTATATGTGAGATATTTACCTGCTGACAGTTTACAATACATTCAATTAATGTCAGATTCTACACTTATTCTTTTTGACTATCCTTTAGATTATCTAAAAATCCAAACCGGTGATTATTATCATGATCCTACTGTGTCAGGAGCATACACATGGCTTTACACCTCTGTTCCGCATGATTACCAACCTCATCATGCAATTCAGTACGAAGTAATTGAAGAGTTATTTTTACCGGAGCACAGTTCATATTATTTAGAGGAAAGTTCCCCAACCCATGTAAAAGGAAATAATCAGATGAAGTCGGGCGAGAAAAAACATACGGATTATGCGGATGTTCTTAAAACATTGGAAGCTGTATCCTTTATTATCACCGGTAATGCTGATAAGCTACATCAACCCGACACAACATCAACAAATTCCGACATGCAAAAAGCAGTTAGTTACGTAAACAAACGTTTTCTTGGAATTTCCTGGAAAGAAGCAGTTTATAATCCGGAAGGATATTTTAAAGTTGCCACACCAATAGGTAATCAACCATTGGTAAACGTACGCATACGGGTCGCTCGTTATTTTACCTTTTATGAAACACGAACAAATGCAAGAGGCTATTTTTATTTTAGCAATCAGTTTGCGGAAAATGCTGTTTTTCCAAACATTGAATATTTCGTTTATTTTGATGGTAAAAACGGTAACAATTCATGGAGACTAATGAATGCCTTAGGTGGAACTACTTATACAAGTGTAGGAGTTCATAGTCCTGATAGATACGATATGGTATTTCAACCCTTCAGCGATTATTGGGGAAAATGTATTCAGCAAAATACCATCAGCAACTACATAAACATGGTAAGGTCTGAGGGTCTGAATTTACCGCCCTCAGAATTAAAAATTCGACCGGAAGAGGAATCAAATTACACCTGTGGTATTCCTTTGATGGTAAATCATGTGAATTACGGACTTATGTTGACTTCTGCTGACATTAAGCTCCCGTACCGAAATATCTCAAATGATTTTTTTAAAATTTCAGCTGCTGCTTTGAATCAATTAACACTTGCGAGCTTAGTGGCTAAAATGAAATCCACAAAAGGAACAAATTGGACAACGGATTACTGGAAAACTTTCCGGAATAATGATGCATCGCCACAACAATATGGTTTAGTATCTGGCTGGGCAATGCACAGAGAAAATGTTTTGCTTTACCAATTTTTTGGTTCGGTAAACACAGGCTATTTGGACACTTCTGAGGCTAAAAGAAAAAAAACTACAACCTTAAGAGATTATATAAACATGTTTGATGACTTGCGTACAATAGGCTGCTCAAATCAATCTATAGAAAAGGTTCTGTGTTCAAAATCAGTTTTACAATTTCGTGATGACCTGATCGCATTGTATCCCAATAAAAATCAGCAAATAAAAAATATTGTCCAGAACATTGTTGGAAATATCACAATTGTAACATACAATTTATATCGTAGTTTTCCACATAATACGCAATCTGACCGCATTCCTCAATTTGCAAGTATAATCAAATCCTGCAATCCGGATTTAGTTGCTGTACAAGAAATCAGAGATTTTGCAAATCTGCTCCAATTAAAAAATGCAAGTGGGTTAGAAGGTGAGAGATATAACACACTTCCTTTCTATGGAATAGGAATAATGTGGCATTCTCGATTAGGAACTCCTAAAATTACTAATAAATCAATAAGTCCCAGCACCAATTCAACCGACGTAGAAAAGCGGGCTTACATAATTGCAGAATTTGAAGATTTCTATTTTATCTCTACGCATTACAGCACAGATGCAAATGAGAGAGACAAAATGTCCGCCGATATTATTACATTTGTAAAAAACACTACAAAGCCCGTTTATATTGCCGGAGACTTAAATGCAACTCCTAATGAACAATCAATTATTTCTTTAACAAACAACAATTTTGTATTACTGAATGATATCAATCACAAAACTTATCCTGTCAGTGCTCCAAGTAAATTGATTGATTTAATATTAGGATATAAGAAAAACTCAACATCATACTCAATTGTATCGAGAGGAATCCCAGCATTTCCTAATGAAGACATGAAATTGATATCGGACCATTTGCCTTATTATGTAATAATAAATACAAATGACTAAAGTAATAAAAACATATTTTAAAGTCAAAAAATAGATACACTTTCTAAAGTATACCTTATGAAAAAAACAATTTCAATAATACTCTCACTTTTGGTTTACATCACCAATATGAGTGCTCAAGACTCTCTACAATTGGAAAAGAATAGAAATATTGATGTTTCAAATATGTTAGATTTTGAAAATCCAAGAAGCTTATATCGCTATGGTATTAGCAGCAGTGTTATTTTTAATGGTTTCCTGTGTTGGGGATATGGATTAGATTATTTCATCACACCGAATATCAGTGCGGAAATCAATGTTGGGGTACTTGCAGACCGACATATGGATCATTATTACGACATCGGCTTCAAATACTGGTTTGACAACAAATACAGTAAAAACAGGTTTTCTCCCTTTTTGGGTTTGGCATACCAAAAACACGGATTTGTATTTGATGGTGAAATTTATGATGGGGTTGTTATGGATATTGATAGTTATGCTGTGGTTAAAGTTCCGTTTGGAGCAGGATATTTTGGCAGAAATGGATTTTTTACATCAATTCAATTTAGTGTGGGTGATCTGTTATCATTTAGACTAGCTTACTTAGAAGCAACCCTGAAAGTTGGCTGGCGATTTAAATAACAAATATTTTATTGTAAAGATGAAACGTATGATCAAAAACTTAGCTGTTAAAAAGCATTTAATAATCATGACATTATTGTTTTGCTTAACAAATATTGCAGCACAAGATCCAAATAATGTATATCGTTTTGGAATCCATGGTGATGTTACCTACAACAACTACTTTACCGGAGGATGTGGTATGGCGTATTTTATAACTCCTAATATCAGTACGGAAATTAATATTGGAGGATTGTTTAAGAAAAACATTAATTATAATTATGATTTAGGTTTTAAATACTGGATTACAGCCAAGGGAAAGACCAATGGTTTTCTGCCATTTGTGGGATTAGCATACAACCGAATGGGTATAATTAATGAAAAAACTTATGGTATATCAAATGTTTTGGAGCAAGACCACTATAAACTTTTTAAAATACCTGTTGGAATTAGTTATCTTGCCAAATGTGGAGCTGAAACAACTATCCAATTCAGCTATGCTAACAACTTAAAATTTTCATTTCATTATACAGACATTACACTCAGAATCGGATGGCGGTTCAAATCCCCCAAGAAGAAGTGATAAAACGAATAGTTACAGCGTAATCAACAAATCACTTTTAAGTTGGCATACGTTATTAAACCTACTCGTAATCTGAGTAGGTTTAATAACCTTAAAAAACAATTTTAATAATACTCTCACTTTTGGTTTACATCATCAATATGAGTGCCCAAGACTCTCTCATATTAGAAAAAGATGGAGATTTGGATTGGATTATTTCAACACACCGAATATAAGTTCGGAAATTAATGCCGGAATACTTGCAGACCGACATATGGATCATTATTTTTTCTTAATTTTACACCCGTTAAAGAAAAGATGAAATTTTTATTTGTTGTTTATGATAGAGGAAGAAATAAAAAATCTGACCATACGCGAATGGTCGGAAGAGGATAGACCTCGTGAAAAAATGTTGAAAAAAGGTGCGGCGGCATTGTCGGATGCTGAATTGTTGGCTATATTGATAGCTTCAGGAAGTAAAAATGAGTCGGCTGTGGAATTGGCCCGAAGAATCATGGCTTCCTGCCACAACAACATCAATGAGTTGGCAAGGCTTTCGGTTTCCGATTTATGCAAAAACTTTAAGGGCATCGGTCAAGCCAAAGCCATTACCATCATGGCAGCCTTGGAAATCGGCAAAAGACGCAAGGCATCCGATGTTATCAAACGTAAAAAGATAACCGCCAGTGTTGACTTGTTCAATTTATTTGAACCTTATATGTTAGATTTGCATCATGAGGAGTTTTGGGTTGCTTTGTTGGATGGAGCGAATAAAGTGATAGAGGTCAGAAAGCTGACACAAGGCGGCAGCAACCAAACCATAGTGGATGTTCCCATGATTTTAAGGTCGGCGCTCGACACAAAATCAGCTTGCATAGCCGTAGCGCATAATCATCCCTCCGGCCAGAAACATCCAAGTGGCGAGGACGACAGAGTGACTAAACGTGTCAAAGCCGGCTGTGATGCGGTCGGTATCCGTTTCCTGGACCATATTATTATCACAGGCGGTTCGTATTACAGCTATTGCGATGAGGGGAGGATGTAGGAGTTTCGAGTTCTGAGTTTTGAGTTCTGAGTTTCGAGTTCTGAGTTCTGAGTTTTGAGTTTGCGGGGTGCGAGGTGCGGGTTCCGAGGTGCGCGGTCCGTGTTCCGGGGTTGATTTCTCGCAGATTAACGCAGATTAAAGTTCGTAGATTTACGCGGATGTGGATTGAATGACGCGAACGACCTTGTCCGGTGAGCCAAAAATAAGTGGTAGTAAGATAAAAAATTCGCCCTGAAGGGGCAATATATGTTAGCCCAATGGCAACGCCTTGGGTATACTCGAACAAGAATACAATAAATTAGGAGCAAAAATTAATAAATACATACAATATGTCAGCAAAAACTGGAATGACAGAAAATAACAAATCACCCCACGATCCCACGAACTCAAAACTCGGAACTCGGAACTCGGAACTCGAAACTCGGACCCTGTACCCCGCGACCCCGGACCCCGCACCTCGTGACCCCGGAACTCAGAACTCAGAACTCAGAACTCAGAACTTAGAACTCGCACCTCGGAACTCAAAACTCAGAACTCGGAACTCAGAACTCAGAACTCGGAACTCGGAACTCGCACCCCGCACCCCCCTCCTACAAATCCACCACGTAACCAAACAATTCTCCAACCACCTGGCATTGGACAAAGTCAGCGTGGATATTCCGGAAAATTCTATTTATGGTTTATTGGGACCGAATGGTGCAGGCAAAACGACTTTGATCCGCATTATCAACTGCATCACTGCACCCGATAGCGGAGAAGTACTGCTGAATGGAAAGAAACTCAGTTCGGATGATGTCCGCCATATCGGTTACCTGCCGGAGGAACGAGGCTTGTACAAAAAAATGAAAGTGGGCGAACAGGCTTTGTTCTTAGCTCAACTCAAAGGGATGACCAAACACGATGCGTTAAAAGCGTTGAAATATTGGTTTGAAAAGTTTGAAATTCAATCCTGGTGGAATAAAAAAGTGGAGGAGTTGTCCAAAGGAATGGCGCAAAAGGTACAATTTATCACTACCATTCTGCATCAACCCAAATTGTTGATATTCGACGAGCCTTTCAGTGGCTTCGATCCTGTCAATGTAGATTTGCTCAAAAGGGAGATTATCGGTTTAAAAGATAAGGGAGCAACCATCATCTTTTCTACCCACAATATGGCCTCAGTAGAAGAATTGTGCGATCATATATCATTGATAAATAAGGCAAAAATTGTATTACAAGGAAATGTTGATTCTATCAGAGCTTCCTATGCAACCGGCACCTATCGCGTGGTTGCAAAAAGTAAATTGAACGAAGAGCCTTTCAGTGTGATTGAAAGAAAAGAAAATCATCATGGTTTTGAGTATGTGTTGAAAACCAATCCGGAAGAAACCAATAATTCGCTGCTCAGCAATATTATGGCGCAGTCGGAGGTGTTTGCCTTTGAAGAAATTTTACCGACCATGAACGATGTTTTTATTCAAACCGTAACCTCAAAAACCCAACAATCATGAGTAAGACCGCTTTGATAATCAAGAGAGAATACAAAACCCGGGTGATGAAGCCATCTTTCATTATCCTGACGTTTCTGACGCCTATTCTTATTGCAGCGCTGGTTTTAGTGCCGCTTTTGCTGGCGCAGATAAAAGATGATGCAGTCAAGAAGATCATAGTCATAGATAGAACGGGCTTATACACAAAGGCTTTTGAAGATAATGAAGATTACCAATTCATATTTCTTGATCAAGACATCGAATTTTTTAAGGAAACGAAAATACAAGCTAGTTATTCGGCAGTGCTTTATATACCTAAAGATTTATCGGTTCATCCCAAGTCCGCTTCAATATTTTCAGAAGAACAGGTTGGAATGGAGGTAAAATCGTACTTGGTGGGAATATTGAAAGATTACGTGGAAGAACAAAAGATTGCCGAATTGAACATACCGGATTTTAAGGAGCTTGTCGAGAATACAAAAGTTGATATTGATGTTAAAACAGTGCGGTGGGGCAAAGATGGTGAAGAAAAGATGGGCTCGGCGGAGTTGGCGTTGATTATCGGTATGATTTCGGCATTCATCATTTATATGTTTATTGTCGTGTATGGCGCACAAGTGATGTCGGGCGTAGTACAAGAAAAAACCAATCGCATCGTCGAAGTCATCATTTCATCTGTAAAGCCCTTCCAACTGATGATGGGGAAAATAATCGGCATTGCCATGGTGGGCTTGACGCAGTTTGCTTTGTGGGTGGTTTTGTCACTTATTCTTGTAACAGCAGGCACCAGCCTGATGGGAAGAGATGTGGATGCACAAGCCTATGAACAAAGTGTGAATGTGGGCGTTCATCCCTACACTGTTGATACCGGCGACACTATGACTTCCGAAATACTGACGGCTTTGGCTAATTTTGATTTTGTGCAGACAGGTGTTCTGTTCGTCATCTTCTTTTTAGGCGGCTATTTGCTTTACGCTTCTTTGTTCGCAGCCGTAGGTTCCGCCGTTGATAATGAAACGGACACCCAGCAGTTTTCGCTGCCTTTGACCTTACCCATTATTTTTGCTATCTATGCTGCGATTTACAGCGCACAAAACCCGGACGGACCGCTTGCTTTTTGGTGCTCCATGATCCCGTTTACATCCCCCATTGTAATGATGGTGCGCTTGCCTTTTGGTGTTCCGTTCTGGCAACTCACCCTGTCAATAGGCATTTTGATTTTATCCTTTGTCGGGAGTACCTGGATGGCAGGTAAAATCTACCGTACCGGTATTTTAATGTATGGGAAGAAAATCTCTTGGAAAGAAATGATGAAATGGGTGTTATATAAAGATTGAAAGAAATCAACAAACCATCTAATATGAAGCAACAAAAAAAGAAAATCAAATTGATATCTCCTTCCGGCACTGTCCATACGGATTATTTGGACCAGGCTTCGGAAGTGCTGACCCATTGGGGTTTTGAAGTCTCGGAGGGACAGTATGCCCGCGCGGTGTACGGACGTTATGCCGGTTCGGAAAGTCAGAGAATCCAAGATTTGCAGGATGCTATCAATGACGATAGCCTCACCGCTATTTTGTGTTCCAGAGGTGGATACGGTTTGGCACAAATCATTGATAAAATTGATTTCACACCTTTATTAAGATATCCGAAACTCATCATTGGCTTTAGCGACATTACAATTTTGCATGCCGCTTTATCCCGCATGAACATCTCTTCCGTGCATGCCGTTATGGCCAAACAATTGGCTGAGTTTGATATTGAGGATGATTCTTTGTTAACTCTCAGAGAAATTTTAAACGGTCAGCTTCCTCATTATCATATTGAACCTGATGCATTAAACAGATACGGACAGGCTCGTGGCAAGCTTGTAGGTGGTAATCTTTCTGTACTAATGGGTTTGAGAAATACCCCTTTTGAACCGGATTATCAAAACAATATTCTGTTTATAGAAGATATAGGTGAAGAAGCTTACCGCATTGACAGGATGATGCAAAATTTGAGGCTGGGCGGTGTGTTTGAGCAGATTTCCGGATTGATAGTCGGGCATTTTACTAATTGTCCTGAAGACCCTTCGATGCATAAGACAGTCAAAGAAATTATTCTTGATGCTGTTGCGGATTATGAATTTCCCGTTTGTGCACATTTCCCTGCCGGACACGAACATCCGAATTTTTCGTTGGTGATGAATAGGGAAGTGGACCTTCAGGTTACTGATGAAGGAACAACGATCAGTTTTAGCTGAAAACCTCTTGCAATACAGCCAGGCAATTCAATCCGTAGAATTCCGGCACATGTAATTTGTAATACTCCATGATGTTGTTCAGTAAATTGTTTCTGCTTTCACGACTCAATTTAAGTTGATCCATATCTTCGAAAGAAAGTCGGTTGAGTTGCAGAAACAGTTTTGTAATTTCCGGATTCATGATGTGTTCGTGCTGTGGCGGATATTGAACAAATGTACCGTTTAACAAATCAAAATAGACAGGATTTGCAAAATCCCCATTGGGCTTGACACCGAGATGCCGGCAGAGGTGCATGGCAAAAACCAGGTGGAAATTGGTAATTCCTTCCTCTTTCTCGTTCAACGTCAAAATTGACTGACGCAAAAAATCAAAAAGTTCACTTTCCGGCTCAGGCTGTTTGAGGGTTTTATACAACAGTTCGGCTACAAACAAGGCAATGGCATTCTTAATCGGATTGTGATGGGTGTTGACCAGATTCTCTTCAATGCGTGCTTCTTTCATTTGTTGGACGTCCTTGCCCGGATGATGTGCAGCCGTGATTTCTATCAAAGAAAGCGGTAAAAAGCACGCAGCTTTGGCAGCAGATCTTTTTCCGTAGATGCCATAGACCATATATGCCATTCTTCCGTAATCACGGGTATAGACGGTGACTACGGAAGCTTTGTCGGAATATTTTACCGTGCGTAAAACTATGCCTGTCGTTTTTGAAACCATGAAGAATATTAAAACAATCCTGTTATTTCACCATCATCATCAACGTCCATGTTAACTGCCGCAGGAACTTTGGGCAATCCCGGCATCAACATCATATTGCCGCAAACAACCACCAAAAAGCCTGCACCTGCTGAAAGATTGACGTCTGAAACAGTCAGTACCCAGTCCTTAGGCGCGCCAATCATACTGGGGTCATCAGATAAAGACATTTGAGTTTTAGCGATACATACAGGCAAGTTGCCAAAACCCAATTCAACGAATCGATCCAACTTCTTTTTGATTTTTGTGTTGATGACAATGTCTTTTGCGCCATATATCTGCGTAGCGATTGTACGGATTTTTTCTTCGATGGGTAAATCGATATTGTATAGAAATTTCTTTTGTGGATTTTGATGTTGATCCACTATACGGATGGTTTTCTCTGCCAGTTCAATGGTTCCTACTCCTCCTTTGGCATATGCTTCATGAGGGGCACATTCAACTTTCAGTTCGGCACAAAGCTTTTCAATCATCTCAATTTCTTTGGCTGTGTCGAATGGAAACCTGTTGATAGCTACCAACACGGGTACACCAAATTTTTTCATGTTCAGGATGTGCGCTTTTAAATTTTTCAAGCCTTTGGCGAATGCTTCCAAATTTTCTTCCTGAAGGGCTGATGCAGGCTTTTGAGGAACGCCACCGTGGAATTTTATTGCTCTGCAGGTTGCTACAATAACAACAACTGATGGCCAAATGGGGTTGTTGCGACAAACGATGTTGAAAAATTTCTCGGCACCCAATTCCGTTCCGAAGCCACATTCGGTCACCACATAATCGGAAAGTTTAAGTGCGATTTTATCAGCTAAAATACTGTTTGTGCCGTGCGCAATATTGGCAAAAGGACCGGCATGTACCAGGGCAGGCGTATTTTCAGTGGTTTGAACCAAATTGGGCATGATGGCATCGTTCAGGATAACCGCCATGGCCCTGTGGGCGTCTAAATCTTTGGCCCGGATCAATTGTTGGTTGTTGTCGTATGCCACCACAATATCACCCAGTCTTCTCTTTAAATCTGCGCGGGATTCTGAAAGCGCCAGGATAGCCATGATTTCTGAAGCAGCCGTGATGACAAAACCGGTTTCTCTGGGAACGCCATTAGCCGATCCCCCCAGTCCCACAACGATATTTCGTAAAGCCCTGTCATTCATATCCATGGTTCTCTTCCACAGGATGCGATTTAGATCAATATTAAGCTCGTTCCCCTTGATGATGTGGTTGTCAATCATGGCAGCCAGCAGGTTGTGAGCTGTAGTAATGGCACTAAAATCACCGTTAAATTGCAAGTTTATCAGTTCCATGGGAAGCACTTGCGAATATCCGCCGCCGGCAGCTCCGCCTTTCATGCCGAAAACGGGACCTAGGGAGGGTTCGCGTATGGCTACAATGGCTTTCTTGCCCAAGCGGTTCAAGGCTTGTCCCAATCCGATTGAAGTCAGCGTTTTACCTTCTCCGAAATTAGTGGGACTCATAGCAGACACCAGGATCAATTTTCCGTCGGGTTGATTTTTGAGTCGTTCCAATATGCTTAATTTGATTTTTCCGGAATACTTACCGTATGATTCATACTCATCTTCAAGAATGCCTATCTTTTCAGCTATTTTGGCAATGGGTAATAAAGATGTTTTTTTCGCGATTTCCAGATCTGTTAACATGGTGGTTTTAATTTTAAATTGGTGTTATAGAATCCAAATTTACATGATTATTTTTGAAATAACAATGTTAAGTGCAGAAAAATACTTTCAACTACGCGAACTCGCACTCTGCACCCAAAAGTACATAAATTCACAAATGAAAAATTCTTTTAATATTGTTTGACATTCTATTATTTTCTTTATCTTTGTAGTCTGATGCCTAAAGACTAAAAAATTATTCAACTAAAATATTCAACTCTATGAAAAGAAGTTTACTTGTAATCATTTTATCGCTATTGACTGCAGTATGGTCGATAGGACAAGGAGTGCCGGAGCGGGCACGTGTTAAAGAGACGGGTAAAGCTATAATGGCAACGGACCTGTCCGATTTCGAAGCGAAACAATCTATCAAAGGTTCTTCTCTTGAAGAAACCTTTTACGAAGGTTTTGAAGGTGAAGTATTTCCTCCTGCCAGATGGAAGATTATTGAAGGCGGCAGTCCGGACCGGACCTGGGAGAGATATGTGGGAGATTCTGTAAGAAATCCCATAGCGGGCAATGCCAGTGCCTGTATTAGGTATAGTTATAAGAAGTCGCACGACGATTGGTTGATCACTCCTCCTCTGGTACCCATATCCGGGCGTAGCGCCCTTTCATTTAGGGCAAAACAGGGGAGCTCACGTGATCAGGAGTATTTCAATGTCAAGCTTTCCACTACGGGAAACAACAAGGAAGATTTTACCGTTACACTTGCCGAAAAGGTTATTCCTGCCAGTGAGGTACCTGAATATTTCACTTACGATTTAAGTGCCTATGAGGGTCAGACGGTCTATGTAGCCATCCACATGACTTCATTCAATAAGTTTATGCTGATTGTGGATGATTTTGCCATGACTCCCACCAACCTTGTGGTTAAAGGGGGCAATAAGGGCTACACTCAAATACCTCGTTGTTTGTTGGATAGCGTATTAGTTCTCTGGGCAGATGTTACAAACGCAGGGCAAGGGCTCTTGGAAGAAGTTGATGTGACCCACGCCATTAAAGACGCGAGCGATGAGGCGGTATTCAGTTCTACAACTGTTTTGCCCGACTTGGGTGCCGGCGAGAGTCAAATGGTGTATGCATCCACGTATTTTGATGCTACTACTTTGCCTGTCGGCGATTATACCTATACCTATACTGCCGATTATGCTGCCGATCACGATTCGTCCGACAATACCGATGTGTTTAACTTTTCGGTAACGGATTATATTTACGCCCGTGATAACGGTGAAT
>MWCX01000087.1 GCA_002070265.1 Bacteroidetes bacterium ADurb.Bin174 | reverse complement strand
AATAACCGGTAACAGAGCTATCAATAAGGGAGGTAATGCTTATGGCGGCGCTGCTTTTCCGGAAGTCGGTGCTACGATTAAAATGTCCGGAGGTGAAATTTCCGGTAATTCAGCAGAAGCTTCTCACAGAGCAGGTGGCGGTGCCCTACATTTGACTACCGGTATATTGATTATGTCAGGTGGTGTTATTAAAGACAATGTCGTAATTTACGGAGGTGCCGGAACCGGTCCTGCTTGCGTTGTAGATTTAAGAGAAAATCGATTTATTTTAAGCGGTTCGGCAAGCATACCGGCAAAATCGGGAACGCGACTTTCTGAGCTGACGAATTATACAACCATCACCGGAGTCACAATGCGTCAAGATATCGGAAATACAATCTGGCTCAATGGAGGTATGATTGCAAGGGTGGACGGTACGCTTACGGGAAATGCTCCTGTTGCTACTTTTGATATCAATAAGACCACTACTACAGTACTGGGAAAATATGATCTGGCAACCGGAACTGCCTCCGATTATACAAATGACTGCCCTGTTGATAAATTTGCACTCCATTCTTATCTTATCATTACAGACCCCTATGCATCTCTTGCATTAGAACCTGTTACTGACAAGGTAATTAAGGTCGATGGCACCGTAGGTGCTCCTTGATTTTTAAGGGTACTCCTAATAAAACAATAATTAGGAGTACCCTTATTTTTTATTATAACTTATCGGTCAGTATAATAATTGATTTAAAACCAAATCCCATTTTTATTGTAACAAAAACGTGTGATGCATCCATTTTTTAAAAACACTTTTTATTTAATTCTGTTATTCATATGTATTTTCATACTTTCTTCCTGTGAAGATGAAAAAGAAATCAAACGTTCTTTTAATGGTTTGATTTTGAACGAACTGAATTGCGATACGGGAAGCGAGTGGATTGAAATAAAAAATAAATCTTCTGATGAACTCAATATTGGAGGAGTGTATTTTATATATAAAAATTCTCAAAATGTAACACAGCTTATTTACACCATTCCCGAACAAACGATATTGGCTTCAAAGTCATATCTCGTTATCGATAAAACTAAAAACACATTTAACGAAAACATATCTGTTTCACTTGATTCTTCTTTTTGCATTTCACTTATTTCACCGTATAATGATACAATTGATATTTTCAACAGAGATAAAGACGTAGGAAAAGATATTGTATATCCATACAATGGTTCATATTCGCGCATACCCGATGGTGCATCATGGTGGGAAGCCACACGATCGGCGACGAAAGGTACGGAAAATCTTAACGAAGATTTGCGCACTTTTAACGGACTCATTTTAAACGAAATTTGCGCCAAATCAAATGCAGAATGGCTTGAAATCTTTAATTTTTCAAATGAAGTGATAGATGCCGGCGGCGTAAAAATCAGTTATATAAATGATCAAGATAAAGCAATGGTTTATTGTGTCATCCCTGAAAACACTTTATTAAATCCCGATGCTTATTTAGTTTTAGACAAGATAGACGGCTCATTATCAGGTTCATTTCCTATGAATCAAAAATTAATTGTCTCACTCTTGTCTCCTAAAGATTCTATTATTGATTCCTTTGATCGCGATGTTGCGATAGGAGTCAACATACCACATTATAAAGACGGTTCTTATGCCCGTATTTCTGTCGAGGATAATGTTTGGGAAAACACACTGACGACTACAAAAGGAAGTGCCAATATCATTACTGAACCGGTAGATATGTCTTCACATAATGGTATATGGATGTGGAAATCACATTTTGAATCTGCAAGCGTTTCAACATTTCAAATGCTCAAAGATTACGGCATTGGTAATATAATCGTGTCTCAATCAATCATGACCGAAGATGCTAATCGTCAGAAAATAGACCAAATCAGGGCTTTGGGAATGAAAGTGCACTTATGGTTTTTATGTTTTAGTAATGGCAATGATTGGATAAATCCGATTATTCTCGACGAACAAACAGGAAAGCATGTTTACAACCAGTCACATTTTGACGAGGTGATTCAGAAAGCAGTTCAATATGTACAATATGGAAACATTGACGGCATTCATCTCGACTATATTCGCTATCCGGGAAATGCTCACCAAAACAACTATAGCAGTGAAGGAAATAATGTTACAGGCGAAAATGCTGTTACTGAGTTTTGTCGACAAATATCTGTGGCTGTTAAAGCAGTGAACCCCAATATAAAAATGTCAGCAGCCATAATGGCAGAAACCACTAGCAATGCCTACCATTATGGCCAGAATACACGAAAAATGAGTAAGTATATAGAAATCTTTATGCCCATGGTGTATCGTTATAATTATAAGAAAACTACGAGTTGGATTTTTACCACATCCGGTTGGTTTGCCAATGAAGTAAAAGCAGCCATGGATGCTGATCCAACCATACAATCCGAAGTATGGACCGGGCTTCAAACTTATAGTGGAGATAATAATGTTGTCAGCCTGCCGGCAAGTGATCTTGAAACGGATTGCAGATACGCAATTAAAAGTCCTGCCGGAACTCCTTCAGGTGCAACCGGCATTGTACTTTTTCGCTATGGACTCATAAATTATTTCGACTTTTCTTCCATATATTATTGAATTATAATTTGCTAATTTCTCTCTAATTAAAATAATACCATGCATGTTTTTAAATCAGTTACTATTGTAATAGCCATGACTGTGGGGTTTTTATTCACCCCTTTGCTGTACGCAGCACAACTGAAATGCAATATAGGTGTCGCTGATATTACACCGAACGAATCCGTATTATTAGCGGGTTTTGCGGCACGAAAAGGTCTTTCTACTACTATTCACCGACCATTAAAAACACATTGTTTAGTCATTCAAAATGATACAACACGGGTTTGTATTATTACCAATGATTTGATGGAAATCAGTATTGACCTGGCAAAGAAATTACGAAATGAAATTGCTGTTCAAACAGGAATCCCATACAATCATATTTTTATCCATTGTACCCATACCCATTCCGCTCCACGTACAGGTGGTCAAAGCGTTGAACAGGGTGGAACGAATTTTAACTTTGCCGCAAAATTCCGTGAAACGCTTGTTAATAATGCTGTAAAAACAGCAAATGATAAAAAAAATTTCATTCCATTTACTCTCGAAATAGCCAAAGGAAGTAGTTATATCAATTGCAACCGCAGAGAATCCGATGGACCATGCGACCATGACGTATATGTTGCCCGCTTGCTCAATAAAAAAAGGAAACCGATTGTATCGTTAGTGAATTTTGCCTGTCACCCGGTAAGTTTAAATCACAAAAGTTTGGTGGTATCCACTGATTTCCCGGGAATAGCAAAAGAAGAATTATCCAAAACCTGGAAGAGTGAGGTATTTTATTTTTCCGGAGCAGCCGGCAACGTCAATCCATGTGGTCCTCTCAGGGCAGATACTGCTTATACACAATCAAGGGGTATAGAACTCGCGGATGCTGTTAGAAACATCAAATTTGACAAACTTCAAAAAAATAATGTATTGCAAATCAGCAACATAGAAGCGAAATTGCCCTTTCGTGCATCTGAAATTACTCCGGAATTAATCAATCATCATGCTGATGAAATAAAAGATTGGGATCCATTTGGGACCTGGAAAAACGATGTGGAAAGATGGCGTTCTAATATTTTAAAAAAAATTGCAAACGGTGAAGTAAAAAATTACCTTCCTGTTGAAATTGCATCTGTCAACATAGGAGGTCTGGTGCTTTTATTCTCACAGGGAGAGCCATTTAACGAATACCAAACCGAACTACGCGAAAACAGATCTGATGTTCCCATTTTCTTTATTGGCTATACAAACGGTCAAAACTCCTATTTGCCAAGTAAATATGCTTTTGAAAGAGAAGGTTATGAATATGAGAGAGAACAAATGCATATCTACATTGGAGCGCCCTACCCGCTTTCAAATGAGATGCCCGAAGTATATGAAAATGCTATCAAACAAACAGTAAACAAAGTAATTATTAATTAATAAATCAATTTTATAGACAGACTATGAACAAATTAGTAATTAATTTTAACGTAGTATTACTCCTGCTTTTGAGTATTTTCATTCTATCAACAAATTGTAAAGCAAGTAAATCTGATTCTCCGGAGTTTGTACAAGGAATATGGTTGTGGGGAAGTGTTTTAAACAGCAAAAATGCTGAAACAGTAATCGATAAACTTATAGACCACAACATCAGTGAAGTATATTTTTTAGTCAAAGGAACAGCAGGTGTTAAAACCAATGCCGAAAACCTGACTGAGTTTATAACAAAAGCACACGCGAAAAACATTGAAGTTCATTTATGGTACATCGTGTTTGAAGATGGAGAATATGTTGCTGCTAATCCTCAGGCTCACATTTACCACTGTCCTAATCCTTCTAAAAATATCAGGAGACCCTATCCAATAGATGACCAAAGAGTAAATCCATTTTACCCGGGATATAAAGAGTATGTATATGAAAGCATCAGGTATTTCTTAACAAATTTTGATTGTGATGGAATCCACCTTGATGTTATCAGATACGGGCACTTCGTGTATTCGTTTGATCCTTATTCACTTCAACAAGCGGCATCATTAGGTTGTGATACAACACGCTTGCTTGGTTTCTTTAATACTGAAGACAATTACACCACCTATGCTAAAAATGAGGGGTTTGTCGATCTTTATGCCAATAAAGATCAGGATGTAGTTATATGGATTGAAATGAGAAAGAATATTGTATCTGACTACATCAAAGACATCAGAAATATTATTAATGAAACCAAACCTGGTATTGAACTTACCGCAGCTTTTATGCCTGAAGGCGCCATTGATACAATATTTTCCGATGTTTTTTATGCCCAGAACTATCGGTTACATTCTACCTTACTGGATATGATCAGCCCGATGGTTTACTTTAAATCTTATGATGAAACCACCGAATGGTTGAAAACAATAACACAAGGGATAAAAGAACAGGTTGTACCTACTTGTAAGGTGTTAACCGGTATTCAGGCTTTCAATAATGTTACTGCTCCGCAAATAAAAGAACAAATTCAATATTCTTTTGATGGTGGAGCCGATGGAATTATTTTATTCAGATATGGAACAATGACTGAAGATTATTGGGAGATGGTAAAAAAATGAGATAAAACAGCATAACAATGAAAAAAATACTGATATCATTTTTACTAAGCTTATCAATTTGTATAATATATGCACAAAATGACACGATGTATGTGTATAAAAATGGAACTGCTGTCGGCAAATATAGTGTTACAGTAATTGATAGCATAATTTTCTACCAACCAACGATATCAGAATCGCTGAATATGATTTATAGTGAGCAGGATCTGGAAGATATGCGGATCAAGTCGGGAATTGGTTATACAAAAGATGTTTTTAATCTGATGAAAACCAAAGCGGACCAATACCTGAATATCACAACCAATCCGTACAATAATTTCAAACCCGGTAGTGATGCTATTTCAGGGAGAGCATTACAAATTCATGTTCTCTTATCGGCATTCACCGGTTTGATTTTAGAGGACGAGCGATACATCAACAAAGCCATTGAAATTTTATGTGCTGCTGCTCAAAACACAACTGTTCAGGATGCTGTTAGCATGAACGATGCCCTGGCTGTCAGCGATGCAGCCTACGCTTATGTAATCGGTTACGAATGTTTATATCCATATATGACTACCGAACAAAAGGCACTGATTATAGCAGAAATTAATGAATACGGTACGTGGTTATACAGCAAATCCTCCGTTTCACCCTGGGGCGCTGCATCCAATAACCGGCGTGCCTGGAATTGGAATGCTGTTACCCATGGCGCCTTGGGATTGTGCGGACTAACCATGAAACAACAACAGTGGTTAGACAGGGCAATAGGAAGATGCATAGATTACATGAAATATGCAGTTGATAATACAGGAGCTCCGCACGAAGGCATCTACTATATGTGTCACGGATTACATTTTGTCATCCCTTTTGCAAAAAGTCTGAAAAGAATGACCGGAACTGATATTATACCTGCAGCAGGAGCCGGAGTATTGAACATACCGGATTTTACCATGCAGAGAATGTACCCTTGGGGTGGTAACACGATAAGCATCAATCAGGACGGAGGATTGGAACCCGCAGAAGGTGTATTTTATCTTTTATCCAGAAACAATGATCAAACAGCTTTGTGGGCGTGGCTTAAAACAGTTGGGAAAGAAGGTAACGGTACTTTTGGACAACGCAACTGGCTTGGGATTGGAGCTTGCTTGCCATTTATCTTGTTATGGGCAGACAACAGTCTTGAACCAATCAGTCCGGCGGTAGCGGAAAAGCCTTTATCGGTTTTCCATACCAAAGGAGATGTCACCGCTCGTACCGGATGGGGAGAATCGGATTGCCTGTTGACTTTCAACTGTGGCTCCCGATATAGCAGCATATGGAACCATGCGGATGCCGGGTCAGTTACTTTTGCAGGAAAAGGGGATATTTTTATAACAGATTTAGGACCGGGAAACTCTTCAACATCAGTCAAGGTTTCATCAAAATACCACAATGTCGTGTTGATTGATGGTGTCGGACAAAGCAAAGTTTACGCAAACGGTAATGATTATGGCAATATTCACTCAACAGCTTATTCATCCAGCCGAATGACGGAGACTGAAAAGACTAACAGCGTTTACACAAAAGGGAATCTGACTACAGCCTATTCAGTTGCACATACATCATTCAATCACGCTTACAGGCAGGTGTTCCTTAAAAGAACTCCATATCCCTATTTGATTGTAGTGGATGATGTGAAGAAAGACACAGAATCACACACTTATTTAACTCAATTTTTTACACCATCGACCAATTCAGTTATAATTGATAACAATGCAAAAACAGCTACCATTACCGGTTCACGTAATAACTCGAAATGCCTTGCCGTATTTTTCAGTCCGTCGGGCACTTTAACTGTTGCGGAAGATAACTCAACCGGCAACAAAGCAATTGGAGCAAGTGTTCAGGCTGTAAGTGCAAAAATTGTATCGGTATTTTATCCATTTGAACAGAACGGTACTCCTCCGAATATTTCGATTTCAGGAACAAACGATAATATAACAGTATCCTTCTTATTTGAAGATAATACAACTGAATCTGTAAACATAACACCGGAAAATATTCAGTAGGTACCATAAAGACCATCCGGATAAACGTTTATAAAAGTGTGATAATAAATTTTATTAAAGAAATTGTTCAAAACAATATATAAATCAATAAAGAAAAGTAATATGAGGAACATATGTTTTATTTTGATTGCTTTGTTGTTGCCAATGAATGTATTAGCCAACAATAATTTACGGTATGGAATTATTCCAAGACCTGCTCAACTGGTTGAATTGCCGGGTTCATTTACCCTAAACAAAAAAACAGTGGTGGCAGTAGATTTGGATAATGCACTTTTCAAAGAAATTGCAGATGATTTCATATTGCAATTTAAAATAGTATCCGGTCATGATTTAAAAATTATAAACACAAGCTTATTACCTACATCAAATTTTATTGAATTAAAGACAACTGAAGGATTAGCTGATGAAGCTTATCAATTAATCATTTCACCGGATAAAATAACAATTAAAGCAAGTAAAGCAAACGGAGCTTTTTATGCTCTACAAACCATTTATCAGTTACTTCCACCGGAAATTTGCGGAAAACAAATTGCCAAAAGAGTAAAATGGGAGGTTCCCTGCTGTGAAATTCAGGATGCTCCTCATTTTTCATATCGGGGCTTGATGCTCGATGTGGGCAGACACTTCATGCCAAAGGATTTTATTTTAAAGTTAATTGATGTAATGTCCATGCATAAACAAAATATGTTTCATTGGCATTTAACCGAAGACCAGGGATGGAGGATTGAAATTAAAAAATATCCACGACTAACCGAAATCGGCTCGTTCAGAAAAGAAAGCGAAATCGGAAAAACGGGCAAGGGAGACGGCATACCACACGGAGGATTTTATACGCAGGAAGAAGTAAAAGAAATCGTTGAATATGCACGCAAACGTTATGTAACAATCATACCCGAAATCGAATTGCCGGGCCACGCTACTGCTGCCATTGCCTCCTACCCTCACCTGGCATGCATTGAAGATACAACCTATGAAGTCTCAACTACCTGGGGAATCAAAAAAGATGTTTTTTGTCCCAAAGCAACCACATTCCAGTTTTTCGAAGATGTTTTCACAGAATTATTCGACTTATTTCCTTCCCCGTACTACCACATTGGCGGCGATGAATGCCCGAGGGACAGATGGAAAGCATGTGAACATTGTCAGGATTTAATAAAAATTTTGGGATTGAAAAATGAGGATGAATTGCAAATATTTTTTGTTGCCCGAATGGAAAAATTCTTGCGGGAAAAAGGAGGTAAAACAGTTCTTGGATGGGACGAAATAATAGATGGAGGTGCTGTTCCCAATACAGTTGTAATGGCTTATCGCGGACATGCCAGAGCAATCAGGGCAGCACGACAAAACCAATATACCATCCTTACTCCAAATCGATGGTGTTATCTGGATTATTATCAAGAAGATCCTGATACTGAAGAACTATGCATGTTTTTATTTTTGCCGTTGGAAAAAGTGTATAATTATTACCCGATCCCTGATACCTTGGAACACAGCCAGCATAAATATTTTCTCGGTCATCAGGGCAGCTTATGGACAGAATACATATCAAATCCCGACAGAGCTGAATACATGATGTTTCCTCGTGCAATAGCCATGTCGGAAGTGAGCTGGTGCTCAAAAGAACAAAAAAACTGGGATTCCTTCCGTCACAAAATGTTAAAAGAATTTTCACGATTAGATTATAAAGAAATCAACTACAGCAAAGCTTTTTACAATGTCATTTTTAACTACGACCGTAAAGAACCGTTTCCTAAAAAAGTAGCGTTGACAATTGATTACCCTGAAGCTGATATTTACTATACGTTGAACGGAAAAGAACCAACCATGAAATCAACTCTTTACACTGACTCTATTCTGGTCAACGAGGGTGATGTTATTAAAACAGTCGGTTTCTTGAAAAACGGAAAGACTGTCGGCAAAAGATTAGAAAAGAAATTTGAAATAAAAAATGATGTCAATCATTAAAATAATATTGGGGTTTATTTGCTGTCTGTCATTTGCAATGGGAGTGAAAGCATCTGAGCGCGAAATCAGCGTCATTCCCAAGCCTCATTCTGTTGTCATACAGTCCGGTGAATTTCAATTTAATGCCAATACGCTTATCGTTCTTCATGATCATAGCGAAGCATATCAGAAAATTGCAACAGCATTATCAGACCGATTCATCAAATCAGCAGGTTTTTCTTTAAAAATAAAATCATCTCCTGACACCGTTTATACCCGAAATGCAATAATTTTCAAAAACAAGGCAGGAATGGTTGATGAAGCCTATCAACTGGAAGTCAACACTGATTGCATAACCGTTTTTAGCTCATCTCCCAAAGGTGCATTCTATGCTTTACAAACAATTTATCAATTGTTGCCTCCACAAATTTTCGGACAAAAACAAAAGAACGTAAAATGGAGTGTACCCTGTGTCAAAATTGACGATAAACCACAGTTCTCATACAGAGGAATGCATCTGGATGTGTGTTTGCATTTTTTTACGGTAGATGAAATAAAACGCTATTTAGATTTAATGGCCATGCACAAGTTGAATGTATTTCACTGGCATTTAACGGAAGATCAGGGATGGAGGATCGAAATTAAAAAATATCCACGACTTACGGAATTCGGTTCCATTAGAAAAGAAACGGTCATTGGTACTCACAAGTCAGGTTTTTATGATGGAACTCCGTATGGTGGATTTTATACGCAGGAAGAAATAAAAGAGATTGTCAATTATGCTGCCGACCGTTTTATTACAATTATTCCCGAAATTGAGATGCCGGGTCATGCACTGGCAGCAATTGCCTGTTATCCTCATCTGTCCTGTGGCCTGGAAGAAAAATATGAAGTAGCTACCCGGTGGGGGATATTTCCACAAGTATTTTGCCCCAAAGCAGAGACATTCGAATTTTTGGAAGATGTACTGACTGAAGTAATGGAACTATTCCCTTCCAAATACATTCATATCGGAGGAGATGAATGTCCGAAATCCAGTTGGAAAAAATGCCGGCATTGTCAAAACTTGATTAAAATACTCGGGCTTAAAGACGAATTTGAGCTTCAAAGTTTTTTTATTCAAAGGATTGAAAAATTTATAAACGAAAAAGGAAGGCAAATCATTGGATGGGATGAAATTCTTCAGGGAGGTTTGGCTCCCAATGCAACTGTTATGTCCTGGTTAGGCGAAGAAGGCGGTATTAAAGCTGCACAACAGCATCATGATGTCATCATGTGTCCTCACACCAAATACTATCTTGATTATTATCAGGCTGACCCGAATAAAGAACTTTTAGCAATGGGACATCTGGTCACTTTACAAGAAGTATATGATTATTCTCCGGTGCCGGAAGTTTTATCTGATGAAGAAAAGGTTTACATCAAAGGCATACAGGGATGTGTCTGGACCGAATATATGCCGAATTTTAAACGAGTAGAATATATGGCCTATCCAAGAGCATGCGCAATCAGTGAAACGGCATGGACACAAGAGAAAAATAAAAATTGGAAAGACTTTACTTCACGTTTGGAAAAACATTTTGAACGTCTTGACCAAATGGGTGTAAATTATTGTAAAACATTCAATGATGTTCAAATTTTTACCCATAAAGATGGTCCTTACTCAAATATAGTAACAATGAAAGTTGATGCTCCGGATGCAATAATTCATTATACAATTGACGGCACAACTCCGGGTATCCATTCACCGGTTTATTCGCGACCCTTTGTAATTAATAAATCTGTTTTAATTAGAGCAACTGCCTTTAAAAAGAACAAACAAATCGGTAAAGAAACACAGTCAAAATTTAATTAGTGTTGCATTTACTATTTGAACCTGTGACATAATATATAAAGCTAATCAAACAACTCATTATCGGACTACCCGTTACATGTTTTAAACTGTCATTTATATTAGTAATACCAAATAAAATAAAAATGAAAAACCTATTGCAAGCAGGTTAAAGAGCTTGCATATAAATTACAATATTTTTAAAACTTATTATCAAAATGGCAAAAATTTATTACGTAGGAGATTGGGCAGTATTGATAGGTCCCAGCTTTGCAGAAAGTCCTTTTCAACATGCCCCAAAAGGATTGGAAATTTTTAATTACGGAGTCTGGTTAAAAAATGCACTTGAATCAGATGGCAAACATCAGGTTGAATCGGTTTCTTCCTGGGATTTTTACAAACTACCTCCGGGAAAATTTGAAAAAATCTTACAGGATAATGATGTAATTATTTTTAGTGATGTGGAAGGGAAATTGTTCCAGCTTGCTCCGGATTTTTTTACAAAAGAAGAGTTCGGAAAAAGGGTTATTACCTTCCCCGACAGAGTCAAATTAACCATTGAGGCTGTAAAATCAGGGAAAGGATTGATGATGCTGGGCGGTTGGTATTCATACACAGGAGCAAACGGTAAGGGGGGCTGGGGAAGAACTCCTTTTAAGGATATCTTGCCTGTGAAATGTCTGGATCATGAAGATTTGGTTGAAAGTACTGAAGGTTACTATCCCCAAGTAACCAATGAAGGAGAAGCGGTATTTGGAAAAAAATTCAAAAATATACCACCTATTCTCGGATACAATGAAACCATTCCTATTAAAGAAGGTAAAGTTTTGATCAGCGTGAAAGAAACCGGCGATCCATTGGTGGCAGTACGTAAAGTAGGTAAAGGTACTGTTTTGTCTTATACTTCCGACCCTGCACCTCACTGGGGACTTAATTTCGTTTATTGGAAACAATACAACGAATTCTGGTTGAAGTGTTTGTCATTGGTACTGAATAAATAAATTTTAAAAAGGCGGTGTCTCATAAGTGCCCAACTGCTGCGTTACTTTCGATATTCGGGCTCAGTCACATACTTCAGTATGCTCCTTCGCCCTCAATCTCAGTGCCTTGCATTTGGACACTTCTAAGACACCTTATGGCTTTTTGCTTGAATATTTACTTTTGAGACAGCCCCTGAAAAATACAAGTTCAGTTAAGAAACTGCTTTCAAAGAGGTAAAATCATGTAATTAAATAATTAAGCATTAACATTTTATTTCAATGTATGTAAGGAAAAAGACAATCAAAAAAGCACTAAATTATACAGAATGATTAATTAAATTTTGAAAAAATTAAACATGAAAAATACTCATTTAAAATTTTGTATAGTATGCATGTTATGTTTCCTCGGAATAACAGAAACACATGCACAAATTAAAATGAAACTTAAAGAAGATAGCGGAAATCAAGCTATTTATACTTTAAGTGATATTAGAAAGATTACCTTTTCAACCGGTAATGTAATTGTCACAAATAGTGAAGGGACTTCAGAGCTTACAAACATTAATTGCTTAAATTTCAAAAAAATAATTAATGAGTTGCAAGAGACACAACTGGATGAAACACAAATTTCATTGTTTCCTAATCCGGTGATTGATGTACTTAACCTTCAATTATCGTCGATGGCAGCATCGACAACCGGAAGGATAGAAATTCTCACTTTAGAGGGAAAAGTTGTTTATTCTCAGGCTTTAAACAATGAAATGGATATTTATAGCATCCATGTTTCGGATCTTCCGAAAGGGCTTTATATCTGCAAAGTTAATAACGGAATACACATTAAAACTGTAAAATTTATAAAACACTAATTAAAATGAAAAACATAATTTATAAAACGTTATTGTTATTGTTTGGCTTAATTACAATTACAGGTGTAATGCAAGCTCAAAGAGACACAATGTATATAATGAAAGACGGAATTTTGATTGAAAAATATAATGTAATAACAGAAATAGATAGTATTATATTTTATGATCCAACTATTAATAAGTCAAATAATGATGATGGTGTAATTCAGGGAAGGTCGAAAGTCCCGGGTTCATTAGATGTTGATAATGAAGACTTTTTAGATATGGCTACAAGAGCTGCAAATTTTATTGACAATAATGGAAAGGTTCCAATGATAGTATATACGGATAATAGTCAGACTACAAGCGTTAATGCAGCAGGATTCTATTACATGATGGCAAGGTGGTTGAGGTGGTTTAAAAATAATGGTGAAAATGCAAATCCCCCAAGCTATGTGACAATTATTAGAAATATTGATGGGCCTCCTGCTCCCACTGGTACTGAAAGTGGAACTATATATAAGAGTGACGTTCTGACAAGAGGAAAATCAAATGCAGATTTTATTGCAGCTAATAATAAGCTTCCAAATTACACCTTAGTTGATACAAAGAAATATACCCCCGAAGCCTTCTTTTATGTTATGGCAAGAACAATCAGGTGGTATGCTAATAATAACAATACGTTTCCGGCTTATACAACTGTTTTGGCAGTAACCGCCCCTCAAACATGGACAAGTACACCACCGGAAACCTACCCATGGAGTAGAGTATTGACTGTACCCTACACTGATCAACCAGACAGCTATACCTGTGGTCCAACATCTTTAAGAATGATGATGGCTTATTATGGAAGCTGGTATAGTGTAAGTACAATATCCAACTACATGGCATCAATAGGAGACAGTCCATATTATGACGGTGTTGCTCCAAGTACAATCACTTCAGCTGCATCACATTATGGTTTCTCACCAACTACTCAATATGGATGGGATTATCTTAAAAGTGCCATTGCTGCCGGTCATCCTGTAATAGCGAATATACAAATTCTTGCAAATAACTATCCTCGTTATTATCCGGGAGGCGGTGCTGCTTATTCCGGTTATTCAGGCGGTCATTATGTTGTAGTCACCGGATTACATGCAAACAGTGATGGTTCAGTTGAATATGTAGTTGTTAATGATCCTTCAAAGGGGAATGTCAAATACACCAGGGCTTCATTCGAAACATCATGGGTAAACAATAAAAACAGATTAATGATACGCATACAGTAGAGTCTGTTTGATAGATATCATGTATCTGTTGTCTTAAATTAAATCTTTAGTCATTTTGTACAATTTTAGTGCTTTTATGGAACAATGACTAAAGTTAAAACTCATTCCAATGGCGTTTGTTTCTATCGGTTAGATAAAAAATAATTGAAGCATAATTTTAAGAAAATGATTATAAATAAATAAATTTAACACAAAAACTGATGTAGAGACACCATCTAAAAAATGGTATCTCTACATCAAAATTTACTAACTTTTAAAAAATAGGAGAAATTATTATGAAAAAGAAAGTACTGCAAGTAACATTATGCATGATTGCATGTATGTTTTTTACCTTGTTTTCAGTAAAAGCAGCCGGACCCATTGTAAAAGGTGTGACTGTATTTTTAAGCAATTTAACGGAGGATAATCAAACACTCGTTAATGAATTGGCAGAAAATGCCGTGAAAGACGTGTACATTCAAATTAAAAATGCTGCAGGAGAGTTTCCTGCCGAAGCACCTTTAACTGACTTTATCACCAAAGTTCATGGTGCTGGGATGAAGGTGTATATGGGTTATGTTGTGAATTTGGATACCTATTATTATAATGAAAATCCAAAATCCTGTATTTATCACAATCCAAAACCGCCTACTTATCCCAACCCATACCCTATGAATGACAACAGAATTAATCTGTTATATCCGGGATATAAAGAATACGTGGTTGATAATATTGGATTCTTTTTAGAAAAATATAATTTTGATGGTGTTTTTCTAGATCAGTTGAGATATAATCACTTTGTGTATTCTTTCGACACTCACACAAACCAAAGAGCTGCTCAATTGGGATGCGATACACTCAAAGTGCTGGGTTACTTTAACACTGCAGAAAACTATGCAACATATGCAACAAATAATGGCATCATTGATTTGTATGACGCAAGAACTGATCCGGATGTTAATATATTTTATGACTTGAGAAAAACAGTGCTATCAGAATATCTCACTGCGATAAGAGACACGATGGATGCAGTGCGTCCCGGACTCAAATTGAGTGCTATTTTCATGCCTGAATTTGGGAAAGCAGCGCTTTGTCATTATGGACAAGATTATACTTTACAAACCGAATTTATGGATGAAGTATGGCCGTCGGCTCACATGCAAAGTTTCGGACAAAGTAATACCGATTGGGTAAAAACGACAACACAAACTATCATGGGGTTGGTAAATGGCAAATGCGATGTAGTAACCTATATTGCTCAATTCAGCGGCTATACACCTGAAATTTTAACTGAACAAATTGAGAAAGCTATCGAGGCCGGTTCAAATGGGATTGTTGTTGCAAGCTATAATACCATTACCAGTACAAGTTCATGGAATTCAATCAAAACAGCTTTTGAGACATGGACTGCATTGAACAATGTGCATGCTGATATGGATATATTGAGTCAAAACTTACCAAATCCGTTCAGCACTCAGACCGAAATTGCATTTAAAGTTGAAAAACAAGGTAAAGTTGAATTGAATGTGTTTGATGCACTGGGAAGAAAAGTTTCTTCACTGGTGAATAAAAACCTTGTACCGGGTACATACAAAGTAAACTTTTATGCAAATGGTTTGTCGGATGGTATTTATTTCTATCGTTTAGAAATGAATGGTTTAAATATCGTTAAGAAAATGATGTTACGTAAATGATAACTTTTTTACGCATAAATTAAATCTAAATGGCGGTGTCTCATGAGTACGTATTTCAAATTTAATATTTGTTTTGAGAGACCGCCAAATTATTAAGTGATTTAATCACCAACCATGAACAATATTTCCATGGAAAATTAATTAAAAATTAAAACGACTGATCATTATTCAAAGAAAGTACTTACACGACCATACAATTGAATATTTTATGAGAAAAGGGAAAATACAATTAGCATACATTATCTTGACATTGATTTGTATTTATTACACCCAATTATTTGCACAAGAATCACCTATCAGAGGTGTATGGATTTGGGGACAAACATTTACAAGTTCAAATACGCAAACAATTATCAACAAACTGGCTGATAATAACGTAAACGAAATTTATCTCTTAGTCAAAGGTACCAGTGGAACAAAAACCGATGCGACCAAAATAACTGATATCATAACCCGTGCTCATGCCAAATCAATCAAGGTACATTTTTGGTATATTGTTTTTCAAGATGATGCATATGTTAATGCAAATCCCAATGCACATGTTTATCATTGTCCAAAACCCGATGTAAGCGTAAGACCCTATCGCATGAGTACTTCTGCTGTAAATCCGTTTTACCCGGGATATAAAAAATATGTTTTAAACAATATCGGATATTTTCTGAATAATTTTGATTGCGACGGAATTCACCTTGACAATATAAGATATGACCATCTTGTATATTCGTTTGATACCTACTCATTGAAAAAGGCGGCTTCCTTAGGTTGTGATACAACCCGATTGTTGGGTTTTTTCGACACAGCTGCTGCATATGCTGCAAATGCTGAAGGTAATGGTTTCATCAATGCGTATTCGAATAAAGACCCTGATGTTGTCACCTGGACCAACATGAGAAAAAATGTGGTTGCTGAATATATTTCAGCCATCAGAGATACCATCGGGAAAATAAAGCCCGGTATCAAACTAACTGCTGCATATATGCCTGATGGTGCCTACAGTCCGAACCTGTCTGACGTACATTATGGACAGAATTATACAGAACATTCAACTCTTTTAGACATGATTAGTCCAATGGCTTATTTTAAAAGTTATGGACAAAATACAAGCTGGTTGAAAAGCGTAACGCAAAGCGCAATTAATCGCGTTGTTTCAACATGTAAAATTTCAACAGGTGTACAGGCTTTTGATAATGTTACCCCTACTGAATTAGGAGAGCAAATTTCGTATTCAATGGAAGGTGGCTCTCATGGTGTCCTGATTTTCAGATATGGCGCCATTACAACTGATGGTTGGGCTGTTGTAAAGTCAAAGTTTGAAGAAATATTAACAACCGTAGTCACTGTTTATGATTTTGCACCGTTGAATCAAAATTTCCCTAATCCGTTTTACACAACTACTGAAATCTCATTTAAATTAACAGAACACTGTACCGTTTCACTTAACATATATGATGCACAAGGTAAACTTATCAGAGAAGAAATTAACAGCAAAATGAATCCCGGGGATTATAAGGTAGTTTTTGACGGGAGTAGTCTGCCTGCCGGATTGTATTTTTATAAATTAAATATGGGAGGAAAAAATTCAACACATAAAATGATATTAAAAAAATAATTTATAAAAAATCAAAATCATGAAAAAGAAACTCAACATATCAACCATTTTATTACTTATATTATGCCTTGGAGGATTGATTGAAACTCAAGCAACAAAAACTATAAACATCAGAGATAAAAACAATAACGACCATTATTATGCATTACAGGATATCAGGAAACTTACTTTCTCATCCAATAATATCCACATCAATAAAACAAGCGGAACTTCAAACAGTTATTTGTTATCTGATATTCGTTATCTGAATTTTGAAGCTAATTTATCAACCTATGAATCCATTGAGATAAACACCACAACAATTTTATTTCCTAACCCGGTACTGAATACTTTGAATCTACGCTTTCCGGTATTGTTTTCAGGAAATATTCAAATCTCTTCATTAGATGGAAAAATACTTCATTATGAATCAATTAACGATAAATCAATTGATTTTCATGCAGATGTTTCAAATCTGAAAAAAGGCTTCTATCTCTGTATAATAAACAATGGAGAAAAAATTGAAACATTAAAGTTTACTAAACTATAATGATTTTTCATACATGAATTTACAATGTTTATAATTGTACAAAATAAATACAAATGAAAAAGATATTAATACTTTTGGCCTTAACTACATCTATTTGTATGGTACAATCACAAAATGATACGATGTATGTGTACGGAGGAGGGATAGAAGTAGGTAAATATCAAATTAACGATATTGATAGTATAGTCTTTTATCAACCGGCACTCCCGACTCAAATTGACACACTTAATATTGAGAGCGAACAGTTTTTTGATATGGCAACAAGAACTGCGAATTACACCGATGCCAATCAAAAAATCCCTGCAATTATATATACAGATGCAAGTCAAACCAGAAGTGTAAATGCCGCTGAATTTTATTATATGATGTCAAGATGGTTACGTTGGATAAAAACAAAAGGAGAAACAGCAAGACCACTTCCACCTGTAAAAATTATAAGGGACATAGATCCTCCACCTACTCCATCGGGAAGTATGAGTGGACAATTTACAAAAACCGACATGCTTGAAAAAGGAGAATCAAATGCAAATCTTATTGCCGAACGAGGATATGTCCCAAATTACATGACCGTAAATTCAGTTCAATATTCTCCGGTAGCATTTTTTCATGCCATGGCAAAGACCATCAGATGGTTTAGTGCAAATAATTATACCCTTCCTGAATATACCAACTTAGTTGAAGTTGCCGCACCTAATGACTGGCCAACACCAGGTTCACCGCCATCCGGATATGATTGGAACAGAACCTTGAACGTACCATCATACGAACAACCGGATGCATACACTTGTGGTCCGACATCATTAAAAATGGTAATGGAATATTACGGGACATCAAAAACAGTAAGTCAAATTTCAGATTACATGGCATCCTGGGGAGATAGCCCGTATTATGATGGAGTGGCACCCAATGCCATCATCGCGGCTGCAAAACATTATGGTTTTAGTTCGACAGTTACACAATATGGCTGGGATAATTTAAAAAAGGCTATTGCAGCCGGACATCCTGTTATAGCCAATATTCAAATCCTGGGTAACAGTTATCCCCGGTATTATCCGAGCAATAATCCGGCTTATACCGGAAGTTACGGACACTATGTCGTGGTGGTAGGATTGGAAGCAACAACTGATGGCTCCGTTAAATGTGTTGTGGTAAATGATCCGGCCCGAGGAGCTGTAAAATATACAACAGCTTCATTTGAAACCTCGTGGGTGAACAATAAAAATCGACTGATGATCCGATTAAAATAAATCTACAGATTTTTAAAATACTTATAAATCCTATCAATTAAAATTAATCAAGAATAACACACAAACGACTATTACAATGAAAAGAAAAATAATTTCAATCATAGGAATATTATTCATGACATTGCTGATACAGGCTCAAAACGACACAATGTACGTAATTAGCAATGGTGTTACTATTGGTAAACACAAACTAACAGAAGTGGACAGTGTATTATTTTATAATCCGCAAGCAACCCCGGAAGAATCTCTTGATATTACAAATCTTAAATTCCTGGATATGGCAATTTATGCTGCTAATTATATTGATACCAACCAACAAATTCCATTGTTGATCAACGCTGATGAAAATGGAAATTTAAAAGTTAATGCAGCCGAATTTTATTTTATGATGTCAAGATGGTTGAGATGGTTTAACCAAAAAGGTGAAGGAGCAACTCCTCCACAAATCATATCAATCATTCGAAATATAAATAAACCTCCTTCACCACAAGGAGTTTCAAGTGGAACTGTTGCAAAAGCAGATATCTTAGCAAAAGGTGAATCCAATGCAAACTTCATTGAACAAAATAATTATGTTCCGAATTATTCTACCATAGGCAGTACGAAATATATATCTCAGGCATTATACTATCTCATGTCTAAAACAATCAGGTATTATGCCCAAAACAGCAGTACATTTCCTTCTACTGTAACTATAACTGATATTCCTGCTCCTAGTAATTGGAACAGCAATACAAATTAATCCCTGATCAAAAAAATAACTCAACGAATAATCACTATACCATCCTGATAATAGCGCTGTTTATCCTTCTTACAGCGGAGGATGCTATTTGGTTGTAGTCGCTTTTGAAATAGCGTGATATCGCATTTCCTCAAACCACATATTTTTGTATTTTTGTAGTTCGTAAAAACTACAAATTGTAAATTATTTATGTCACGTTATATAACCATCTTATTCATGTCTGCTGTTATTTTTTCAACTTCCTGCAACTATCGATTTGACAAACAGGTCATTGGCAAACAAAACCCACAAATTGAAAACGGGATCTTGTCGCCGGAAACACTCTGGGCTTTCGGCAGGGTCGGCGGTTTTAGCCTTTCACCTGATAATGATAAAATTGTCTATACGGTCTCTTACTATAGTATCGCAGAAAATAAAAGCAATACGGATATTTTTACCATGGGTGCTGACGGATCAAATCAACGTCAATTAACTCAAACTACCGCCCATGAAGGCTCTGTACATTGGATGAAGGATGGCAAAAGCCTTACTTATGTTTCAGATGAAAGCGGGAGTCCGCAACTGTGGATGATGGATGCAAAAGGTAAAAACCGCCGTCAGATCACGAACAGAGAAGGAGGCATAAAAGGCTTTTTATTTTCACCGAACGAGCGGAAAGTCATCTTGATAGCTGACCTAAAAATAAAAGCTGCCATCAAAGATATACATCCCGATTTACCCCAAGCTTCCGGCAGGTTGATCGATGATTTAATGTACAAGCATTGGGATGAATGGTTAGAAACTGTTCCCCACCCTTTTGTAGCTGATTTTGACGGGCAGAATATATCCAATGAAGTCGATATATTAGAGGGAGAACCGTATGAATGTCCGTCCAAGCCATTCGGTGGCATAAAGGAATTAGCCTGGAGTCCTGATGGCAATACCATTGCTTACTCCTGTCGCAAAAAAACCGGAAAAGATTATGCGGTTTCTACCAATACGGACATCTATTTTTACGATTTGCATGGAGGCAAATCCACCAACATGACCGAAGGTATGATGGGTTATGATATGAATCCCGTATTTTCTCCGGACGGAAAATATTTAGCATGGACAAGCATGGAGCGGGATGGTTATGAATCAGACAAGCAACGTTTATTTATCCTGAACTTAGAAACTGGAGAAAAACATGATTTAACTGCTGCTTTCGACCAAAGTGCCGAATCTTTGTCATGGTCGGCAGACAGCAAAAGCATTTACTTTGTAAGTGTATGGCATGCTGTTACACAAATCTATAAAACTGATATCGAAACAAGTGAAATTGTAAAAATCACAGAAGGTGTACATGATTATCAATCAATTCAATATGCCGGCAATCAATTAATCGGTATCAAATGCTCCATGAACAAACCACATGAGATATATGCCATTAACCCCATAACCGGTGAAGAAACGGAACTATCTTATGAAAATAAATCCATCCTGGAGCAATTGGAAATGGGCAAAATTGAGGAAAAATGGGTAACGACTACCGACAAGCAACAAATGCACATGTGGGTGGTGTATCCACCTCATTTCGACCCCAACAAGAAATACCCTACCATTCTGTATTGTCAGGGTGGACCGCAATATCCTGTCAGTCAGTTTTGGTCGTATCGCTGGAATTTACAACTGATGGCAGCCAACGATTATATTATCGTAGCGCCCAACCGCAGGGGATTGTATGGCTTTGGACAAGAATGGCTGGAGCAAATCAGCGGTGACTACGGCGGACAGAATATGAAAGACTACCTGACTGCCATCGACTATATGGCTAAAAAGCCTTATGTGGACAAGAACAGATTAGGCTGTGTAGGAGCAAGTTATGGAGGATTTTCAGTATTTTGGTTAGCCGGTCATCATGAGAAACGTTTCAAAGCATTTATTGCTCACGCCGGTATTTTTAATCTGGAACAGCAATATTTGGAAACAGAAGAAATGTGGTTTGCCAATTGGGATATGGGAGGAGCATATTGGGAAAAAGACAATGCAACAGCACAACGTACTTATGCTGCATCGCCACATCGTACGGTAGATAAATGGGATACACCGATTTTGATCATCCATGGGGAAAAAGATTATCGTATCTTAGCATCACAGGGTATGGCTGCTTTCAATGCAGCCGTACTGAACAATGTGCCGGCGCAATTATTAATTTATCCGGATGAAAATCACTGGATTGCCAAGCCGCAAAATGCAATTTTATGGCAAAGAACATTTTTCAGTTGGTTAGATAAATGGCTGAAATGATAACTTTATGCATAAAATCATGTAAATTTGCAACCTGCTTGCAACTTTTTTAACCCTTTAATCATCATTAGCATACATGTCTGAAAAACGCTTCGACGAAGAACTGAAAATCGTAGATGCAGCAAAGAAAGGAGATGCAAAAGCTCAAAAGTTAATCTATGAGCGTTATGCACCTATGATGATGAGTGTATGTTGGAGGTATGTCGGAGACAAAGAAACCGCAAAAGATATGTTGCAAGACGGTTTCATCAAGTTATTTTTAAAATTAGACATGTATGCCGGAACTGGAGCCTTTGCAGGGTGGGTAAGAAGAGTATTTGTTACCACCTGCTTAGAATACCTGAGGCAAAAGAGCGCTTTGAAATTGAGTAATCCTATTGATGATGTGGGATATAATCTTCAGCAACCGGATGTTTCGGTAATCGACAAAATGTCTGCTGATGAACTGATGAACTTAATTGCAGATATGCCGGAAAATTTCCGCACGGTTTTCAACCTGTATGTCATTGAAGGTTACACACATGCTGAAATTGCAGAACTCATTGGAATAACGGAAGTGAATTCAAGAACACTCTTTCTAAGAGCGCGAAAATATTTACAGAATGCTATAGAACTTTTACAAGAAAATGAAAAAAGAAACTTACAATCAGGCACCTGATCCTTTCCTCAAACAGATCAAAGACAAGCTGGAAAATCATTCCATGCCTGTGGATGAGCATCTGTGGGAAAGTATTGAGAAGCGTATTCAGCCGCCCAAACCGCTGATGCCGGCATGGTTATACGTTTCTGTGGCTGTTGCTGCCGGATTGGCATTGTTGATCTCGGTCGGGAATTTCTTTTATTCCCATATGAACGAAACAGAACTGATTGAAAAGACGGAACAACTATATGTAGAAACCGACCAAGCTGACGAAACAACCGATCCAACTATCGAAGCTGAAATTGAATCATCTGAACAAACTATTATTTCAGATGAAAAACCGGCAAAAACGCACAGCACTACAATCCAAACTCCGAAAGAAGCGCTTTATGCAGATAATGCTCAAGATATTGATGCTAAAGAAAAAACTGCTTTAGTCGTGCAATCTGAACCGAAAATTACTGTAACAGAAAACACTCTGGAAGTTATTTCTAAAGAAACTGCAGAAGAACCAGCCAAGCCGAAAGCTACTGAAGAGCCTGTGAAACAGGATAAAGATGTCAAATTGAAGACACTTCCTACACAAACACATCCCGATTGGACTAAATCCGTACACAAAAAGAAAAAAAGGAACCTGATGATTGCAGCATCATTTGGCTCCGGTGTCGGCAGTTCGTCTGCCACCATCACACCCAGATCGCGCACTTACAGATATCAGGAATTGGTTGATGTGCCAACTACAGTGGGCAGGGTACTTACACCCAATGATTTCAGAAACAAAGAATACTTACCACCCTTATCTACTGAATTGAATGTCAGAGTACCCGTGAGTAATATTTTTGCTTTGGAAAGTGGCGTAGTGTATAACTATTTACAAACGCGTTTGAGTGGCAGCCCCATGGGTGAAGCCAACAAGGCAGCTATTGATTTGCATTATCTTGGAATACCGGCAAACTTGGTGACTTCCTTGTTGCAAACCAATCATTGGGAAATATACATATCTGCCGGAGGTATGTTGGAAAAAGGGCTGAGAACAGACTTCAGGCAATACCAGCAAGTAGAAGATGCCCGGGTCAAGAGTGTGGCAAGCACAGAAATTAACGGTTTGCAATGGTCGCTCAATGGAACTGTTGGTGTTAGCTATGCCATACACAAGCATGTTTCCCTGTTTTTTGATCCGAAGGTGGCATACTATTTCGAAAACGAACAACCGTACAGCATTCGTAAAGAATTGCCTGTTTTGATTAGCTTGAACACAGGACTGAGAATGTCCCTGTAAAGATTCTACCATAAAACTTGAAATTTTTCTGCAATAGTTTAAAGAAATAATGATAATTCTTAAATAAGATAGTCTGACAATCCGGGCTATCTTATTTTTTTATACATTTGCAGCCGAATGATTAATTCTGTAACAATGAAGCGCATTCAAATCATCAATGGTCCTAACCTGAACTTGTTGGGCAAAAGAGAACCGTCTGTGTATGGCAATCAATCTTTTGAAGTCTATTTTGACGAACTGAAAACCAAATATCCTCAAGTTGAATTGTCTTATTTCCAATCAAACGTAGAAGGAGAAATTGTCAATAAACTACATGAGGTAGGATTTGATTTCGATGGCATCATTATCAACGCAGGAGCTTATACCCACACCTCAATTGCTATTGCCGACGCTATCCGCGCGATAAAAACGCCGGCAATCGAAGTCCATATTTCCAATGTGTATCAACGAGAAGCTTATCGGCACTCTTCTTATCTCTCCGAAGTTTGCAAGGGATGTATCCTTGGATTTGGATTAGACTCATACCGATTGGCTATCGAATCTTTTTTATAAATATTATATGACAAAAGCCACAAAAATTGTTGCGACCATCAGCGATAAACGTTGTGATGAGGCTTTTATACGTGCCTTATTTGAAGAAGGCATGAATGTGGTTCGAATGAATTCCGCTCATCTTGAACGAGAAGGATTCTTAAAAATCATCAACAATGTACGGGCAGTCAGCAAGCATATTGCATTATTGATTGACACTAAAGGACCGGAAGTCCGCACGACAGTTGCAGAGAATGATCACATCGAAATACAAGCAGGTGATACCGTAAAAGTAAAAGGTGATCCCAACGGCATATCCGTACAAGGAAAGATATATGTCAGTTATCCTCACTTCGTTCGCGATTTGCACATAGGAGATGATATTTTAATTGATGACGGAGAGATTGATTTAAAAGTTGAATCCAAAGCGGGAGGTTATGTAATTTGCACGGCACGTAACGATGGAATATTGGGAAGTCGTAAAACCGTAAATGTACCGGGTGTACGCATCAATTTACCTTCATTGACTGAAAAAGACAGGCGGAACATCCTTTTTGCCATTGAGCAGGATCTTGATTTTATTGCCCATTCATTTGTGAGGAATAAGCAAGACATCATTGATATTCAACAAATATTGAATGAACACAACAGTCAGATTAAAATCATTGCCAAAATTGAAAATCAGGAAGGTGTTGACAATATTGACGAAATACTTGAACATGCATATGGTGTGATGATTGCCCGCGGCGACTTGGGAATTGAAGTGGCACAAGAAAAAATCCCCGGTATTCAGCGTAAACTGATCCGTAAATGTGTGCGTGCCAAAAAACCGGTTATTGTTGCTACGCAAATGTTGCATTCGATGATTCATAATCCGAGACCAACCCGTGCTGAAGTAACCGATGTTGCCAATGCTATTTATTACCGCACTGATGCACTGATGCTTAGTGGTGAAACTGCCCAAGGGAAATATCCGGTTGAAGCTGTCAGGACTATGGCAAGCATTGCCAGAGAATCAGAAAAAACCAAATCGGTTGAAAATAACATTCCAATTCCCATTGACAAACATGATATAACTTCCTTTTTAAGCAATGCAGCAGTAGAAGCCAGCTTTCAGCTCGAGACAAAAGCTATTATTACAGATACTTACAGCGGTCGCACCGCACGATATTTAGCGGCTTATAGAGGTGCTGTTCCGGTGGTGGCTATTTGCTATCACGAGCGTTCAACTCGTGAGTTGGCTCTTTCCTATGGAGTTAATCCGTTCTACCAGGAAGGAACCGGCAATACACAACAATATTTTATCGAAGCCCTTCAACATATGTTGAAATGGGGTTGGATTCAACGGGATAACCTTGTTTGCTATCTGAGCGGAAGTTTTGGAGAAGGCTTTGGAACGACTTTCTTAGAGGTGAATAATGTAAACAAGATACTTGAATCCCGGGACAAATACTTATTGCCGAATTTTGAGTAGCAATCATCTGTTGCCATCTACAGAAACAAGTCAAGATAATTTAACATATTAAAAATAATCATAGCCTTAAAATCTTCCCAAAAGGAAGATTTTGAAGTTTAAACTTGAGCAATGAAACGATTAATAATTTTCACCATTTTTTCCGTAATTCTCTTTCCCTCCTTCGCTTTACAAACCATTCGAGGTCGCATTGTTGATGGAAATTCGCAAAAACCACTGGATTTTGTCAATGTAGTTTTGATAAAAGAAACAGATGTTACCCCGGCTGCAGGAGTTGTATCTGATGAAAAAGGCAGGTTTGAGCTTCTTAATATTCCCAGTGGAAATTATCTGTTACGCATCAGTTTTGTGGGTTACAACACGATTGAAATACCGCTAAAAGTTAGTGATAAAGCTCTGGATATGGGTTTGATCAAGTTAATGGAAGACAGTAAATCTTTGTCGGAAATCGAGGTAGTAGGACAAGGCACACAGATGCGTTTTGAGATTGATAAAAAAGTCTTTTCCGTAGATCAAAACATAGCTTCTGCCGGAGGTTCGGCAACGGAAATTCTACAAAATATACCTTCCGTAGATGTGGATAACGAAGGTAATATTTCTTTGCGCAACAGTTCCAACGTGGAAGTTTGGATCAATGGGAAGCCATCCGGTTTGACAGAAGAAAACAGGGCACAAATCTTACAGCAAATGCCTGCTGAAAGCCTTGAGTCCGTTGAAATTATGACCAATCCATCAGCCAAATACAATCCTGAAGGAACATCCGGCATCATCAACTTAGTCATGAAGAAGGACAGAAAAGGTGGTTATTACGGCAGTGTTTCATTAGGTACGATGTGGTCACAGGGTTCAACGCCAGGCTACAACGCCGGCGTGAACCTAAACTATAACAGCGGAAAGTTTGATGCGTACCTTAATATGGGTTTCCGGCGAATGAATTTTTTAGGAGGTGGACAAACCGATCGCTATACCTTAAACAATACGGACACCATGACCGTATTACAGCAATCCAATCAAAATAGCTTTGGATATCAGGGCTTGTTTACCCGCGCCGGTGTGGATTATCACATCAATGACAAACACACCATTGGCTTATCAGGCTTTGGCATGATAGGCGCAGGGGGCGGCACCACTAATTTCAGCTACACTTTGACAGATTGGTTATCAGGCAATACTTTAAGGGATTATACGCGTGAAAACATTAGCACCAATAAACGTCCGGGCATGAATTTGAGCTTGGATTATAAATGGGACATAGATGCCAATGGTTCTAATTTGATGTCAAGTTTGTCTTATTCCAATTTCAATATGAAAAGCAATGAGACTTATTTACAGCAGGAAAAAAATACGGAAGATACCACAGCCTACATGGTTCAGTACCACCAGGGACAAAATAAACAATGGCAATATAAATTAGATTACACACAAAAGTTTTCAGAAAACGACCGCCTGGAAGCGGGTTGGCAAAGTACCCTACAAGACCGCTTTGGTCCTAATACAGCCGAAGATTTTTTAAAAAATCAGCCTTTATATTCCTACTACAATGAATTTAAGTATAATGAACAGATACATGCAGCTTATGTAACTTACGGCAGCAGAATTAAAAATTTAAGTCTGCAAGGAGGCTTAAGAACCGAGTATTTCCGGCGTCATCCCATCAATGAAACTAAAGATAACACCGGACAAACGCAAAGGGTTGATTACGGAGCAAAAGAAGAATGGCAGTTCTTCCCCAGTTTTTTTGCCTCTTATACCTTACCTAAAAACAATGAGATCCAGTTGAATGCAAGCCGGAGGGTCAGTCGCCCGCGTGGTCGTTATATCAATCCTTTCCGCAATTACTCCGACTCAACCAATATCAGTTACGGTAACCTGGAACTATCTCCTGAATACTCTTCGGTGATGGAATTGAACTACCTGAAGTTATGGGATAACCACTCTATTTCTTCAAGTATTTATTATAGATTTACAGACAATGTGATAGAACGGGTGAGCTTTATGAACGGGCAGGTTATGGAAAGCTCTTATATGAATGTTACCAAATCATCAAATACCGGAATGGAGTTCGTGGTAAAAAATAATTTATTTAAGATGCTTAATCTCACCTCTTCTTTAAACTTGTATTACAATAAATTAAATGCCTCTACTTACAATAACCCATATGATACCTCTATTGTGATTACAACACCCGAACAAAAAAATTTCACGTGGAGCGCGAGGGTGATGGCTAATGTTATTTTTGGAAAAAATACTTACGGTCAGTTGACAGGTTACTATTCAGCACCGCGACTGATTGCTCAAGGCAAACAAACTGCTTCCTACGCCGTGGATTTGGGGTTGCGACAAAGTTTTTTCAACAGGAAATTAAGTTTGAATTTTTCGGTGCGTGATATTTTCAACACCCGTAAAAGAAGCTCCGTGACTTGGGGCGATAACTTCTATCAACGATCGGAAAGTTATTTCTCCGGCAGGATGATAGGGCTGACTGCCACATGGAATTTCGGAAATATGATGCCTAAAAACAACATGAAAATGCGGGAGAGAGGTGAAGGTGAAGGTGAAGATGAATTTGACCTGGAAGGAGGTTTTGGAGCAGATTGATGTGTATAATTTAATTTTTTTGCTTCACACAACTGTCCTTAGAATATTAATTTGTAAGTTTTAAAAAACCGTTGTATCTTTGCACCGCTTTAAAAAAGACATTCTGTCCCATGGTGTAATGGTAGCACTACAGATTTTGGTTCTGCCTGTCTAGGTTCGAATCCTGGTGGGACAACAGATTAAAAAAAGAATCCCCTGATTATCATGTTGATAGTTGGGGGATTTTGTTTGAGGGGACAAACAAGGGGACTAAAAGTGAAAAGAATCTATATTATTTTGCCTGTTATTATGTTTCTGAGAACTTTGAATCTCATCTCTTGCAGAATTGTTCGTGAGCCCTTACTGAGCCCATTAAAATTATTCTGTGATTTGCATTCACACAGGATCATAATTGGATGAGTATAATTGAATACTGTCAGGATGAGCCCTTTGTGAGCCCTTTTAAAACCTATGTTGTGCCAACACCTGTTGTTCCAATTTTCAAGTTAGCAAGCCAGTTTCATTTTCTTTCATTGGTATTAGATTTTTGGTTTACATTTCATTCAAGCTCAATACTTCCAAACCCCAACGTTCTTCCATTTTCTTTTAAGGTTCTTTCTGTATCCTGGTTAAATCCTTTGGAATTATTGGCTTCAATGTGGATTGTGATTTTCACTTCTGTGCCCGGAACTGAGGTAAGATGTTTAAGTATTTCTTTCTCAAAATCATCTGTAGTTCTGAAAAACCTGGTAGCATCGGTTTCTATATGACCGAAAAACCTGGTTTTGAGTGCAGCTTCTTTAGTAGGCTCACCCGTTTTTAATCTTTCAGTTGGTTTGTCGACATTAGAATAACTATTAGCAGGTTGACCTGAAGATTCTGTTTTTAAACTTTCTGATTCCAACCGTTCTTTCTCTATTTGCTCATATGCCAAATCGGGTTTAACCAACAGTCCGTAGCTGTCTAATGCAATTAAGTGAGTGGTCCCTGCTCTCAATCCCCTATATCTTTGATTTTCTTCATCAAATGACTCTGCAAATGCGAATGAATCCTTCTTCCACGATATTAAACTTAAACCAGATTCAATAGCTTGTTGAAGTAAGTATGCGGATGATAACTTTGGTAAGTATAAGTATTTTGCAAAATCCTCCCTAAGTTGACGAATGGTTACATCATTACCACGCCACAAAGGGATGTTATCCATGTTTATGCGAAGTTCCGATGATGCAAAATCATTGTAAAGCAGACTTTGAGATGTAAGTTTCTTCATCACTCTGTTTATATATGCCTCCTGATTTGAACCATTCATTTTTGATTCATCCCATTGTACTTCAGAGCTGCCTAATTCCTGGTAGGGAGTGAGAATCCAAACAAAGGTCTCAGGTAAACGCAATTTGATGGTATCTAATCCTGATTTACGTTTGCCCTCTGCCTGTTCCGACTGATATGCATCCAGATTTAATGCCATCTTATCATCGACAATTGACTTTCATGCAAGATAAAGTCTTACAGCCTGTTTTAATTCAATTAATCTTGTTTTGTCGGGAGCAAGAAAAATAATGGTGTTACGATAGAGTCTTTGTGAAGATCCTTTTGTGCTGAGAATAAAGGAACTGCTTGGAATGCCTCTGACAATCCAAAGCTATGACGATATGCGGAAAGCTGTTTTTGGCGTTGC
>MWCX01000086.1 GCA_002070265.1 Bacteroidetes bacterium ADurb.Bin174 | reverse complement strand
TATTACCGTATCCCCATAGATGACCGCGATTTGAATTACGACAAATATTTTGTGGAAGGCGTGGAGGATATGACAAAAGTGGAAGAATATCATTCGCACAATACCCATCGACTAAATGTGGAGGAGATGAAGAAGTTGTTGATGAAGTTGGAGGAAGTGAGGGGGGATATTACGCGTGACGAGTAACAAGTAACGCGTTACAGATCACGCGTCACGCGTCACTAATAAGAATATGAAATCGCATAAAGATTTAGATGTTTGGAAAAAGGCAATTAACTTTGTTTCTGATATCTATAAAATAACAGAGAGTTTCCCAAATTCCGAATTGTTTGGATTGACTAACCAGATTCGAAGAGCTGCTGTATCCATTCCATCCAACATCGCTGAAGGAGCTGCAAGAACATCTCAAAAAGAGTTTAATCAGTTTCTTTCCATTGCATTAGGTTCAAGTGCAGAAATAGAAACTCAGCTATTGATAGCTTTGAATCTGCAATTTATATCAACAGAAAAACATAAAGAATTGACAATTAAAATAGATGATATTCGTAAAATGTTGATTGGATTAAAAAAGTCATTGCGTAACGAGTGACGAGTAACGAGTAACACGTCACAGATCACGCGTCACGCGTTACGAATTATCAAATCAACAAATCAACGAATCAACGAATCAACAAGAATGAACATCCTCATCACCGGCGCCAAAGGGTTTATCGGCAAAAACCTGATAGCGCAGCTCAACAACATCAAAGAGGGGAAAGCCAAAGAGGAGCGAATTCCTTCTGATTTGACTGTTTTTGCATACGATGTAGATTCCAATCTGGAATCGTTGGACGAATATTGCCAAAAGGCGGATTTTGTTTTTCACTTGGCGGGAGTGAATCGTCCAAAAGAACAGGCGGAATTCATGGAAGGAAACTTCGGATTTACGTCAGTTCTATTGGATACGTTAAAGAAATACGACAATACGTGCCCTGTCATGCTCGCATCGTCCATTCAAGCCGAGCTGGATAATCCTTACGGTGTTTCCAAAAAGGCGGGCGAAGAACTGCTGTTTCGCTATGCCGAAGAAACCGGAGCGAAGGTGTATGTATATCGCTTTCCGAACGTTTTCGGCAAATGGTGCCGACCGAATTACAACAGTGCCGTAGCTACTTTTTGTTACAACATCGCTCACGACTTGCCGATACAGGTAAATGATCCCAACGTGATGATGACGTTGGTTTATATCGATGATGTGGTGGACGAATTGATTTCGGCATTGGCAGGCAATCCCATGAGAGAAGGGAAGTATTGCAAAGTGCCAATAGAATATAATATTTCGCTGGGCGAAATCGTCGAATTGATTTATTCGTTTCGTGAAAGTCGCCGAAATTTGCAGGTGCCCGACATTGGGGATGCTTTTACCAAAAAATTGTATGCCACCTATTTAAGTTATCTGCCCGAAAACAATTTTTCTTATCCGTTGAAAATGAATGTCGATCAGCGGGGCTCCTTTACCGAATTCCTGAAATCGCCCGATCGGGGACAAGTGTCGGTGAATATTTCCAAGCCGGGCATTACCAAAGGAAACCACTGGCATCACACAAAGAATGAAAAATTTTTGGTCGTAAGTGGCAAAGGGGTGATCCGTTTCCGTAAAATCGATGAGAAAGAGATTCATGAATATTATGTTTCTGGCGATAAATTGGAGGTGGTGGATATCCCTGTTGGCTATACGCACAACATTGAGAATTTAGGCGATACGGATATGGTGACTATCATGTGGGCAAATGAGGTATTCGATCCCGAGAAGCCGGATACTTATTTTCTGCCGGTTTAATTTTGTTAGATTGAGTTCACTTTAAATAGTGACAATTTTAAAGTTTAAAAAGGTAGTCATTTACTTTTACGTGATAAATTAATAAAATTAAAGTCGACTCATGACTTTAAAAGAGATTTTGGTTTTCTTACATAACCATGCTTTGTTGTGTGATGAGCAGTATGAAAATGACAAAGCAATACGCTTATGTAATAGAATAGAATAGAATCGGAACTGCATAAAACAGATATTTTATCCTGATGTCAGTGAAAATGTTTGGGATTCTTTGGTAGTAGCATCTGGATTATCCTTTCAAAATGATCACATTGTATCTTTTACCTTAAAAGAAATGGACGATTTTCAGGAACAGTGGACTAAAAATAATATGGATGAGTTTTTTAAACATGTACTGTATAGAAAAGTTTACACATAATAATACTAACTTTCACTTGTGAAAAGCATCTCCAAAAAAAGAGTTTGTTATCTTTGTTGAGATAAATTGAAGTTATGCAGAAAATCAAATTAAAATCATTTACTATAAAAGGTTATAAATCGATTGAATCGATAGTTAACTTTGAACCCGGACCAATTAATATATTTATTGGTCCAAACGGTTCAGGAAAGAGTAATTTTATATCTTTTTTCAAGTTCTTGAGCTGGATGCTGAATTCAAATGGAAAGCTTCAGGAACATGTGTCGTACCTGGGTGGTGCTAATGATATTTTATATGATGGCATTGACATAACTAAATCAATTGATGGTGAAATTCAGATTGAAACAACAAGTGGTGTAAATGAATATAAGTTTAGCCTGATGTTTGCAAAACCGGACAGGCTTGTTTTTAAAGAAGAAAAATACAGGTTTATTAAAAAAGGGATATTAGAACAAAATATTGCTTGGAGCTCGTGTGGCGTTGGTCATGATGAGGCAAGATTGCCTGAAGTGACTAACAAAACGGCAACTTCCATTTTAAATTTACTTAAAAAATTAATAGTCTACCAGTTTCACAATACCAGTGACACATCACCCATGCGATTGAAATGGTCAGCATCTGATGGCAGATGGCTCAAACAGAACGGTGAAAATTTAGCTAGTTTTCTATATCGAATCGAAAGAGAGGATAAACAGTATTATTTTCGTATCGTGAAATACCTGAGGCTTATTCTTCCATTTTTTGATGATTTTGAGTTGTATGAGGAATTTGGACAAGTATTACTGCGCTGGAAGGAAAATGGAACCAATAAAGTATTTAATGCCGGACAGGCTTCGGATGGCATGCTTAGATGTATTGCTCTCGTGAGTTTATTGGCACAGAATCCTAAAGATTTACCCACTGTATTGTTTTTGGATGAGCCGGAGTTGGGATTGCACCCCAGTGCCATAGACCTGATCGCAGGGTTAATAAAATCGGCTTCGTTGCATTGTCAGGTTTTCGTGGCAACACAGTCCGTTAGTATGGTAAATAACTTTGATGTACATGAGCTGGTCGTTATCGAAAGAAAAAACAGAGCCTCCGTGTATTCACGTCCTGATCAAAAATCTTTAGCATCTTATTTGGATGAGTTTACAACAGGTGAGATTTGGGAGAAAAATATTATTGGAGGACGCCCATGATTAATCTAAATATCATTGCTGAAGGTAGCACGGAGGAAGCTTTTGTAAAGAATGTTTTAAGTGGGTATTTTGCACCTATGGGGATTTACGTTTATACGCGTAAGATACGAACAGGTTGGAATAAAACGGGGAATAAGCCTGCCAAGGGTGGTGTTCTTAAATATAGTATGTTTAAAAATGATATAAACAGGTGGATCGAAAGTGATAGGGACAAACAAAATACTTACTATACAAGTATGGTAGATTTATATGGCTTTCCTAAAGATAACGCCAGCCCATACAGTACAGACATTCAACGAATTAAGAATCCTTACCGCAAAATAGAAAAGCTTGAAGAGGCTATTGGGAGAGATATCAATCACTCCAGGTTTATACCGTATGTGCAACTTCATGAATTTGAGGTTTTTTTGCTATGTGAACCGCATCGATTAATTCAAATGTATCCTGAAAGGACTCGAGGAGTTGAAAAGTTGACCCAGGAAATTGACAGAATGAATCCTGAGGAAATTAATGAGAAACCGACTACGTCTCCATCAAAAAGAATAATTAAACATGTGCCCGAGTACGGGGGACAGAAAGCACAAGTTGGTCCACTTATTGCAGAAGATATCGGGCTGGATAAGTTAAGGGCGTGTTGCAAGCATTTTAATGACTGGATAAGTAAGATTGAAAATCTAATAAAATAATGTCATTATTTACAAATAATATACTATTCATTACCGCTGGTAGAGGTTCATTTTACCTCCCCTGGTTTGACATCATCAAATAAGAATCAAAATAATAGCATATAGTGAAGAAGTTAAAAGTATTGACGGTAGTGGGTACCCGTCCGGAGATTATCCGGTTAGCCTGCGTGTTGCAGAAGCTGGATGCATCGGAAGCGATTGAGCATGTGTTGGTGCATACCGGGCAGAACTATGATTATGAGCTGAACGAGGTCTTCTTCGAGGATCTGGGATTGCGCAAGCCGGATTACTTCTTGAATGCGGCTGGGAAAAATGCCACCGAAACGGCGGGACAAATACTGATCAACATCGATCCGGTGCTGGAAAAAGAGCAACCGGATGCTTTCCTGGTGCTGGGTGATACCAACTCCTGCCTTTGCGCTATTGCAGCCAAGAAACGACATATTCCCATCTTCCACATGGAAGCGGGCAATCGTTGTTTCGACCAGCGCGTTCCCGAAGAAAGCAACCGCAAAATCGTGGATCATATTGCAGATATCAATCTTACGTACAGCTCCATTGCGCGAGAATACCTGCTGCGGGAAGGGTTGCCGGCCGACCGGATCATCAAAACGGGCAGTCCGATGTATGAGGTGCTGATGCATTACCTGCCGAAAATTCAACAATCCCCGGTTTTGGAGCAATTGGGACTTGAAAAGGAAAAATATTTTGTGGTTTCGGCGCACCGGGAAGAAAACATCAATTCGGAAAAGAATTTCTTTCATTTGGTGGAAATTCTCAATTTGATTGCGGAACACTATGGTTTTCCCGTGATTGTTTCCACTCATCCGCGAACGCGAAAAATGAT